>CAIKNA010000338.1 GCA_903828645.1 uncultured Bacteroidales bacterium
ATCTGAGATCTGAGATCTGAAGTGTGAAGTGTGAGATCTGGGATGCCAGCCGGCTAAACACTAATTATCCTTTGCAAAAAAAATCAACCCCGGCTGAATCTGTGTTCCAAGCGGCATTTCAAATGCAGCTTAGCTATGGCAATTTCAGGAATGGCAGGCAATTGCGATTTGGGAAAACCGATTGATACTATATCCATATTGAGCTTCTTAACTCTTTCCTTTATTGGTTTGTAAGGCTTTATCAATTCAATAAACCACCACGCGCTTTCCTCATAAACATTGCAGAATAGCGCTTCTTTAACGTTAAATATGGTCAAATTTTCTGCTGATTTCACCACGGCTTCTTCAATGGTCATTGAAAAATTGATTTTACTATTTTTAGCAAAACGGACTTGGAAATATTAGCCTCCTCTGATTTATCAAAAATGGTGATCAAATAAATTTCAAATGAATTTTGAAATTCCTGCACCAGGTAAGTAATTATTCGAAACCCACCGCTTTTACTTTTCCCTTTGTCCTTTGCCGACAACCTTATTTTATAAAGGTCAGAGCCAAGCGACTCTCCAAGTTTAGGATTGTTTATCAATTCTTTTTCCAGGTTTACCAATTCAATGCCAAGGGAGGGGAATTTTCTGGCAAGTCGTTTATATTTGCTCTCAAAAAAAGGTGTTGGTATAACAAAATTGGCCATTTAATTACCGTTTAGCATTTGGTCAATGGTTTTTTTCTGTATTTTCCCCTCACGCATTTTTTTTACCTCCAGCAAGCCTGTTGCAATTTCCCTTAATAACAAATCTCCTCCGGCAATCAATGGTTTCAGCCTTACAACATCTTCACATTCAAGAAAGTTGCGCAAAGCTTTTCCTTTATTGGTGCGTTCATTGATTTCAATCATATAAGTTGCCATAGTTGTAGTATTTGATACAAAATTACAAAAATATTGTAAAAACTGAAACATCCACTCAAAGCCAGAAATCCTTTCCTCCCTCTCTATTAGTGGGGAGGGGGGGGGGGCAAAAAAAATTCGACCGCTACGCGGTATTACAAAATATTAATAAAAAAATAAATTGTCAAAATAGTCAAATAAATTAATAGTCTCTGACGCAGCGGGCGGAGAAGCCGTACGCCTTGCCGTTGTAGTCCATGCTGCAGTACCCACTGCCGAAGAGCAGGCCCCAGCCGTTAGCGGCATCGTACTGCGTACTACTCCAGTAGTAGCCGATTGAGCCGCGACCGTACAGTGAACCATCGCCGCTGCTCAGGTACCCGGCAGCATGGAGTTTCAATCCGGAGCCCCATGGGCCGGTCCACGTCGTCCAACCGCCTGTATTGTCAACATTATACCACTCAGTGTACGTCGGGAGATGCCAGGTGGTGCCCAACTCAATATTGCACGGGTCGTTGGCGGTTATCCAGTCTGAAGTTTCACCGATGCTGGTTATCCAGGTCGTATTTGGTGTTCGGGTGGTTCCATCATGTTTGTAACCCTGTTTGCGGTTAAACTGCCAGTACCAGCCGGCCGAGGCCTCGGTGCCATCGCTCATGGATGTTGCCTGGTGGTCGGAGCCAAGGTTGCTGGTAATCCAACACTTTGTAAGTTCACCGGGAATATTGGTAACTGTGCCATAGGTAGTAGTTTTTGTAACCGGAGCTACCGCTCCTGCAACGTGGTTGATAGTCATCGTTGAAATTCCGCAAGCCCAGCAAGCCCCGGTAGATTGATTTAATGCAGCCGAAAGTGAGTAGCCGCAGCCATTGTATGCCCATACATAACGGGTATAAGCCGTGCCACAGGTAATACCGGTTTCGCTCTTGGTGGTGGCTGTTCCCATTTCGGTTGCCGATGCGAAATCATCGGTCGTATTCCATTTATAGCCTGTAGCATCCGATACACTATTCCAGTTCCAGACAATGGAAGTTTGGGTAGCAACATGCGCAGCAGCGACAGGAGATGCCGGCACACCAGCAGGAACAGTAGCGGTAAGTATTGTCATGGCAGATTCACCGCAACTGCTGTACGCCCATGCGTACCTCGTATATGTTGTTCCGCATATGGTGCCTGTTTCGGTTTTGCTCGTGGCGGCAGCCATTTCGGTTGCCGTCTCGTAATCCGCCGTTGTATTCCATTTGTAGCCGGCAGCACCGGAAACAGCCACCCAATTCCATATAATCTGACCCTGCAACATCACGGGTGAACCTGCAACGGGTGCGGCAATCGCACAAGGCGAAAAGGTCATCCACGAGCCATTGGTAAAGATACTCAGCGAACCGCTGGTACCACATGTTGTGCAATAAACCATTAAACCTTCGGCAGGGCTCGCAATTGCGTTACGCTGAACACGGGTCATGCGGGGAAGAAGAACACCATTCGTTGTGCTGGTAAATTCGGCCAATGCCGATGAAACTGGCGCGCTTGTGCCGACGCCAACTTTCCCTTCCACCAGCAAACCATTGGCAGGAGCGGAAATGGTCCCGGAATAAGTTGACCCGATCACAACTTTACCTGCAATATCAAATTTATTTTGCGGATTTGAGGTTCCAAGACCAACTTTTCCGGAATTGTAAAAAAGACTGGTGCCATTGGCACTCCATTGGCTTGAAACTTTGTTGTTGAAACTATTCCAGTCTCCGCTGCTCAAGTATCCCGACTGGCTTGTACCCGCCTGTTTTACCTGGATGGATGCTCCGGTGCCAAGGACGGCCGCACTGCCACCAGTTAGCATCAAAACTGAGGAGCCTGATTCGGTGAGGTTGCCTTTATTTATTGTCAAATCCGTTCCTGCACCTAATACGGAACCTAAGCCGCCACTGACCGTAATATCAGTCGAAGTCAAGTTACCTTTATTGATGGTCAGACCGGCGCCGGTACCTTTTACCGCACCTGTCCCTCCGGACACGGTAATGTCGCTCGATGTAAGGTTTCCAAAGGTCAGTGTACTTTGCTTGTTATTGAATGTGTTCCAGTCGGTATTGCTCAGATAACCTGATTGGCTGGCGCCTGATTGTTTAACTTGTACCGACACCCCGCTGCCTAAAACCGATCCCGTACCTCCTGAAATGGCAAGAACTGAGGATGTTGCCTCGGTGAGATTTCCCTTATTAACAGTCAAAGCCATGCCGTTGCCAATAACAGCGCCATTCCCGCCGGTAATAGTCATATCCGCTGAGGTTGCATTTCCAAGGGTCAAACCATTTTGTTTGTTGTTGAAGGTATTCCAGTCGCTTGAGGTCAAATATCCGCTGGTTGCTGAATTTGCTGTATTGATTGATCCCGAAAGTTGATTACCCGATATGGATAAATTTAAGGGACCTGTCCCGTTTGCAAGCATAATCCGATTGGCGTAGGCCATGTTCCAATTTGTGATATTTCCCGCTGTTATCCCACTTGCTGGATGAACACTGAAAATGGGGTCAGTTTCAGTAAAACTTGTCAAATAACCTGCCGTAGCATGGTTGCCCCATCCATAGGCTGCGTTCCAGTTGCCAATATTCCCGACCGTAATTCCACTGGCAGGATGAGCAGTGAAAACAGGGTCTGTTTCCGTATAGGGTTCATTAAACTGCTTCCAGATGGTGCCATTAAACCAAAACAGTGAATTTACCGTGACATTGTAAACAATAAGTCCTTCGGCAGGTGTCAGGATGGCATTCATCTGCTCAGTGGTCATTCGGGGAGGTAAAAACCCTTTGCTGGTTGAATTAACATCAAGCATTGATGATGAGTGCGGTGCACTGTTATCGGTATTGATACCTACCTGGGCAATCGCATTGCCACCGATGATGATCAGGGCAAATAAAAGAATAAAATACTTTTTCATGGGTAATGATTTGGTTGTGTATTATTTAATTGATTTAGAGATAGGGTGTTTTCATAACATTAATCGCTCAATATCAGCCGTATAGCAAAAATATGTTAATTGTAATCAACTTTTACAACTGTTAGAAATAAGTTATGCTATTCATATTCGTTCCACATAATATATGTAAATCAATCATATCCAAATCCGGATTCATCAATGGTAACCACTGTTAAAACAGGTGAAATTGGCTGAAGGAGATGATATTTCTGAAACAATTCCAGCTGATATTGGAATTTTGGATTAATTTTAACCGTTCAATTGACAGTACAAATGGCCTCCCTAATCAGGATTTTCAATTGGTTCATGAGCCGCTAACCAAACTACCCGGATAATCTATGTTTGAACAAACCTTTAAAAATATCGATGACATCCTCCACAAAGATGCTGGTTGTGGCAGTGAACTTGACTATGTAGAGCAAACCTCCTGGATTCTGTTCCTGAAATACCTCGACGATCTGGAACGGGACCGCAAGACTTCTGCAGAGCTTTCCGGCACGACATACAGCTATATCATAAGCCCGGAGTACAGATGGGACGTATGGGCCTCCCCGAAGAACGGCGATGGTAAGCTGGATTTTCACAAGGCACTCAAAGGCGATGACCTGAAGGATTTTGTGGATCACAAGCTGTTTCCGTACCTGAAGAAGTTCAAAGCTGAGAAAGCCGACACCATTGAATACAAGATCGGGGAGATCTTCAGCGAATTGAAAAACAGGCTGCAAAGCGGGTACAACTTGCGTGAGGTGATCAACCTTATCGATGAACTCCGCTTCCGTTCCCATGCCGAGAAGCACGAAATGTCGCACCTTTATGAGGGCAAGATTCAGAACATGGGCAACGCCGGGCGCAATGGCGGAGAATACTACACCCCCGCCCATTAATTCGCACCATCGTTAAGGTAGTGGCACCATCCATAGGGGACAAGGTATACGACGGCGCTGTGGGCTCTGCAGGCTTCCTTTGTGAGGCATTCGAGTTCATGAAAGAGAGCAAACGCCTGACCACGAAGGACGTTGAAACCCTCCAGAAGGGAACATTCTACGGCAAGGAGAAGAAATCGCTGGCATACATCATCGGCATCATGAACATGATCCTCCACGGGATCGAAGCCCCGAACATCGTGCATACCAATACGCTGGCTGAAAACCTTGCCGACATACAGGAGAAGGATCGTTACGACATCGTGCTTGCCAATCCACCCTTCGGGGGCAAGGAACGTGCGGAGGTGCAGCAGAACTTCCCGATCAAGACGGGAGAGACGGCATTCCTGTTCCTGCAACATTTCATTAAAATCCTCAAAGCTGGCGGTAGGGCAGGGGTGGTGATCAAAAATACCTTCCTGTCAAATACTGACAATGCATCCGTTAGTCTCCGAAAGCTGTTGCTGGACAGTTGTAACCTTCACACGGTCCTTGATCTCCCAGGCGGCACATTCACGGGGGCTGGTGTGAAGACGGTGGTGTTGTTCTTTGAGAAGGGTGCGCCCACCCGAAAGATATGGTTCTACCAGCTCAATCTGGATCGCAATCTTGGCAAGACCAACCCGCTCAATGAAAATGACCTGGCAGATTTTGTGGCTTTGCAGAAGACCAAAGCTGATTCCCCGAACTCATGGTCGGTTGATGTGACTGCTGTCGATACTGCTACCTATGATCTGTCAGCAAAGAATCCCAATAAAAAAGAGGAGGTGGCGCTGCGGCAGCCTAATGAGATCATTGCGGAGATGAAAGCGCTTGATGCGGAAAGTGCGGAGATTTTATCAACATTACTGAAGATATTATGACAAATCTAGAGAAGGAGAATCCCCCGGTAGTGTATCAACAACTGTTGAATACCATCTCAGATGTCTATGCGAGAGGTTATCGAAAAACAGTCATGGCCGTAAATTCCAACATGGTGCAAACATATTGGGAAATCGGGCAATATATTGTTGAATTTGAACAAGGGGGAGTTTTAAAGGCGAAATATGGCAAAGCGCTTCTGGAAAATCTCTCTGAAGATCTTTCCCTTCTTCATGGCAAGGGATTTAGTTTGAGTAATTTAAAGCGAATGAGGCAGCTTTATGATTTTTATCCAATTGGTGCGGAACTTCCGCACCAATTAACATGGACTCATCTCGTTGAGCTGATTAAGATCAACGATCCCCTGGAACGTTCGTTTTACCAGAACCAATCCATCATTGAGAACTGGAGTACCACCGATCTGATCCGTCAGAAAAAATCTTCGCTGTTTTTGCGCCTGGCTGCATCCAAAGATAAAGAAGGAATACTGCAACTTGCGAAACAGGGTCAATTGATTCAACAGCCTGAGGATATTATCCGTGAACCTTGTGTTCTTGAATTTCTGAAAATCCCGGAGCCATATCATCTGACCGAAAGCGATCTGGAAACCCGTCTGATTGACCATCTGCAGCAATTTCTGCTCGAATTAGGCAAAGGGTTTGCCTTTATCGGCAGGCAGTATCGCATAACCCTTGGCAACCGTAATCATTATGTTGATCTTGTTTTTTACCATCGCATCCTGAAATGCTTTGTGCTGATTGATCTGAAAAAAGAGGAAGCCGGATATGCTGATGTTGGCCAGATGAACATGTATCTCGGTTATTTTGAAAGCGAAGAGAATACGGAAGGGGATAATCCGCCCGTCGGCATTGTTCTGGCGAAGGAAAAGGATGACCTGCTGGTGCAATACGCGATGCACAACCTCACTTCGCAGCTTTTCATTAACAAATATCAATTTTACATGCCGGACAAAGAGGCATTGAGGCAATTGATAGAAAAACAGTTGATTGTGGAAGATGAATAACGATATGAAACATGGGGATGGTATGAAAAAGGGGTGGGAAGTGAAGAGACTCGGAGAGTGCTTTAAATTAAAAAGCGGTGAAGCATTGGTTAGTAATAAAATGCAGGAAGGTGATATTCCTGTTTTCGGTGGAAATGGGATAGCTGGTTATCATAATGAATTTAACCTTCATGGTAGTAATGTTATTATCGGAAGAGTCGGGGCATTGTGTGGTAAAGTAAGACATATCACCAAAAAAATATGGCTAACAGATAATGCTTTTCATGTTGTTGATTTTAATTATTCTTTTGACCACGCCTTTCTATCCTATCTTCTGAATTTTAAAAATCTTCGCAATTATGCAAGACAGGCTGCACAACCAGTTATTTCTAATTCCTCTTTAAAAGAGGTCGATTTAGAATTTCCCTCATCCATATCCGAACAGCAGTGTATCGTAACCATCTTGAATGAAGCCTTTGCAGCAATTGCTAAAGCCAAGGAGAATGCCGAAAAGAACCTTGTCAATGCACGGGGAGTTTTTGAAGCTTATCTGCAAAGTGTATTTACGAATCCTGCAATTGGTTGGGAGAAAAAGAAATTATGCGAGGTGGCAGAAATCAAGGGTGGGGGTACTCCGTCAAAAGCTGTAGCAAAATACTGGAATGGAACGATTCCATGGGTCTCCCCTAAAGACATGAAGTGCAAAGAAATATTTGACGCTCAAGATCACATTTCAATGGACGCAATAGAAAACAGTTCAACTTCCCTTGTCAGATCGGGAGCTATCCTCATTGTAGTACGATCTGGAATTTTGGCACATACTGTTCCTCTTGCCATTACAAGGAAGGATGTAACAATTAATCAGGACATAAAGGCTCTTATACCAAAAAAAGAAGTAGCTCCAGAGTTCCTTTTCTATCATTTGTCTGCTTTACACAAAGTATTATTGTCACTGGCAAATAGGGGTGCAACTGTTCATAGACTCCCATCTGAGTTGCTTGGTACATTGAAGGTTTCAATCCCGTCATTGCAAGTGCAAAAATCTATTGTCGGCAAAATTGACAACTTTTTTTCTGAAACACAGAATCTGGAAGCCATTTACAAGCAAAAACTCGCTGATCTGGACGAACTGAAGAAATCAATCCTTGAGAAAGTATTCACAGGAGAATTGAAAACCGAAAAAGTATAAACCAATGAGCGAAAATCGAAACATAGAATACAAATCGATACGGTTTCTCAAAGGCAAGAATACTAACTGGGACGAGCTGGCAAAAGACTGCGTATGTTTTGCAAACGGTCAGGGCGGGTATATTTACATCGGGATTGAAGATGGTGCCTCAGAAATTAAAAGGCTTTTACGGGAACTGGTCACTAAAGGGTTGCTATCAACTCAGGGTGAGCGGAAGTGGATGAAATATTCTATAAAGCAAAACAAATCAGAAAACGTATAAAGAATTTATAAAACAGGTATATAGATTTAACCAAACCATTGACTTTAAGTATTATATATAAATCATGAACGAAGCCGAAACCCGTGCAGAACTGATCGATCCGCAGCTTAAACAAAGCGGCTGGGGTGTGGTTGAGGGTTCACGCATCCTGCGGGAGCATCATATCACGGCTGGTAAAATTCAGACGGGCGGAGGTCATGGCAAGCCTTTGATCGCAGATTATGTGCTGGTGTATCAGGGGCGCAAACTGGCGGCCATTGAAGCCAAGAGTAACGAGTTGGGCGTTGGCGAAGGTGTGGCTCAGGCAAAGAACTACGCTGAGAAGTTGAATCTGGAGACCACCTTTGCCGCCAACGGGAGAGAAATCTACCAGATATGCATGACCACTGGCAAGGAAGGCATCATCCCCAGCTTTCCAACTCCAGATCAACTATGGAACAAAACCTTTGAAGCACAGAACCTCTGGCGGGATAAATTCAGCCAGATTCCCTTTGAGGATATTGGCGGAACGAAAGATGTCCGGTTTTATCAGGAGATCGCAGTCAACAACGTCATGGCAGCCATAGCCGAAGAGAAGCAGCGCATCCTGTTAACCCTTGCAACGGGTACTGGCAAGACCTTCATCGCATTCCAGATCGCATGGAAGCTGTTCCAGTCCCGATGGAATCTCAGCAGGGACGGATCACGGAGACCACAGATATTATTTCTGGCTGATCGGAACATCCTCGCTGATCAGGCGTTCAATGCATTCTCAGCATTCCCGGAGGATGCCCTTGTCCGCATCAGCCCGAGGGAGATCAGCAGGAAAGGCGGAGTGCCTACCAACGGCAGTATCTTCTTTACCATCTTCCAGACCTTCATGTGCGGACCAGAGAACACCCCGTACTTTGGGGAGTACCCGCCAGACTTCTTCGATTTCATCATCATTGACGAGTGTCACCGTGGCGGGGCTAACGATGAGAGCAACTGGCGGGCGATCATGGAATACTTTTCTCCAGCTATCCAGATGGGACTGACAGCCACACCCAAACGCAAAGACAACGTCGACACCTACCGATACTTCGGTGATCCCGTATACATATACTCCCTGAAGGAGGGGATAAACGACGGATTCCTCACCCCCTTCAAGGTAAAGCGCATCAAGACCACGCTGGATGATTACCTGTACACCTCAGACGATGATGTTATAGAGGGCATGGTAGAAGAGGGAAAACTCTATCAGGAGCCGGACTTCAACAGGATCATCGAAATCAAGGCACGAGAAGCCAAGCGGGTTGAGATTTTCATGAATGAGACCAACCAGAGCGAGAAAGCCATTGTGTTCTGCGCCACGCAGGATCATGCCGCAGCGGTGAGGGATCTGGTCAACCAGATCAAGAAAAGCAAGGAGCCGAACTACTGCGTCAGGGTTACCGCCAATGATGGGGCGCTGGGGGAACAGTGCCTTCGGGAATTTCAGGACAATGAGAAATCCATCCCCACCATCCTTACAACGTCGCAGAAGCTTTCAACAGGGGTTGATGCACGTAATATCAGATCGATCATCCTGATGCGTCCGATCAACAGCATGATTGAATTTAAGCAGATTATCGGGAGAGGGACAAGGTTGTTTGACGGGAAGGAATACTTCACTATTTATGACTTTGTGGATGCCTATCATCACTTTGCCGATCCTGAGTGGGATGGGGAGCCGATAAATCCTGAACCCACAGAAAGAACTACCGGACCAAAACCTCCCGGAGAACCTCGGCCACAGCCGCCAGAGCCAAATAAAAAGATCAAGATCAAGTTACGGGATGGCAAGGAACGGGAGATCCAGCACATGGTGTCCACATCCTATTGGAGTTCGGATGGCAAGCCCATTTCAGCGGAGGAGTTCCTGCAGAACCTTTATGGGGTGCTGCCTGAGTTCTTTAAGAATGAAGAGGAGTTACGGGCGATATGGTCTGACCCCATTACCCGCAAAGCATTCCTTGACAAGATAGCGGGGATAGGGTTCGGCAAAGAAGAGCTGTCAGCCATGCAGCGCATGATTGAGGCGGAGGATTGCGACCTGTTCGATGTGCTGGAGTACGTATCCTTTGCCAGACCCAAGATCACACGGCTGAATCGTGTGGTCAAGGCAAAGGAGACAATTTTCATGGGGCTGGATGACAGACACAAGGAGTTTCTGGATTTTGTGTTGTCAAAGTACATTGAATCAGGGGTTGACCAGCTGGACCAGGAGAAGCTATCGAGTTTGCTCATGTTGAAATACAATACCATACAGGATGCCATGGAACATTTGGGAGACGTGGAGATGATCAGGTCAACCTTCCTGTCGTTCCAGAAGCATTTGTATGCGGTGGGAGCTGCTTGATGGTTTGTTGCTTACTCCATATGATGAATGAACTAAATTGCATCAAACCAGGTTGCAATTGTAACGCCGCTTTTTTCAGAAACCCTTTAATGTAAACGAAAAGTATGGTCCATGATACTGAAGTAACATCGATGAATTATTCTGAAATTGATCGTTTACACTTATTCGGGAGTCTTAAAGTCTGAAGATTACTACAAAGATCAAAGATTCTTTTGCTTTACGTGAAATATCTGTTCTGGATCATATAATTGTAGCAAAGGATGCTTATTTTTCCTTCGCAGATGAAGGAACCATGTAATATTTTTCGTCCCGGGAAACCGAGACTTTTTTTTATTCTCATATCTTCATATTGGAATAATCGGTTATTCGGAAAATTATGAATTTTCATGCGGGTTCAGTGAGGTATATCATTGTTCTTTGATTTATTACCTATCTTTGATATGAAAATATAGCCAGGTCAACCTATCAATATGAGAATTCTTAATAAAAGGATTTCGAGTTGATAAATTCTTTGGGAATGAATGTCAGGCATATTATTGTTTTTCTCGTAACCATTTTTTTCCTTCCGGCCCTTGCCACATTTGGTGAAGGCTCAAAGCAGCTAAGGCCGGATACAACCCATCAAGCTTACCTTACAATAACTGGTCCGTCATGGTGGCCGGAATGTTTCGCCACATCTGACTGTGATGACGATCATAAATTATTTGTACGGATTGCGAGTCCTTCCGAGAAAATCTATTTTGGATTTGGCACAACAGGGCTTGTCTTTAGAATCAAGAAAGATGGAATGGTGGTTTTTGGACCTAAAATAATATACATCAATGCACAAGGTTATATCAAATATAACAGCCAGGCAATTGCCGGACCGAACGTGCTTGACGTTCATGGATATAATGCTTTTGCATTTGCACCGGGCATTCCGGGCGATTACAGTATAGAGTTCGATCCACAACCTACAATTGCACGATTTGATATTTCAGTAATTGATACGGCCCTTTATCCGTTGGCAGCCATTGATGGCCGGCTTTGGTCAAAAGACTGGCTTATATCAATGGGGAGTTCAACAGTACCTAATAATTCTTTTCTTGCAACCATGTATATTTATTCCGACGACTCAGTTGTTACATCAATCTATTTTAACAACATGTTGCCAAATGGCATTCAATTTGTTGCCAATCGTAACGGATTATATTCCCCACCTGCTCTTTTTGATACCAGCCGGATGTCACGAAACTGCTTATGTCTTTTTCCACAATATAAAATTTTCCTATGCAATCCCGATTCGAATCAATTCCCAACAGGAACCAATGGTTTGATTCAGAACGGGGTTACTGTTACCCCCCAATGTGACGGATCGGTTATGCTCACTTTTTCGGCAAATAAACCCGGGATAGTTAACGTTGAAATAGAAGTAAACCCTTTACCTGGTCACCAACCTGAAGATGTTACACTGACCAGTACGGTAATAGCGGGAACCAACACGATCATTTGGAATGGCCTGAACGGGCTGGGAGTTCCTGTTCCATCCGGAGCTGTCGTTGGCATTACTGTTTCCTATGTGAATGGCCTCACCAATCTTCCATTATTCAGCGTTGAAAAAAATCTGAACGGTTTTATTGTCCAGCTTGTCAGACCACCCGGGCCACCTCTTGCCATTTATTGGGATGATAGTTTATTGCCATGGTGGGGAGGAGTAGCCCAACTAAGTGGTTGCTATAGTTCTTTACCCTCAAATGGATGTCATACCTGGGATGGAGGTAATAATTGGGGGCTCGGACAAAGCAACACCGTGAACAGCTGGTGGTATTCAGCCAGCAGTAATATAAATCTCGGGAATGTCACGTTGGTGGGTCCGCCTGAGCAAGTCGCGAATATTCTTGGTTCCCTTCAACCATGTTTATACAATACGGAATCGTATACCGTTCAGCCTGATCCCCTGCCGGGAGCAGATCAAAACAGGTACAACTGGGTACTTGCCGATGCCGGTACCGGAACGATCCTTCTTGATTTGATGGATATGGGATCAACCATCAATATAGATTTTTCAAGTTTTCCGGCAGGTCAAAAATGGTTAAAAGTTCGAGGTAACTCAACTGCCTGCGGTTTCGGAACCTTCGGTCCTGCACCCAACGGGATATTGATTAACAGTATTCAGCCAACCCAGATTACCAACACGGCCCATACCTTCACTATTTGCAGCGGTGAACAAACGGATATTTTACTTCAAGCTTCCATTCCGTCAACATCATTCAATTATTCTGCAACTGCCACCTCTCCCCTGCTTACCGGGTTTTTCCCCGACAATATCAATCCAATCCATCAGACACTCTATAACACAGGAGGTGAACCGGATTCCGTAATTTATCGGGTTGTCCCATTTGTAACGCCATGCAGTGGAGATACAACTGACTTTTATGTTATCGTAAACCCTTACCTGCCTGCCGGTGTTTCCATCGATGTATCCTCCAACCCTGTGTGCAGCGGCACTTCCGTCACATTTACAGCCACACAATCAAACGGAGGAACAACTCCTCACTATCAATGGAAAGTAAATGGCAATAATTCAGGTACAGACAGTCCAACTTTTACACTGGTACCCAACAACAATGATGTGATCTCGTGTACACTTACCTCATCACAGGTTTGCGTTACAGGAAATCCTGCTGTAAGCAATTTGATAACGATGTATGTCACTCAAGCCTTGCCTGTAAGCGTTTCAGTTTCCACCTTATCAAACACCGTTTGCAGCGGCACATCCGTGTTATTTTCGGCCTTGCCTTTGAATGAAGGTCCAGCCCCGGGTTACCAATGGCAAGTCAATGGCAGCAATGCCGGGACTAACAATCCAGATTTCACATATATTCCATCTGATAACGACATGGTGAGTTGTGTTCTCACCTCGTCTGAAACGTGTGCTACCGGTAATCCTGCGACCAGCAATACAATCACAATCAGTGTAAATCAAAATTTTCCGGTAGCCGTTTCGCTGGGTGCATCCTCGAATCCCGTTTGTTCAGGCACTTCTGTAACATACACTGCTACACCTGCAAATGGAGGGATTACCCCGATTTATTTGTGGAAAGTGAATGGGATTATTTCCGGAACCAACAGCCCGAATTTTATTTATATTCCCAATAACAATGATATCGTAACCTGTATACTCACTTCTTCAGAGGCATGTGCCTCAGGTAATCCTTCAACCAGCAACCAGGCAGTGATGACTGTTACTCCAAACCTTCCAGTCAGCATTTCGATCTCAACACCTTCAACTTCTTTCTGTTCCGGGAGTCCTATTACCATTACCGCAACTCCTGCCAATGGTGGAACAATTCCTGCTTTTCAATGGAAACTGAATGGGGTGAATTTCGGAGCCAATAATTCTGTCTTGACCTATAATCCATTCTCCGGCGATATAATAACATGTGTTTTGTCATCCTCTGATATTTGTGTTACCGGAAATCCTGCAACCTCGAATATGCTTACATTGACAGGAACTACGACACTTCCTGCTGGCGTAACAATCATAGCCAACGCAAACCCCTTCTGCCAGGGATCTCAGGTTGCGTTCACAGCAACACCGGTCAATGGTGGGGCCAACCCCTCATATCAATGGAAGGTGAATGGAGCTAATGCCGGGACAGACCTCCCGATTTTTAGCTATAATCCGGCAAATAATGATCTCGTTCATTGTGAAATAGTATCGAATCTAAATTGTGTTACCGGTAACCCGGCAATTTCCTCAAATATTAACATGGTTGAGAAATTGTCCCCCGTTGTTTCTTTCGCATCCTGCTTTGATACCATTACAACGGTGAATGCCAAGCCTTATAAATTAAAAGGGGGAATACCCTACGGTGGATCTTATTCCGGTCCGGGAGTCGACCCTGCAACCGGAATTTTCACACCTGTTACTGCAGGATCAGGATTGAAAACCATTAACTATATATATACCAATATTTCGTTATGCAGTGCTTTTCAAACAAGGACGGTATTTGTTCAACCTTCGCCAACATTCGTGTGTGGAAATTCATTAACTGATATCCGTGATAATAAAATTTACCCAACCGTATTAATCGGGTCACAGTGTTGGATGGCTTCCAATTTGAACTACGGCATATCTATTCCATCATCGCAGGTTCAGTCTGATAATTGCATTCCAGAAAAGCACTGTTATAACGACCTTAATGGAAATTGTACCAACTATGGAGGGCTTTATCAATGGGAGGAGATGATGAAGTACGATGATACCCCTGCCGGGCAGGGCTTGTGCCCCCCAGGCTGGCATGTTCCTACTGAAGGTGAATGGACCACTTTAATAAATTATTACCTGGGTAATTCTCTTGCCGGAAAGCCATTACAGGATTCTGTTTTCAATGGGTTTCGTGCAATGAGAAGTGGGATTCTTTATTTGAATTCAAGCATGAGTTTTATGGGATTCGCCACCCTTTTCTGGACATCCACACCTGGCAGCCAGTTCAAGGGCATCTCGCATGGGGTCAATACCTACAATTATTCAGTATCCCTGTATGAATCTTCAAGAGCAAATTCCTTTTCTATCAGATGTTTAAAAGATTAAACTTTGGGTTTTTAGCTATTGAAAAACAATTTCGTGTTACCATACAGGTGTATATATTAAGGGGGTATGTAATACTCTATGGAATAATGTTCGGGTCTATATGGAATCGTGTAAATATGGCATAATAGTATTTGAAGATTTGGATAGAGGAAATATAAATCCAAACATATCCATTGAACTTGGGTATATGCTGGCTAAGGAAAAAACCTGTCTGGTATTAAAGGAGAAACTTATGTCCAAACTGCCGACTGATATTGGTGGACTTATTTATCATGGATTTAATATTAAACAATTAAAAACCCTGAAAAATGAGATTTCAAAATGGATAGAAAATGATTTACAAATAAAATTACAATATACGACTCTATGTGAATTAGTTGAAAATATCTCTTCGAACGTTGGGAATAAATATCTATACGAAAGAAGCCTGCCGGAAAGGCTAAAAAGCCACTTTCGTTGGTTGCCCCGGTATTTGGAGAAAACCAAAGACCGGTGCCGGCATCAATCGTACCGGTAGCTTTCCTTTTCCAGCCTGCAACAGTATCTCCTCCAAGATAGGTTGTAAGTGTTGTCCATTCAGCATCTGTTGGTACATGCCAGCTAGTGGGACAAAGTTTCTCTGTCTTTACTGCGTACTGAAGGTGTCATGTGATTTTTTATCCCGGGAAACCGGGTTTTTATTGCTTTACCGAAACACTGGGTAGTTGAAGTGACATTCTCTTGGTTTTCAAGTTATCGAAGACTCAACAAAGACGATGTTGCTGCTTGTTTTTCTTTTAGTAATCCGATCAATCATGAAGGCATCTGACGCTAAACCCATTCGCCTTGAGCCCTGCATATAGCGATACTGAGAGGTTAGTTGTATTCATCCCATGTGACCAGGCTCGTACTTGATCCGCTTGAGTGGATGACCAGAATATCTCAGCGAAACCGGGAAAACTACAGGTTGTATTAAGATAGTAAACCCCACTCTGTAGTGCCCTGAACCCGTTAAGATAGGTATCCTGTAGCGGATATCCTGCTTTTGAATTTCCCTGATAGTAGTTGATGAGTATCGTCCATTCCGACTCGTCGGGGACGTGCCAGCCCGGGGGACAAAGACCCTGGAAGCCGGGAGTGGCGTCGTAGTTCATAATCTCACCCCATTGGTAGTAGGAGTACTTTGCCGATGTGGCAGAAGTATGTGAATATTTTTCAGGGAGACAGTTGTCTTGCTGATGCTGGGATTCCGGAATTTCAGTTCCATAGTCGAGGTTGGAGGCCATCCAGCATTGGGTTCCGATTTGAACTGTAGGATAAACCTTATTGTCGCGGATGTCGGTCAGGTTACCTCCGCAGTTAAAGGCAGGATTGGCCTGCACTGCGATGGTCTTGTTTTTCCCGGCACTGCAAAGTGTGACATTGGTATACGAGTAGTTTATCGTTTTTAAACCTGTTCCTGCCAACGATGGTGTAAATACCCCGGTTGTGGAGTTAACTCCTGGCCCTGCATAGGTGCCGCCATAAGGGAGGCCTCCATGTAGTTTAAAGGGTTTGGCGTTGAGCGTGGTGATGGTATCAAAGCAGGTGGTGAAAGAGACTACAGGCAAGGGCAAAGCCGACATGATAATCTTGGAGGAGGAGGTCGGGCTGGCTGTTACGCAGTAGAGGTTGGATGTCATGATACAGCGGATGCTGTCTCCTGGCAGTGGCAAATAAGTGTAGGTTGGTAGGTTGCTGGCTGTACTGACACCATTGACTTTCCATTGGTATGATGGCAATGTGCCTCCGTTTGTTGGCCAGGCAGTGTAGGTTACGCTGGTTCCCGGGCAAAAGGGGTTGGCGGTGGAGGTAACATTTACACTGGCCGGGAAGTTGCTGTTTTCGGTCAGGACGACGGTGGTGCTTGTGGCCGGATTGTTGGTTATGCACTGCAGGCTTGAGGTCATGTAACAGCGCACCTGGTCGCCGTTAACGGGGATGTAAGTGTAGACTGGGCCGGTGGCCGTCATGTCGATATCGTTTACCTTCCAGAGGTAGACTGGTGTAAGTCCGCCATGGTCGGGGGTTGCTGTGATGGTTACAGCGTCTCCGGTGCAGTAAGGATTTGGGACTGCCGCAATCGTAACGTTTACGGCCATATTTGGATCGACTCCCATGGTTACAGTGTTAGAGGAGGCGGGGTTGTTTGATACGCAGGTGGTGTTGGAGGAGGTTAAAATGCAAGATACAAGGTCACCAGGCGCGGGTATATAGGTGTAGGTTGATAACCCGGTGCCGGCATTACCGCCATTTACTTTCCAATTATAAACAGGTGTTACTCCTTCATTGCCCGTGGTAGCAGTAAGGGTGACTGTTGCTCCTGCACAGACAGGGTTGGCGGAGGGGGAGATCGAAATTGTTACCGGCAGCAAAGGGTCGACGATCATCGTGATGATGTTGGAGGTGGCCGTGTTGTTTGATGAACAGGGGGCATCGGAGGTGAGTTCGCAGGTCACCTGGTCGCCATTAACAGGGTTGTATGTATAAACTGCATTATTTGCATTGATTACATTAACTGCATTCACTTTCCATTGGTATTGCGGAAGGGTGCCGCCGTTTGTCGGAAAGGCAGTAAAGGTGACAGCGGTCCCGGCACATATGTTATTTGCAGATCCGGAAACAGAAACATCAACGGATACGCTCGCATTTACTGCAACAGGAAATGGGGGAGACGGGATGCCTGTGCTGCATAAATCAGACCCATAAACAGTTATATTCCCGGAAATGGCACCTGCGGAATAACTCACGGTGATTGAATTTGTGTTGGCTCCATTGGTGATCGTTGCACCGGGTGGGATGTTCCATACGTAATAAGTTGCATTGGCAACAGGAGGAACTGTGTACACTTTCCCCATATCGCCCTGGCAAACGCTTTCGGGGCCGATGATGGTTCCGGCCTCACCGGTAGGAAGACAAAATGTTACAGTTAATGTTGGCCGCCAATTGGTATTGGGATGAGAACTTGAAGCAAAAACCATGGAACGGTAAAGCTGTTCGGTTAAAAGCCTGATCATCCACCCGAAGTTTGAGGCGGGGTTTGCAATCATCTGCATCACGGGAACCTTTACATCAATACTCGGATAATCCTGTGTATTGCTTGTTGAAGATGGAAGGTAGACACTATTCAGGGCTGTTGTTGACGGCTGATTGTTCCAGGTTACAAGACTTTTATCCCAATCCTGGGTTATAACCAATAAATTACTTTGATTATCACCATATTGAAGCTGAGAGTATCCGGAGGTGATATTGCAGTATAACGATAGTGTAGCACTGATTATAATTGCATTTGCAGGGATGGGGGTGAGGTCAAAATAAATCAGGCTTCGTAATGAAACCGGGGTTCCTGAGACAGTCCATGCATTGGAGGTAAAATCGGGGGTTGTACCGAAGGGTACATTTGCAAAATCTGTCCTGACTAATGCGCATTTTCCATCAGAGGGCCCGGGACTGAAAATTAATGTTTGCGTTTGAGGTAAACCCGCCAGGGTCAATGAAAGAAAAAGCAATATTGAATGCAGAATTCGTTTCAAAGTTCAGATTCTGAACTCCAAATATAGCAAGAAATTGGTTTGATTTACTAAAAAGAACTTTGTTGTTGAATGGAATGCTTATTGTAAGTCGGGGATGAAACCTGATGATATCCCGGCTGCACCATTTGATTGGAGATCATTCAGCACTGCGGATAAAACAGTGGTCCATTCTGTAGAAGTCGGGATACGCCATCCGGCCTTAAGTTCAATAGTACAAGGATCGTTGACGGCAACCCAATCAGAAGTTTCACTGATACTGCTAATCCAGGTGGTATTGGGTATGCGGATCGTCGTATACTGAAACCCCTGATTGTAGTCAAACTGCCGGTACCGGCAGGTTGAAGCCTCGGTGGCATCACTTATATGCCCATATAAAGCGCATTTAAACGGTAGCACAAGTCAACCCTGTTTTAGTTTTTGTTGTAGCGGTTGCCATGTCAGTTGCTGCAGTGTAGTCATTCGTGAGGCCCCATATATAACCTGTAGCCCCACAGAATTCCAATTCCAACAATTGAGCCCGGACCTGCAACATTTATTTCAGCATTAGATGCCCGAGTAAATGGAATTGGGGAAGTTGTCTTTGTCAGGGTTCGAAAGCCGGAGTTTCCACATACATTGTAAGCCCATACGTATCTGTTATAAGTTGTCCGGTCCGGTATACTCAGCAATCATTGCGGATCACGACTTTCCCGGTGCCTTGATTGATGAGTATTTTGGTAATTATTTTTTAGTTACTTTGAGTTCGCCCTGGTCGGATACGATGATCTTCCACTCTGTGCCATTGGGAGAGGTCAGGATCAATCCGGAATTACTATTACTGATTAGTAAATCACCTTTCGCGATCTCGATGATGGATTTCGGTTTATCCGTACCAATGCCTATATTGCCTGAATCCAAAAAAACAATCCGGCCATTGGTCGACCAGGGAGATTTGCCCCCTGATGCCGCTTATTGTCATTGATGCTAACCTGCCCGAGAACAGAAATTGCACACGAAACAGTAAGAATTGGGAGGATGAAATTCTTTTTCATTGGGAGTGAGTTTTGGATGAAAGACAAATGCAATTGTTAGACCATAACGTTTATCATCTTGAAAATAAGATGGTTGATGTCTGATATAAACGGTTGAAATAAGTCCTTAATGTGTTGTGAACTTTGTGTACACCTGCGAAGCTGAAAGTACCATTAAAACCAATGAAATAAGGAACTGTGGTAAAGTTTTCATTTCCAGGTTGTTTAAAATTGTCAGAAACATTTGCTTCATGATTGGCCTCAATTCGGGATTTATTCAATCGAAAAACATTTTTAGTATTTTAGTATTTCGGTTAATACTGGAATCTCATGGGAAAATATCTAAGCACCCTGTTTCGATTGCAGAGTACTAACTATTGATCATAATGGAGAATTAATCCCAAATATACTGAATTGTATATAGCTCCTGTGGGAAATTGTAACTTTATGCTCTCAATATAAAAAGCGGCGCTCTTTCATTGGTCAGTTTTGGAAGTAAATCCAAAGTCGGGAACAGGGACCTCCCATTCTCTCCCGAAGCTCGCACGGGTTTAAGCTGTGAAGCGTTATCAGTAATTTTTAAAAACATGAATATACACTTTCCGCCTGTCAATGTTAGAATACCTGTTGCCATCTTATCACTCCTTTTACTTTGTATCGACTCGTTTAGTCAGGTTCCTGAAGTCAAACTCTCTCTTGGGCAATTGATAAGATTTAGAAAAGGCTATATAGTAACAATTGACAATGATACCGTGTATTCATTAATTTGTCATTCCTCAGACAATGAAGTGTTTTTTGTTCCGGAACCCTTTAAATATAACAGGGCATGGGGCTTTAATAAATCGAAGATACCCTGTTTGACAACCGAAGATGAAAAAATAAAATCATTTCTCAGAAATGGACTCTTATATGAACCTTGCAAAATTCCGCCAAAAAACAAAACGGTATTTTTAACAGTATTAGAAGCTGGCACCCTTACGTTATATGCCTTATTAAATGAATACTCCAACAAATCTTTCATGGGAACGGTATCAAAGGCAGAATACAAATCGGAAAAAGGATACTTCATGAATTTTGATGATGAATATTATGGAATTAAAGATTTTTATCTTAGAAAGAACACGGACCAGCTTATTCTTATTCCGAGAGGCGATAATAAGTTTCAAAAAGTCTTCCTGCCATTGATCAGGGATAATAAAACATTTGTCCGGAGTTTATCTGGTCAGGATGTAGATTATTCTCACATCAGGAGTTTGGTTAAGCAGTATAATTCGACCTTAGGAAAATGAAAAACTACTGGAAATATGCCGTCAGCCGGTCAATGTAGGCGTGTTTCCGGAAGCTGGCATCCACCAAACCTGTAAATGACGAACAAAATTTAAATATAAAACAAGTAAACCGCTCACTGCGTGCTGCCGGCGCAACAAAAGGGGGTATTATTATCCCGGAAGACAACATACTATGAGACGCCTATTGACTTTTTTTTACTCCTTAGGCTGATACAGTGTTATGGACAGGTGGACAATAAAAGTTTTATCGGAACTGTTGACAGCGTTTATTCGAAAATATTAAAGGAAAACAGGGAAATATGGGTTTATTTACCTGACAACTTTGACAGAAAGCAGTAGTACCCAATTGCATATCTGCTCGATGGGACGACAAATTTTCACTCATTTACCGGCTTAATAAACCATTCAGGTATTTCTTCCTTAATACCGGAAATGATTTTATAGGAATTGTAAATACAAATAGAAACAGAGACCATACTCCTTCTTACAATTCTTCAAACTACGACAGATCTAATGGACGAGGAGAAACATTTACTTCCTTCCTGGAACAAGAACTAATTCCATACGTTTAATCTCATTATCCAACTGCTCCGTATCGCATGTTGGTTGGGCATTCGCTCGGTGGATTGTTTGTTGTAAATACGCTGTTAAATCACGCCTCATTGTTTAATTCTTATATTGCCCTTGACCCTTCTGGAAGATTAGCCACCATTAATTATAAAAGCAGTTTTTCGATACTGAGTTCAGGGAAGCAACGATAGACTTCGATGTTTGAGGTTCTTCTCTTCACCATTGAATTATCTCACATCACTGTAAACTCTGTTGGGTTGGACCTGGTAGTTGTAAACTTAGACTTTGATGTCTTTGACTTACCCAGTCGGATATCATGCCCCGTGAAGGTCAGATCACCCCATGTGATCGCCCTGAGAGTCTGTTTGATTGGCCGTTCGTGAAGATGTGATTGTTCCATCTGAGGGGTTTGATTTTCAATGACGTCGTAAAAAAAAAGCTATCCCGGATCAAGATAGCTTCAAATGAAAATAATGGTTTTACCTGAATGGATCATTTCATTTCTATATAAATTTGAATCCAGAGAAAAGCATTTGAAATCGTCAAGCAAGAAAAAGCCCTGCAAATAATTGATTATCAAAAATTTCAAAGAACGATTTGATGGTTTAGCGAGACACTGGTGATAATGATTTATCAAAATGACGGGCTTTGGGACGGTCATCACTCTAACCGCATTATAGTGCCGGATGTTATGAGATCATTCATCCCGGGTCATCCTGTGAAGCCGAAATCGTGTAGATCTAATCTCTTAACAGTCGTACATGGTTGGATTATCAAATAACCGGAGTCGCCGGCACATAACCGGCTTTATCCCCCATTATTCCCGGTATATTGAAGATAAGTGCTCCCGGGTTGCAACCGGGTTACAACCGGATTGGTTCCGGCCAGTGGAAGAAAACAGGATGGAACCAGGGGCAAAAAGCAAATTCGGAATTAGCGTTATACCCAGGAAAACGTGGACAGTAACCAGTACTTTTTTTACCCCGTCGTGGTACAGGTTAAAACACCGTTTCAGGAAAGATTGAAAGAGAGAATGGTTACCGGCACTCCTTGAGGAACCTGTTAGAATCCTCATGATGTGGAATCCTCTTAAGCAACTGGTTTTTTACCTGGGTTAAACCGATGGATAATATTCAGCCCTGGAAATTACAAAATCTTCAAACTGACCCACATTCGGTTTCCAGTCCAGTCCCAGCCCTGCACCCATGATCAGGTTCATGGGCCTGAGAGGATAGTTCGGCGTTGCGGATGGTACGGTCATGGTGTTTTTCCCGTTCACGACCCAGGTCATTCCCGATGGAAGCCAGGTGAAAACAAGCTCAATGTCATTGAGGTCGAGAGGCCACAGTTTCCAGTATGTTTTTGAAAGGATGGTGTTGTTGGTGTAGGTGGGTCCCTCGTGAAAACTATGGGTAAGATGGAAGCGTGTGAAGAACCCGTCTTTTCTGAAATGTTCGAATACATCTGTTTCGGGAGGCATTCCCATTCCATCACCTTTCGGAGGCAGGGGATGGAGGTCGAGAAACCAGATAGCCGGCCAGGAGCCGCGGAAGTTGGGTAACCTGAAAACAAACCGGTATGTTCCAAAATGGGTGCGGGAATCTTCCTTTGAAATAACTGAGCCTACCGACCAATTGGAGGTTGTTTTGATAACATTCCAGTTTTTATCCATTTTCCAGCCATTGCATATGGCATTGGAACAACCGAAATGAACTGATCCATCAGGATGATATGAGACCAGCTGATCGTTGATGCAGATCTCTTTGTCGGTGTCGGGGTTGATGATGCTTCCCCAGGGGAAGGAATAAGTCCAGCGTGTTTTATCGAGCAGGTTCATCGTGTTGAATATTGGATAGTTCTGGTTTTGTTAATGATCGTTATTGCCTGGTCATCGTTCCCAGTACCGAAAGGTTGACTCCGGCAGCGACTGAAAATGTGGCACCGCTCTCGATCAACATGGGGCCGCACGACATTCCAACATTTCGTACGACCGGCATCCTGACCGCACTCACCGGGATTTTCACGCTTTCATTGACCGGTACACCCGCGGGAGTCCAGTTTCCTCCTGTGTTCCAGTCATCGCTGAGAGCGCCTGTCCAGGTTTTGGTGTAAAATACCCCCTGTGACAGGGTGGCTTGTTTTAACACGATTTCGTTCCCGGGATCAAAGGTGAAGGAGGTTGGCTGTTTTGAAAAGGTCCACATGTACTCCTGGTAATTAAAGGTATTCATCACCCTGATCAGGCTGTCGGTGTTATCCTGGAAGTGGATTTTCAACACAACGGGCATTTGAAAAAACGGGGCATTGGTCTGGGTTTGTTTAATAAGAAAATGGAGATCCCAGTTACCGCTTCCGAGATGTTCAAAATAGTATTGATTTGCATAGAGAGGATGGTTTGGCGCGTAGACCCACTGGTTGAAATACCAGGTGTAATCCGCACCGGTAACATTGTTGACCTTGTCTTTAAAATCGGCGATGGATGCAGAATGGAACCGAAGGTTTGTGTCATTGGCGTAAGCCTGGAGAGCCGCAAAAAACATCGGGTCACCCAGGGTGTACCTGAGCATGTGGAGCACGCACGATCCCTTTGCGTATGTGATCGCATAATTAAAGAGGGTGTTTACATCCGGGGTGGTGGTTGCCCATGAAGGAACGGATATTGCCCATCCGGGGTTGCTGCCCAGGTAATTCGAAGCATCGGCGTTTACCTGGCTCTTGTAAGTGGTATAACCTCCAGTTCTCTCCCACCAGAAGTCTTCACACCATGTGGCAAATCCTTCATTCAGCCAGATATCGGCCCAGGTGTCGCAGGTGATCATGTCGCCAAACCATTGGTGGGCGAATTCATGTGCGATCAGCGATTCATCCCAGCAGCCGGGGCAGATGCTGGTAAGTGTCTGGTTTTCCATACCGCCCCAGGCAAACTGGTTGTTGAGCGCAGCAAATCCATTTTTCTGAAAAGGATGTTCGCAAAAATGCTGTGAATACCAGTCTGTCAAGGGTCTGATCACCGCTTTGATCCCGCTCACACTTTCTCCGGGGTTGTAATAAAACCTTATGGGAACACTGTCTGCCGGGTTTGACAGCTTATGCCAGTAAACAATGTCGAGGTTGTAGTTTACTTTTGAGGTCATAACCACCAGGTAGGTAGCCACATTATGAATGCTTGCCCAGTGATATCTGATGGTATCTGCAGAAAATGTGGAATCCATCAGTTTTCCGTTGGAGCCGAATTTCACCGTGGAGGGAACCTTTGCCGTAAGGTCGAGGAGCGCTTTGTCGGAAGGCTTGTCCCAGCAAGGGAACCAGTTTCGTGCACCCTCGGGTTCACAGTCGGTAAACAACATTCCACCGGAAACATACAAAGCTCCATCCTGCACGTTTTGATGCCTGTAATAGATTTTCACTTCTGCGATTTCACCGGGGAGGTAGGTGCGGTTCAGCGCAATGGTAAGAATATTGCCGGCATGCGTAAAGGAGACTCCCGCCAGTCGAACCGAATCAATGACCAGGGATGAATTGACCGCATTCAGCTTTATCACCGAAAGGGTGGAATCCACCCTGAACTGTATGATATTGGAAGCGCTGAAGTTTTTCGGATAGGGTGAGAAATAACATTGATAGAGGTTGAGGTTCAGCGTATATTTCAGGACATCGAAGGCATGGGGGAGGCTGTACACGGAATTGTCCGGTAATTCCTTCACGGAAATTGCCGAGCTCTTTTTCATCTGGCAGTAATGAGCTCCGCGCGGGCCCGGGTTATCCTGTGACCGGGTAGCCTGCGAGATCAGGATAAAAACCGTGAGGATAAGCATGAGTTTTTTCATGAATGGAGGATTGGGGGATATTATGCAACACAAATTTAGCTATTTTAAGGGTTCATTAAAACGATGTCCTGATAAAGCTTCGAAAAAATTTCATAGTTCCGAAAAAAAGGTTACTTTTGCACTCCCTGATTGGTACTATGTGCCAAAAATGCCCGGATGGCGGAATTGGTAGACGCGCTAGTTTCAGGGACTAGTATCCGTACGGATGTGCAGGTTCGAGTCCTGTTCCGGGCACAGAGAATCACTCTTAAAACGCTGTAAATGTAATGTTTACGGCGTTTTTTGTTTTCCGCAGGGACGGTAGGGGGGACGGTAAAAATTCTGAAACTGGCTTGAATAATTCCGAAACTTGAGTTCCTAATAAAAGATCGTGAAGAAACAGCGGGTATGGAAATCTGGGATTGTTTAAATTTATAGTTATTGATCAGAATGCCCTGACAGCTCGAACATATTGTATCCAGTTTTTACCATAACTCCCAAATACTCCAAAGGGAAAATAAACATTCCATGCATTGATTGCGTCATTTTCCGAGGAACTCGCATATGTCCAGGCAGCGAAACCACCGATCAAATATCTTTGCTGAAACATCTCCCACAATTCATTTTTAGATGGCAAAAACCAATCATCGTATCCATTAAGAACCAGGTCATTACAGATCTGGGCTGCTATCCCGGGAGTGTTACAACCATTAACAATGGCCGTTGTATTTGCCTGGCCGGTTCCGATTGCAATGGAAGTGCCCCCGATTAATGTTCCGTAACAACCCCAGGGGGCTCCGGTGCTTTGATCAATTGTAGCTGAAATAAGGCCGTGTTGTCCGGAACCATCCAGATAAAAGATGATGCCACCACCATAGTTCTGTCCAACAGAAAATTGTGTTGTTGTGAAAGTCAAATCATCCCCGTACGAAGTTCCTGCGCTGTTCGTCGCATAGGCCCTTACATGGTAGAGGGTATTGGAAGACAATCCTGTCAGATTGCTCGAATAATTACCTGTTCCACCACCATCCACTGTTTTGCTTCCTGATGTTGTCGGATTAAGAGATGTGCTCCAACAAACACCTCTTGCTGAAATAACGCCTCCGCCATCTGACTGTATATCTCCACCGCTACTCGCGGTTGTTTGCGTAATGTTTGATATGGGTGCAGTTGAAACGGTTGGGAGTATGACACAGGTCAAGGTTGATTGTTCCAGTATGGTCACAGCAGAATTCCCGCAATCATTGTAAGACCATAAATATCTTGTGTAGGGTGTGGCACATGTGAGATCTGTTTCTATTTTTGTGATATTCGTACTAAGATCAATTGCTGAAGCGTAATCGGGGGAGGTGCTCCATTTATAACCGGTAATTCCAGAAACTGGATTCCAGTTCCAGATGATCTGCGTTTCAGTAGCCTGGTGTGTTCCGGTTATGGGTGAGGAAGGGCTTGCTGTAGTTGTCTGGCTCAAGACTGTGGCAGGAGAATGCCCGCACTGGTTGTATGACCACACATATCGTGTGTATGTTGAGTTACAGGATAATCCTGATTCAGTTTTGGATGTATTTGTGCCTAAGTCAAGTGCAGTAGGGTAGTTATCTGATGTATTCCATTTGTAACCTTGCACAAAAGGAACAACCGTCCAATTCCAAATGATCTGGTAAGATGAGGCGATATGAACATCAGATATTGGAGATAGCGGAGTCAAGCAATTTGCACTTAGTGTGAACCAGTTGCCATACATGAAGATGCAAAGTGCACCTGAATCGCCTGGATGGCAATTACTGCAATAGATCACAAGGCCATCGGAAGGATTGGCTACAGCAAAAAGTTCTGTCTTGGTCATCCTAGGGGGAAGAAATCCTTTTGTGGTTGATTTTACTTCCAGCATAGCGGAATTATCGGGACTGCTTCCATCATTATTAATGGAAACCTGTCCGAAAATCTGCAGGGCAGTCATCATGAACGAGACCACAAAACCTGCGAAGATGATGCTCTTTTTCATAATGGATTTATTATCACACCTCAAATATAATTCATTAACTGTGAAAATGCAAACAGAATTAAAAGTCTCAGATAACTTTTCCCCCATGTTTAATGGAAATCTATGGTCAAGTGACAGGTTTTCCTCGGCACCATAGTCATTACAGACCTGCTCATCTGCCTTGTTCATACGGAATTTGATCCATTGCATTGACATCATTGACAGATGCTGGTGTAATATAAACAAAGCTGGGTATCCGGGTTTTAACATCATACAGCGTGGGCATTTTGATTCCACCGTTTGCCCTTCGGAACTCCGCCCACCAGAAAACGCTTAAACAAAGATCAATGGCCGTAGAGTCAAAAGCATAAATATTGCCATCGACTTTCATTTCAAAATCACTACAAACACATACTCTGGGTGCATAGTCAATGAGATGGAAAGCAAACTCTTCATACAGCTTATAATCACTGCGAATATTCGCCCTGGTAAGTGTTGATCGGGTAACGTTTGAGCCCAGCCCCAGATGATTGGATTTCGTTTTGTGAGCATCAAGAGCCACAATCATGTCACGCAGACTATAACGGGTAGTAAGTTGCCCAAAAACCATGCACAGCATTTGATTCCAACAGGTAAATGTGCGAATGTGTTTATTGCCATTGTGTTTTTGAACAATACGGTCAAATACCCGACGAGGCAGAAAATCAGTAATCTGAGCAAAAACGTATTTCCCTTGGTTCCTTTCCGATATAGATTTGAACCCAAAGAAAACCAATTGAAATCGTCACGCAAAAAAAGCACTACAAACAATTGATTATCAAAAATTTCAAAGAACGATTTAATATTTTAACGAACCCTTCATCATGCAAACTGTATTATCCAAAGCCGAAGAGATCAGGAATTCAGGACTCCGGGCAGCGATCTGCATCGTCATAGAAACCAGGGGTTCCACTCCCCGGAAACAGGGATCAAAAATGATCGTTTTTAAGGATGGGACGATTTTCGGAAGCATCGGTGGCGGCCCGGTTGAAAAAGAGGTGGCAGAAAAAACGGTGGAACTGATTGCCCTGTTTGATCCGCGTGAAAGGATCTTCGATGATCCTGCTTTCGCAGGTTGTACCTGCATCGGGAAAGATTACTTCGAAGCAATTGACAAGGCCGTCTTTGATGATAATACCTATATTATCATCGTCACTCCCAAACATGTTTACGATGAGGAGATCCTGGTGAAGGTGACGCGCAAACCCCATGCATATACTGGAATGATTGGGAGCCGCAGAAAAGTTGAACAGGCAACCAAACGTTTCCTGGATGAAAACCTCCTTACCGCGGAAGAGATAGAATCAATTGACATGCCGATGGGGATTAAATTCAATGCGCAAACACCCCAGGAGATCGCCATCAGCCTGCTGGCCAAACTGATCGATGTCAGGAACCAGGTTATGAATAGCAACAATTAACGTCAGAACAGGCTGTCTCTTCTATTAAAATCTTGTCATTGATTTGAAGAGTGGCCAACCCGTCACAGGTTATTTTGATCCTTTTGATCGTGTTATTCACTGAAACAGTCAGAATATTGTTTTCAATGCCGGCAATAAAGCCGATCAGGTGAACATCCGGTTTAATTTTCGTACCGTTGAAAACTTCACCAGGCTTTCTCTGTTCCTGAATTTTCCCGTTCTCAATGACGTACACAAAATCAGATAACCTGTAAACTCCGCTGATATCATGACTCACCAGGAGGGTCGTGGCCTGGAAATTCGCATGTGCCTGGATAATCTCATGTTGCAGGCTTTGCCTGGTTTCGCTGTCTAACGCTGATAACGGTTCATCCAGCAATCATATCTTAGGTTTTCGTGCCAGGGCCCTTGCAACGGCTAACCGTTGCTGCTGTCCGCAAAGATCAGCTGAAAACAAAATGTCGAAAGGTTTCTAATATTCGAAAACAGAAATTGTCAAAAACAGCAAACAGGAAGAGGTCCTCCCGATGATTATTTGCTTAATCGGGAATAGAGTTAAATGGTGAACCGTTAATCCCAAAAATTCATCAACAAATTGTGAAAGGAGGGTAAATTTGTCAGCATTAAAACTTACTTGAACAATGAAGAAACCAGCCTGATGATTTCAAGTTATACTTTAGCAATCTGAATTAATCAGAGAAAATATCTAAAACACCTGAAAATGAGGGTAAAATTATTCGCTGCAATCTTATTTCTTGTGATTCAGCTCCCGTTTGCATCCCTGTTTGCACAAACCTCCGTTGTGAAGGGAACTGTTCTTTCCAAGGACGACAACCAGTCTGTACCCGGGGTTAATGTTGTCGTAAAAGGGTCGTCCCATGGGGTTTCTACCGACATTGAAGGACGATATTCCATCCAGGCTGATAAGAAGGATGTGCTGGTTTTCAGCTTTATTGGTTTCCAGCCTCAGGAGTTCCTGGTTGGCGAGCAGAAGGAGATCAATGTGGTCCTGATCCCCGTAACGACCAATCTTGACGAGGTAGTGGTTGTTGGATACGGATCAAAAAAGAAGAGTGATTTGATCGGGGCAGTCTCTTCCGTAAAAAATTCCGAACTGATTGCCATTCCCTCTTCAGATATACAGGGAATGCTCAAAGGGCAAGTTGCCGGGTTGGCCGTATCTGTTGCAAGTGCAGCTCCCGGGGGAAGTTCAAATGTTCTGCTGCGTGGTACCAACTCACTGAAAGGCGGAACATCACCCCTGTATGTTGTTGACGGACTGCCGATCGACAACATCAACGAAATAAACGTGAATGACATTGAAACCGTAAGCGTCCTGAAGGATGCCTCAGCCCAGGCCATATACGGTGCCAGGGCTTCCAATGGCGTTATCCTGATCACCACCCGGAGGGGCGTTAATTCCAAGGGGAAGATCAATGTTACCTATGATGGCTATGTGACTTTCCAGAATGTGAGCAAACAGATGAAACTTTTCTCTGCGCAGGATTATATTCAACTAAGACGCGAGGCCTTCAGGGCAGACAATGCCGATTCGGCCAATGGTTGGAAGGGCACATACCTGCCCGACAGCATTATTTTCAACCCCACGGAACAGCAAAACATTAAAAATGGAAATTTTGTAGACTGGCTCGACCTGGCTTTCAAGAAAAACGCCTTACTCACCAAGCATGATATCGGCATTTCGGGAGGTAATGAACACACCAGGTATTCCGCTTCCATAGGCATTTTTTACCAGGACGGAATCCGGTTGAGCTCCGATTATAAACGGTACAACGGGAAACTCGTTCTCGACCAGGATGTTACAAAATGGTTGACGGTGGGTGCATCTGCTTACTATTCGCACTATGTGCAGAACCTTGAAACCCAATCGCTGACGGGCTTCATCACTTTTTCACCTATCGCCGACCTTTACAATGCGAATGGCGAGATGAATCTCTATCCATTGGGTGATTTCAAATCAGTTAATCCTTTATGGTGGGAGAAAACCCAGGATTCAACTTATATCGGCGACCGCGGCATCTATACCGGTTATCTCGAGATACACCCCTTACCGATCCCGGGCCTGAAGTACCACCTTAATGGCAGTTTTGACAACAGCTACAGGCAGGCAGGTGGATTCCACACCCTGGATGATCCCAACAAGTACCTGGGAAAAGGATATATCAATGTTACTTACCGTAAAATCTGGAATTACAACATTGAAAACATACTTACATACGAAGCCAAGGCTTTCAAGACCCACCGTTATGATATCACCATGATGCAGAGTGTATTCCGGCGTGATGAAATATCCACCTCTGCCAGTGCCACCAAACTTGCCAATGATTTTTTCGGGCTTAACAGCCTCGGTTCCGCCCTGGAATCGGGGGTCAACCGGATTGAGCAGCAGCGCAGCATGGTTTCTTTCATGGGTCGTGTCAATTATATCATCAATGACAAATATCTTTTCAATTTCACCATCCGCGCCGACGGCTCCTCCGTGTTTGGATCGAATAACAAATGGGGATATTTCCCCTCTGGTGCTTTTTCCTGGAATATGCAGAATGAAAAATTCATGAAGGGGGTCAAATGGATATCAGAGTCAAAACTCAGACTCAGCGCCGGACAGATCGGGAATGAGGGAATCCCTCCTTATGGAAGCCTTTCACTGGCAGATCCTGCCTTCTATGTGAGCAACGGGAATCCTGTGATTGGCTACCTGCCTGGAACAAGTCTGCCAAATCCAAACCTTAAGTGGGAAACAACAACAACTTTCAACATTGGTTATGATTTCTCCCTGTTTAAAAGCCGCTTATTCGGAAGTTTTGAGGTATATAAGAAAATCACTACGAACCTGCTTGTCAACCGGCTAATTCCAACCGGCCTGGGCTATTCCAGTATTCCTGATAATCTTGGGGAGATTCAGAATACGGGCTTCGAAGCCGGCCTGAATGGTTTTGTCGTATCGAACCATGACCTTTCGTGGATGGTCGGTGCCAAATTCGCGATGAATAAAAACAAACTGACCAAAGGTGTTTTAGTTGATCCGGTGACCGGTCAATATGTGGATGATGTGCTTAACAAATGGTTTATCGGGCAACCTGTCAATGTTTATTATGATTATAAATATCTGGGTATCTGGCAGATCGGTGATGATATTGCCCATTCCCCGCAGCCGAAAGCCCGCCCGGGAGATGTCAGGGTGGCGGATGTAAGTGGTCCCAAAGGGGTTCCTGATGGTATCATCACCGCGGATGACAGGGTCGTGATTCACCGTGATCCGGATTTCATCATGTCATTCAATACCACGCTCAAGTATAAAGGACTTGAATTTTCTGCCGATGTATACATAGTAAAAGGGCCGATCCGCAGCAACCTGTTCATGTCTGATTATAATTCCGGTGGGACCATGCAGGGAAACCTGAACGGGGTATACCGTGATTACTGGCTCCCCGAAACCGGGGGTACAACCGCATTCAGGCCTCACTATGACAATGGCCTGGTTACGCAATACATGAGTGCATTGAATTACCAGGATGCTTCCTATGTTCGTCTTACCAATGTGACGATTGCCTATAACCTGCCCGACAAATGGGTAAAAGCGATGAAGATGACAAGATTTAAAATATATGTAAGGGGAGACCGGTTGTTCACCTTTACAAAATACCAGTCTTTCGGGCCCGAAACCGATCCCGACGGTTATCCCGAGTCGCGTGATGTGACAGTTGGAGTAAATGTTAATTTTTAACCCCTGAGCAAAATTCAACAACTATGAAATTTAATACAACATTTGCTGCGATGCTCTTCATATTCACTCTTGGATTCACGGGATGTAAGAAATACCTTGAAGAGACCAATCCTTCGCAGGTTACCACGGATTTCCTCTACTCAACCCCGGAAGGCATTCAGGCTGCAGTGAACGGCCTTTATACCATGGAACGCGCACAGGTTGACGATAATGAGAGCAATGACTTTGCGCTCGTCCAGGGCGATTTGGGTACCGATATCGATTTTATGCGGGCCGGCACCTACCCGAGTGTTGCACGGTACAGGCTTGACGGCAACCTTCCCAACCAGACCGTTATCCAGGGGTGGTGGCGCAAATGGTACCAGATCATCGAAAGGACGAACAGCATCATTACTTTTGGAAAACAGCTCAGCATGTCGGACAGTGCCAAAAAGCAACTCCTGAGGGAAGCTTATATCTACCGTGCTTATTCGTATTTCTGGCTTGTCCGCAAATTTGATAACATATGGTTAAATCTTGAGCCGACGACTTCGGCGAATTTTGAAAACCGGGTATACAAAGTAGCATCCCAGGACGAGGTTTACTCAACAATCATTTCCGATCTTGATATTGCCATCGGCTCTTATGGAAACACCTGGACTACCCGGCCCGGCCAGTTCGGCCTTGGTGCGGCGCTTTACCTCAGGATCGATGTTGCATTGTGGAGGAAGGATTATCAGCTGGCGGCTGCGCTGGCCGGCCGGTTGATCAATGAGGGCCCTTATGCACTGGTCGACCCGAACCTGATCTTTACAAAGGATGGAAGAAACGACACCAGGGAAGGGATATACGTTATGCAATTTGATGAATTTGCTGTCGGGGGAGGGAAGTTTCATCGGTTACCCCTTATTTTTACCGCAGATTATAAGTCTGTACCAGGAACCATGATGGTGTCGGAATATGGCGGGTACGGATGGGCCAGGATTTTCCCAAACGAATACCTGACCAGTTTGTACGACTCTGTTAATGATATACGATGGAATGCCTGGTTTCAGCATTACTATACCTATAATGATGCAACTTACAACTTCACAGGATTGTCATATAAGCTGGGTGATACGCTGAAGAATGGCCAGAATTCCACACTCACCGGATCCAACTATTTCAAGGATGCAAGTATCAGTTGCAAGAAATATTGGGATTGGATAAAAGTTCCGAAGGCGACAGTCTCCTACAACAATATTTACATGTTCCGGTTCTCGGAGGTTTACCTGATGGCAGCCGAAGCCGAGTGGCGTTTGGGAAATACAGCACCGGCATTAGCCTATCTCAATACATTGAGACAGAGCAGGATTCTTCCGAATCCAAACCAATTGCTTACATCGGTTGACCAGGAGACCATCCTCGAAGAACACGCGAGGGAACTGGGATTGGAAGGGAAAAGATGGTTTTTCCTAAAAAGGCTCGGACTGCTTGTGGAACGCGTAAGGGAACACGGCGGAACAACCATGTTCAGGCATGTCATTGCAACTGACCCCATCTGGTATTCTCAACGGACAAACATACAGGATTATCACGTGAGATGGCCGATCCCGCAGGCGGAAATTGATGCCATGGGCGGATTCCCGCAGAATACAGGCTACTGACAGGGTCCTGGCAATTAAAAATCAATATTAACAGTGAATTTATGATAACAGGGAAGAAAATTTTTACAATATTGCTGATGGTCGGGTTGGGCTGGAATTATGCAGATGGACAGACAACCTTCACCCCCCAGGAAGACAGCTATATTTATGCGGGGGGTACCAAGGCTAACGATCCATACGGGATTATCAACCCGGATACCCTGAAGACCAGGAAGAGTGTCGCTTCAGAGGAGTTTACCAGGGAAACATACGTGCTGTTCAACATAGGGCATTTTGATACGACTTTTTCTTCTGTAAAGGTGAAACTTTACGGCACAGTTGCCGAGACAAAGAGGACCCAGATCTTTTCCACAGATACCACCTGGATTGAAGAGACCCTGACCGGGAACAACCGCCCTTCGGGAATCTATATCAGTGATATAACGTTGACGCCAGGTACCGGGTACTACTCCTGGGATGTGACAAATTATATAAACCAGGCGGTGAGTGAAGGGCGTCACCGGGTTTCGTTTATCTTCAAGGACATGGCGGGAGCGGTTTCGACCAAGGATACGCCCTGGCATTCCAAGGAAAACCCGTCGGGCAAAGCTCCCCTCATCGAGTTGACCCCCGGACCGATGCCCTTTCACCGGCATGGCACCTATTTTATCGACCCGGTGATTGGCAATGACAGCAATTCGGCAGCAAGTCCGTTAGTAGCGTGGAAAACCCTTGACAGGATCAATTCGGAGTATTTTATTGCCGGCGACTCAATCCTGTTCAAATGCGACGGGGTGTGGAACGGCCAGCTGGCTCCCAAAGGAAGCGGTGCTCCGGGTAACCCCATTGTGATCGGCAGCTACGACAGCGGCAATAAACCCCTGATAAACGGGATGGGATTGTTTACCAATACCGTACAGTTCAATGGCCAGCATCACCTGGAAATCCAGGATCTGCACGTTACCAATTTAGGGAGTACAGCTGATTTCCGTCGGGCACTCTACTTCCAGGCAGAGGATATGGGCTCCATTGAACATGTCATGTTAAGGCGTATTGAAATCTCCGACGTGAACGGGCTGATGGATAATACGGATGCGGCAAAGAACTGCGGAGGAATTATTTTCGAAATTTCCGGGACTGCCAGGGAAACCTGGTTCGATACACTGGTCATCGAAGATTGTTACATCCACGATGTAGACCGGAGTGGCATCGCGAACCTGTCGACCTGGGAAAACCGCACCCTTACAGCAAACACGAACTGGGTTCCAAGCCGCAACATCATCATCCGGGGAAATATTTTCGAAAAGACAGGGGCCAATGCCCTTATTGTCAGGGTGGCCGATCAGCCTTTGATGGAACATAATTTATTTAATCAATGCGGGTTTAAGGGCACTGGAAATGCCTGTTTCAATTTTAATACGGATGGTGCCATCTGGCAGTACAATGAAGCCTGCTTCACGAAATATAATGCAGGGGATGAGGATGCCGGTGGCTTTGACAGCGATTTTAAATCGATCAACTCCATCATACAATACAATTACAGCCATGACAACGAATGGGGGGCGGTACTGGTAACCGGTGGCCCGACCACTTCAGGAGGGTTCAACGACGGAACAGTTGTGAGGTATAATCTGTTTGTCAATAACAAACATCATGAGATCAAAACATCAGGTCATTCAACCAACTCCTTTTTTTATAACAATACAGTGTACAACCGACCCACCATGACCGGGATTGTTGTCATCTGGCATAAAAACTGGGATGGGTATTCGATCGATACACATTATTACAACAATCTCTTCCAGGTTCAGGGATCCGGCGCCAGCGTAGATGTCGGGGGAAGCTCGGGCAATGTGTTTGATTACAACCTGTTCTGGGGAGCGAACATTGCAAATGAACCGGCCGATGACCACAAACTTAAGTTAAATCCTTTGCTGGTTGCACCCGACTCAACAGGATATGGTGCGGATACCATTTGGGGTTACAGGTTGTCGAAAAACTCGCCCGCCATTAATTCAGGGATGTCGGTACCGGGTGCACCAACTAGGGATATCGAGAAAAACCCTGTTCCGATGTACCTGGTTCCCGACCGCGGGGCTTTCGAATACAACGGGCCTTACGGAATTTTATCCCTGGCGGATAATTCCTCCATCCAGATCTTCCCGAATCCTGCCAGAGAACAGGTTAATATCCGGATGAAAAACATTCAGGGATCCATCTCCGCCATCCGGTTGTTTTCATTAGCCGGAATTCAGCTGTATGAGAAAACACTCACCTCTTATGAGGTCCCCGAAACGCTAACCCTCCCCCTGAATCAGCTCAGGCTGGAACCCGGCTGTTACATTCTGAAGATTTATTCTGGTACTGACTGTCAATATGCGTCACTGTTGCTGATCGACAAATAAATAGACGTTATGGTCACTGCCCTGAGAATCACAAATTTTATTTGCCTGTTCCTGATTCTGATCGTATCCTGCGTTTCAAGCCATACCGTTCCTGTGTGCGGGAAAACCAGCATCGAAGCCAGGCAATGGAGTAAGGTGGATGGCGTGGTAAATTATTCTGACTGGAAACTATTTCATGCCACCACCATGGAAGACCTCAAAGGATTTAAAAGGAATTCAGCTAGCCCGGAGACCATTTATGGGAGTGACCAAAGAAAAGAGTTCAAGGCTACCGGGTTCTATTACACAACCCTGGATGGGGACCGCTGGTGGATTGTTGACCCTGCTGGCAATGCAAACCTGAATGTGGCTGTGAACGGTGTTCGGCCGGGAAGTTCGGCAAGAAACGAAAAATCTCTCCTGGAAAAATTTGGTTCGGAGGAGAGTTGGATCACCCGTACACAACAGGATTTAAGGGCAACCGGCTTTAATGGCACAGCCTGCTGGTCGGAAATTCCCCTGGTGAAATATGGCAACCAGCATTGTTCGACCCCATTAAGTTACACGCTCATGTTAAGCCTGTGGTCGGGGTACCAGAAACAGGCGAAGAAAAATCATTCCCAGGGAACATCCTTCAACGTCTTTGATGCTGAATTTGAGACCTATGCAGATAACCAGGCACAAAAATTAGTTGAAACCAGGGATGATCCCATGTTGCTGGGATATTTCTCTGATAACGAGTTGACTTTCAATCCTGACATCCTGGATGAATATCTTTCGGCAGGGGATTCGAACAATCCGAACTACAAAGCGGCAAAAAGCTGGATCGATCGGCAGGGGGTTACCAGGGAAAATGTTACAGACCTTCAACGCCAGCAGTTTCTGGGTGTTGTGGCAGACCACTACTACAAGGTAGTGACCGGTGCAATTAAAAAATATGACCACAACCATATGTACCTGGGCAGCAGGTTGCATGGAAAGCCCAAACATAATGAATACATCATAGCTGCAGCCGGAAAGTACTGCGATATCCTTTCAATAAATTATTATGGACAGTGGGAACCTTCACCAAAGCATTTTACCGAATGGCGCAAATGGTCCGGCAAACCCGTAATCATTACTGAATTTTACGTAAAAGGGGATGATTCGGGACTGCCCAATATGTCAGGTGCAGGCTGGCGGGTGAAAACGCAGGAGGAGCGGGGAATATTTTATGAAAACTTCTGTATTAAACTCTTACAGATGAAAAACTGCGTAGGATGGCATTGGTTCAGGTACATGGACAACGATCCGACCGACACAACGGCCGATGAGTCAAACAATGATTCGAACAAAGGGATCGTGAACAATTATTACGAGTATTATCAGCCGCTTACACACCATATGAAGGAATTGAACGACAACAGGTATAACCTGGTACGGTACTTCGATAACTAAGCCTGATCCGCCGAAAATAGCTAACTTTACATCCTTGCTAATCCCCAGGTTGCCCAATGAAATTGCTTAGAGGCCTGTGTCTTGTTTTGTTAACCGGCTTGTCGCAAATGGCTTGCGGGCAGGGAAATAACCTCTTTTTCCGGCACCTCACAACCAACGAGGGACTGTCGAACAATACCGTATATGCCATCAACGAAGACACCCTTGGATTTATCTGGATCGGGACCCGGAGTGGACTTAACCGGTTTGACGGGCATTCATTTAAGGTCTACGACAACAGCAGCGGGCTGAGAAACGTATTCATCAACACCATCTTCAGAGATTCGAAAGGCAGGATATGGGTCGGAACACAAGGCGGTGGAATATCGCGGTATGAATATGAAACAGGTGGTTTTACCTCTTTTGTCAACGATCCATTAAAGCCGAATACGATAAGTCACGATGATGTTCAGGCCATTGTTGAAGACCACAAGGGCAACCTGTGGATCGGCACCCATGAAGGCGGGCTCAACATGTTAGACATGTCCACCAATACGATTACCAGGGTCCCTGTTCAAAAGTTGCTGCCGGCAGGGTATCGCATCGACCGGATCAATACAATGCTGATGGAGAATGATACCCTCATCTGGATCGGAACCCTGGATGGTCTTTTCTCATACAACCCGTTGAAAAACAGAATTTATCCATTCCTGGTAAATGGAAATCCGGTTAATGCCAGGATCCTTGCGCTTTTTGTTGAGGAACCTGACAAACTCTGGCTTGGGACACAGTCGGGAATCGTCAAAGTTGATATCGCCAGGCATCTGGATGAATATGTAATTTCGGGAAAAACAGGACTTTCAAGCGATCTCGTGGTAGATATCAAAAAAAGCCCGGACGGACGCATCATGATCGCCACCGATGGTGGTGGTCTGAATATTTACGATCCGGCTTCCGGGGTGTTTACTCCCTTTATGAATAATCCCAATTCCCCGAACGGGATCAGTAATAATTCGGTTTATACTATATTCATTGATAGTTTCAAAGGGTTGTGGGTTGGAAATTACATCGGGGGGATCAACTACTACAGCGAGTATGACTGGAAGTTCCAGCCTGTCAAACACGAATTGAACGACCCGCAAAGTTTATCGGATAACCACGTGAGGTGTTTTTACCAGGATGGACAGGGGATGATTTGGATAGGAACCCTGGGGGGGCTGAATCAATATGATCCGGCATCCGGCAGGTTCAGGATATATGCTGCAGACAAGAAGGATAATCATTCACTGACATCCAACTCGGTTCTTTCAATATATGAAGACCGGGACGGGAAATTCTGGATCGGCACCTTTGGTGGAGGGATCAGCATCTTTGATAAAAAAAGTAAAACCTTCCGGAAATTCCGACACAGGGACGACCCGACCGGATCGCTTGAAAAGGCAAATATTTACAGCATCATTGAGGCATCCTCGAATAAACTGTATATTGCCAGCCTTGGCGGAATCTATTTGCTTGACCGGAACACCGACCGAATGACAAGATTCCTTTCTACCAATTCAAGATTATCAAACAACACGGTCAAGGTACTGTGCAAGGATAAATCGGGAAATATCTGGGCAGGGACAAACCAGGGGATCAATAAGCTTAACCATGAAAACGGTGAGATAACCTGTTACAGCCATTCCATTTCGAACCCGAACTCTTTGTCGAATAACCGGATATTATCCATTATTACAGCGAATGACGGCAAATTGTGGATTGGAACTGAAGGAGGCGGCGTTTCCATTTTCGACCCCTCAGCCGAACGGTTTTATTCCATTACGACCACGGATGGATTGCCGGATAACGTCGTCAATTCCGTGTTACAGGACAATCTTGGAATTTTCTGGCTTGCCACCAACAAGGGGCTGGTCAGGTATGATCAAAGCACGAAAAAAATGAGGATCTATACCAGCGCTGATGGTTTACAAGCCAATGAGTTCAACCAGAACGCGGCGCTGAAATCAAAAGACGGCAACCTCTATTTTGGCGGGATCAACGGGTACAATGTCATTTCCCCCGGTAACCTGATTACGGACTTCTCGCCACCGAAGGTGATCCTCACCGACTTGTACATATCCAATAAACTTGTCAGACCGGGTGATGAGCAAAGTCCGATCGATAAACAACTCTTCCTTGAAAAAAGAATATCCCTGGGATATGAAGCAACCTTTGAGATCGATTTTGCCGCTCTGGGTTTTATCAACAAGGGCAAGTACCAGTATTCATACAAAATGACAGGGTTATCCTTGGACTGGACTGAATTTCGCGAGGGCCGGTCGGCAAGTTATTCAAATCTTCCCCCGGGATTGTACACCTTTATGGTCAGGGCCAGGAACAACGATGGAGTCCTGAGCAGCAATCCTGCCAGCATTGAAATAAGGATATTGCCGCCGTTATGGAAAACCTGGTGGGCATTTTGCCTCTACATCCTCGTAATCCTGGCCTTACTGTTCATGTTCATGCGGTATAATATTTCCTGGATCCGGGTGAAAAACCAGCTGATCCTTGAAAGAAAGGAAAAGGAACAACTTGAGGAACTGAACCAAATGAAACTGGGTTTCTTCACCAACATCTCCCATGAATTCAAAACACCGCTGACGCTCATCCTGGGATCCCTTGACAACCTTAAACACTCTGGTCCCAACAATCAACCGGATCAACTCCGCAACATCGAGAAAAATGCACAGCGACTCCTCATTTTGATCAACCAGTTGCTCGAATTCCGGAAAGCCGAAAACGGATTGATGAAGTTAAAGGCTACAAAGGGCAATATCGTCAATTTTCTGAGGGGGATCAAAGAGAATTTTGAAGAATTCGCAAGAATGAAAAGCATTCACTTTGAGTTGAATGCGAGCGGAAACATCCCTGAAATATGGTTCGATGCAGAAAAGATCGAAAAGATCCTTTACAACCTGTTATCAAATGCCTTTAAATTTGTGAATCCCGGAGGGAGGATCGAGATCAACCTCGCGTTCAGGGAAATCGAAGCTGCAAAGGAACCGCAAGGGCAACGCAGCTTTCTGGAGTTGGTTGTAAAGGATACAGGGCAAGGGATGTCAGTTGACGACCTGAAAAATATTTTTAACAGGTTTTACCAGGAATCAAAGGATGCTACCCGGACACAACACACTGAAGGATCGGGAATCGGGCTGGCATACAGCAAAAAACTCGTGGAATTGCATCACGGTGAGATATCTGTGCAAAGTGAACAGGGGAAAGGGGCTTCGTTCATCATCCTGCTTCCGGTAGGGAAAGGCCACCTTAACGATGATGAGATCAAGGAAGAGATTAATTTTCAGCTAATAATGGACTACCAGGGACTGTCAGGGGTTTTCAATGATGAAAGTCCGTTTTCGGAAAACGTTCCCGTTGTAAATGAAAATATGCCGATTCTTTTGGTGGTTGATGATAATCCAATGATATGCAAGGTCATTGCAGAGAAGTTTCATCAGGAGTACCAGGTCATTACTGCCGGAAACGGGATTGAAGGACTGGAAAAGGCCAGGAAATTCGTTCCCGATATCATCATCTCGGATATCCTGATGCCGGGGATGGATGGGATTGAATTTTGCAGGAAGATCAAGGATGAGTTGCTCACTTGTCACATCCCGGTCATCATGCTGACGGCCAAGAGTGATGATGACAGCCAGATCGAGGGAATCAGCACTGGTGCCGATGCCTATATTGCCAAACCATACAACCCGGAGATTTTGCAGGCAACGCTGAGAAACCTGGTCAATTCCCGCAAGGTCCTGCTGAATAAATTTTACGGGAAGGAGCAGTTTGTTCCCTCGGAGGTGGTCAGCAATAAAATTGATGAAAAGTTCCTGAACCGGCTCATTGGGCTGATCGAAGAATATGCGGAGCAGGAAACCATTGATATCAGCGTCATTTGCCGCGAGATTGCGATGAGCAGGTCGGCATTATACCGTAAGCTGAAGGCACTTACAGGCAATTCGATTCAGGATTTTATCAGGATGGTGAAGCTTCGCAAGGCATCCCGCATGTTATTGGAAACGACACAGACCATTTCAGAAATCGCCTACCAATCGGGTTTTCCGAATACCAAACATTTCAGTACCACATTCAAAAAGCAGTTTGGGAAAACACCCTCGGAATACCGGCAGCAAAACTGACAGAGAGCCTTTTATCACCATTCCCTATAAACTATATTTCAATCAGGGATTTGTTCTTTGAACAATAGAGGAACAGAATTGAACAGCCCTGAAACATCCCCTGACGGATAAAGCAATAATTTTACTGCAATTTAAACCCCCGGCAATTGCGGGCGGGTTCAAGTCAAGCTGTTCTATCCAATTAGTAGATCATGAAGTCAAACAAAATTAAAATCCTATGAAAATCAAGACAATCACTGCTGTAATTCTGTTGTCTGGAATTACTTTTCTGTTATCCTCCTACGGAGGAGATGAGAATTCTGATTATCCGGGAGGCGCGCCAGCAGGGTACACCGGATCACCAGGCGACGGGATGGACTGCCACAATTGCCATGGAGGATCTGCTTCCACAGCTGCCGACTGGATCACCTCCAACATTCCTGCCCAGGGCTATACTCCTGGGACAACATACACCATCACGGTAACTGTGACCGGGTCAGGGAACAAAGGTTTTGAGGTTTCACCGCAAAATGCAACGGGTACATTGCTTGGTACTCTCGCCGCCGGATCGGGAAACCATACGACAGGCAGTGGGAAATATGTAACACATAGCAGTTCAGTTTCTGCCAATCCTGCTACCTGGACCTTCCAGTGGACAGCACCTGTAGCAGGTACAGGATCGGTGACCTTTTACGGGGCCTTTTGTGTTTCAAAATCCACTACAAAATTGTCGACAATGGTTATTACCGAGGCCGCTGCTTCACCATTATCAGTAACAGCCTCTGCAACGCCGCCGGCCATCACTTCGGGACAGACTTCCCAGTTAAGTGCAACTGCTACAGGCGGTTCAGGAACATATACTTATTCATGGACATCGAACCCTTCAGGGTTTACATCAACGCTGCAGAATCCTGTGGTAACCCCGACCGCCACGACCACCTATACCGTACAGGTCAATGATGGAGCAAACACAGCTAACGGCACTGCCACAGTTTCAGTGGGGTCGCTCCCGGTATCCATTTTCCAGTTTACCTTCGAGGATGTGCTGACTCCCGTGGTCGACAATGCCATCGGAATTCCCGTGTTCACTTCATCCGGGGTTGGCGGGTTGAATTTCAATGCCACAACCCCCTGTGAAGGTGCAAAAATGTACCAGGGTTCTTATTGGACCATCGGCGATTATTACCAGTTTGCGGTGAATACAACAGGGTATTCGAATATCACTTTCAGCTACTGTGAGCGCGGATCCAATGTCCTGATGGGTAATTTCCTTGTACGGGTTAGCCCTGACGGAACCAATTGGACAACCGTGCTTGCTGATTATACACCACCGCTTAGCAACACTACAAAAACGACTGGTGTCTTTCCGGCTTCCTGTGAAAATACGGCTAATGTTTTAATTCAGATATACAAGACCAGCGCTCCGACATCGACCGGACAGAGTTTGAGACTGGATAATGCTATTCTTACAGGCACCCCTGAAAATGCTCCACCCGTTGCAACCTTTGACCCGGTATCAGGTTCAACAGGCGTCCTGGTGAATGTTAACCCGGTTATTACCTTTAACGAACCCATACAGAAGACCAACGGAACACCCCTGACGAACACCGACCTTCCTTCGCTGCTGACTTTTAAAATGACGAATGCCAGTGGAACGAATGTTCCGTATACGGCCACCATCAATGATGCAAAAACTGTTATTAATGTTGTACCGGCCGCCAACCTGGCTTTTACACATTTATACTACCTTGCGGTCGCACCTGTTGAGGATGGCCTGGGAAATGAATCCGGAACTCAAAGTTCCACGTTTACCACTATGGCAAACACAATAAGCAACGACGCCACACTAAGTGATCTTGATGTGAATGGCACCACCGTTGCGGGGTTCACTTCCTCCATGTTAACCTATATTGTAGAATTGCCCTACGGGACAACGGTAGTCCCCTCAGTGACAGCAACCCCGGCTTTCGGTCTTGCAACAGTGAGCATAACGCCTGCCGCCTCCCTGCCAGGAACCACAAGTGTGGTTGTAACAGCCCAGGATGGCACAACCCAACTGACTTATGCCATATCTTTCACCCTGGCTACTCCCAGCAATGATGCGACCCTAAGCACCTTCAAGTGGATGCCCTCCGGTGGAAGTCAAAGCATCCTGGTTACCGGCTTTGCTCCAACCATCATGGATTATTCAATCGACTTACCTGTAGAAGTGACTTCACTAACCATATCGGCATCAACAACCAACAGCGGAGCAACCCTGGTGGTAACACCCCCTGCAAACCTGTCAGGTACTGCTTTGCAACGTACAGGAACCGTTGTAGTCACTGCCCAAAACGGAACTACCACCCATACCTACACTGTTCTTTTCAACATCACAAATTCGCTGCCTTATCATTTCAAGGAGGGTTTTGTGACCTTTCCGCCTGTAAACTGGACTTATACCGGGAATATCAGTTTGTCCGCGGCAAACGGAACCGGAATTTATGCAACGGGATTGTCAAGCCCGAAATTCAAATGGACCGCGCCTGCAGACGGTGGTATTCTTAATATGCCCGTTTGCAACACTGCCGGGACCCTGGTCTTTTACGTCAGGGTTCTTGATAACTCCCTGGCTGACCAATTGCACCTCTACATTGAAAAATCGACTAATGGCGGTTCGACCTGGACAACCCTCAGCACCGACCCCATGCCAATGACCGGTAGCACAGCCATCTGGAACCAGGTAACCATCCCTGTCAATGACAACAGTTCTTCCCTGCTGCTGCGTTTTCGCGGATCAGCAATCACGGGGACCGCTTCCCAGGGGCTGTTTTATATCGATGATGTAAGCCTGACCATGAACCCTGTTGCCGACGCCTCTTTGAGTGATCTGAAGGTCGGAGGGACCACGGTCGCAGGATTTTCCGCCGCCATCTACAGTTACAACGTGGTATTGCCTCCCGGAACAACGGTTGTGCCCCCTGTTACTGCAACAACCTCATGGGCTGGTGCGACGGCCATTGTTACCAATGCTCCGGGACTGCCTGGAACTTCAACGGTTGCAGTTACTGCCCAAAACGGGATCAATACCACACTTTATACTGTTAACATGTCGGATTCCCTTTCTGCTCCTTCGAATCTTCTGGCAACCCAGGTTCCCGGAAGCCAGGTGACCCTTACCTGGAATGACAACAACACCAACGAAACAGGATTCAGCATTGAGCGAAAGCCTACCGGCGGTTTATTTGCAGTCGTGGGAAATGCCGGTGCGAACACTACTTCTGCAAGCAATTCTTTACCGGGTCTTAATCCCAATGATTTTATTCCGGCCGACCGGTTTGCAGCGGTTACCCTGACTTCGGGAGTTCATTATGCGGATGTGATCAACTACCTGGGTGTCCCGACACCACTTTACCTTGACGTATATGAACCCACCAGCGATACGACCCTGGCGCGACCCATGATCATCTGGATCCATGGGGGAGGTTACAGAACGGATTCATACCGGACCCAGGGATATATCGTCGATTATTGCAACAGGTTTGCGAAACGGGGATATGTTTGCATGTCCATCGACTACCGTCTTCGTGATGGATATGCCATGCCCACACAGGCTTCAGAGTTTCCGGCTTTGCAGGATGCTGCAAGGGATGCCAATGCAGCCATCAGCTGGGTCAAAGCCAACGCTGCCTCCTACCACATTGACCCTAACCTGATATTCATTGCAGGGGGGTCGGCAGGAGGTCAGACCACACAGACCGTTTGCCAGTTTGATGGTCCCGATCCGACTGCTTTATATCCTCCCGAAAATCAATATCTTACTGCACCATGGAACAAAACCAGCCTGATTGCCAACGCGACCCTGTGGGGAGGCCTGGAGCCGGAAATGCGTGGATGGGTTTACCCTTACCTGGAACCGACCGACATTCCGACCATACTGGTTCATGGAAGTGCGGATGTGACAATCCTTCCCCAGAACAGCATCGACCTGAATGATACGCTCACCGCAACCGGCGTGACCAGCGAACTTCATATCATCCCCGGGGCCACCCATAGCTGTCTTGGCCATGAAACTGAAATATCTGAATGGGTGTCTGCATTTTTCGCCCAGGAGTGGAACAAGGTAAATGCACTGGCAGCATCGTATACATATCGTGCGACCGCATATAATGCTGCCGGAGGTTCCGGTTATTCCAATACTTCAGGGTGGCCTGTGGCAGATAGTGCGACTTCATCAGGGTTCACAACCAAAGCAGATCTCAATGTACCAGGAACTTCCTGGTTTGTAATTCTGCCTGCCGGTGATCCCGCACCCACTTCGCTGCAAGTCAAAGAGGGGAAAAATGGCGCAGGAATTACCCTGGCGGACAATCTCAAAGGATCGATTGCCTGCACAGCAGGAAAAACCGAGTATCAGGCGGTGATCACGGGCCTGAACAGTTCAACAACCTATGATGTATATTTTGCGGCCGCGAATGCAGCACAAAAACTCCAGTCTGCTCCCACAAAGGTGATTGTGACCACCACGGCCCCGTCGGTACCTGCAAACACATCTGTTGCCGGCACGGTAGCACAAACAACATGTTACAATGCCACCAATACGATAACCGTTGCCGGTTCTCCAAATGAATTCATCATTGAAAACGGTGGTCATGCCACCATGATCGCAGGGGTAAACATACGCTGTCTCCCCGGAACCAAAGTTCTCCCGGGCGGCTACATGTGGGGATATATCACCACCACCGGCTCCTGGTGCGGAATGAAGTCATCATCCATAATAACTCTCGCCGAAGATGTTCCTGAAGCGCAATCAAGCCATGAACAATCCATGTGCAAGGTCTACCCTAACCCGACAGCGGGGGATTTCACCATTGAACTACAGGCTGTTCCCGGTAACTGCAGGGTTCACGCCGAAGGATACGGAATGCGTGGGGAAAAGATTTTTTCATCCGATTTGTCAGGCAGGGGGAAACATCAATTTTCATTGTCTGATTTTCCTTCCGGGATCTACTTTATACGTGTGATCGCGGGGGATAAGATCGAAACGTTCAAGGTAATCAGGCAATAATCAGGCAACTTTTAACCGAAGAACAGGAGCGCAGTATGCCAAAAATAAATTATGCTGTTTTACTTTCTGTTACAGCATTCATGCTGATAGTGACCATCAACCGGGCTCAGACATTGAGCCCGGTTGACGGCCCTGATATCCAGTATCATGGTGTTTTGAAAAAGCAGGGGCCGGCTGGAACTACCTATTATCTGGATGCCACCGGTGGTAATGATGCCGACGGGGGAACATCCCCTGCAACGGCATGGAAAACGCTTGCGAAGGTGAATGGGACAACATTCCTGGCGGGGGACAATCTCCTCTTCAAAGCCGGGGAGGTATGGACCGGAAGGCTTAATCCGAAAGGTTCAGGAAATTCGGGAAATCCGATCATCATCGACATGTACGGTACCGGGAGCAAACCTTTGATCGACGGCAACGGCATGACCGGCACAGGCGTAGTTTACCTCTATAACCAGCAATACTGGGAGATCAATAACCTGGAGATAACAAACAATGCAGCGTCCGGGGATGACCGTCGCGGTGTGCGGATTGAAGCTAAAAATTTTGGCACTGCCAGCCATATTTATTTAAAAAACCTGAATGTTCACAACATAAAAGGGCTGGTAGGACAGGGGAGGCCTGAAAAGAGGACAGGTGGTATCGGGTTTGCCATTGTGAGCGTATCTTCCCAGGATACCCATTTCAATGACATCCTTGTGGAAAACTGCTTGGTCACCTCCTGCGACAACCAGGGAATTATTACCGAATGTGTTACAGGCGATGGCTTTGCTCCATACTCAGCCGAGTGGAACTCAATGAAAATAACCAATGCCGTCATCCGCAACAACACCATCTCCGATATTTCGAAGAATGCCATGATCATCCGTTTGTTTGAGGGAGGGGTGGTTGAACATAACCTCTGTTTCAATACTGCCAATGGGATCAGCGGGAATACCATCTTCTCGGCAGCCTGTTCCGGGACTGTTTTCCAATATAATGAAGGGTATGCGAACCATTCGCCCGATGCCGACGGAAGCTTATACGATGCCGACCTCCGTTCGCCAAACACCTATTGGCAATACAGCTACAGCCACGAAAATGCACACGGACTTTTCTGGACCTGTACCGACCAGGCAGACGATCATGTTGTTTGCAGGTACAACATCAGCCAGAACGATCAGGGAATTATTTTCTGCATCAACTATCCGGTGACATCAGTCAGCGTTTATAATAATACGGTATACTGCGACGCAGATCTCTCCCCCATTATCATTTCGGAGCGGAACAATGGAGGAAGCGGCACCAGGACCTATACTTTTAGCAACAACCTGATCTGTAATATGAGCGCGACGGCCAGTTACGACTTTACACCGGATTATATCAGGACGATCGACTACAATTGTTTCTGGGGTCTGCATCCGGCGAACGAACCTGCTGACCCTCACAAGATCACCTCCGACCCCAAACTGGTGAATCCCGGCAGCGGGGGCAATGGTTTGACTACAGTAACCGGGTATCAGTTGCAGGCTAACTCATCCTGCATCAATGCGGGAACAGTGATCACAGATAATGGCGGCAAAGACTTTTGGGGAAACCCACTTTATAATGGGGTTCCCGATATCGGCGCTCATGAGTATGCCTTGTCACCGACGGGGATTGGTGGTGATCAGGAATTTCACTCTGATCAGGACCGGTCATTGTTTAAAGTTTACCCTTGTCCCACTTCAGGCCTTCTTACCATTGAACTCAGGGATATGGCCGGAACTTCCGGGGTTCACGCCGAAGGTCATAGGGTCAATGGAGATATGGCTTTTTCTGTAGATTTTTGCAGCGGGCTGAAACATAAACTATCTTTAACAAATTTTCCTGACGGGATCTATCTGATCCATTTGAGCGCAGGTGAAAAGGCAGAAACGATCAGGATAATAAAACAACAATGGGCAAAATATTACTTTCAGGGTTACTGATGATATTGCTTTCGGAAGCGCATTGCAGTACTTCTCCGTATCGTCAGGTAACACCACCCGCCGATACATCCAGGGTGGCATCCTTGAACGGGGAATGGATCATCCTGTGTGAATTTATGTTGCAGGCACGGTCGCAACGAACAATTATCATCAATTATTTTCGCAACAGGTACGGAGTCGAATACAGTAATGACTTCTGGTCAGGAAAAATTGATGGCACAACACCCATGGATGTATTAAAAAAAAAAGTTCTGGATACACTCGTCCAGATCAAGGTTCAGCAAATCTGCGCCCGGAATGCCGGGCTCATCGCCGACATCAGTTATGAGGCCTTCCTTAAGGCACTGGAAACAGAAAATCAAAGACGGTCATCAGCCAAAGCATCCGGCAGAATAATCTATGGGCCGGTGCGATATACCGAAGAGGTTTACTATAATTACCTGTTCACTAATTTGGTTAACAGGCTGAAGGAATACCTGGCCGGGACGGTTTTTAAAATCACGGAAGAAAAACTGAAAGAAGTGTATGATAAGGAGAAGGACAGCCTGTACCGGAAAGGTTTTGTCACTATAGTTGCCCTGAAAAAATTGAGGCCATTTAAAAATGCCGTCAGTGATGACAATGCGCAGACAGGGACGGATGCAGAAAACACCCTGGTTTTCAATGATTCCGTTTATTCCCCGGAAGAGGGTGATCCATTCAGGTCGATGGTAAGGGAAACTTCAAGCAAACTTGCAAAAGGGCAATCCAGTAAGAAAATTGAATTTGGCGGTAACTGTTATATTGTCACAGTAAAGGAAAAAACATCATTGGGTTTCCGTTCTTACGACCAATGCAAATCCCTGGTCAGGAATCTCCTTACCGGTCGCATGTATGAAAACTATATCCGGGACCTGGTAAAAAAGGCCACCTGTGAAACAAACATGGATGTTTACGAAAATATACAATTTTAACTCTTGATAAATGACAGGAAGACCATTACTGCCCAAAAGTTTCATGACGATTTTGTTTCTTATCTCTGCGATTTTTATGACCGGAATCTCTGGTCAATCGCAAACATTCAACCCCGTTGCCGACTCCTATATCCATGACGTAAATCCAACAACAAATTATGGCACCTCCGTGGATCTTTACGTGAAAAAAGGAACTGCCTCCAACTTCAGGAAAGCATATATAAAATTTGACCTGAGTGCTGCGGGAATCAGTATCATTAACAGTGCCATCGTCAGAATGTATGCAACCAATTCAACGGCCATCGTCATGAATGTACACCAGGTCTCCGATGGATGGACCGAAACGGGAATTACCTGGAACAATGCCCCGGCTGAAGGTGCCATTATCAATTCTGTTGCACTGCTTGCCTCTCCGGGTTATTACGAATGGGATATCACTTCCTATGTTCAAAGCCAATTTGCAGCAAGTGATAAATTGATCAGTCTTGTTTTTTATTCAGCAACCATAAGTTCGCCTTCAATTATATTCAGCAGCAGGGATGCTTCTGTAAATAAACCGGAACTGGTTATCAACGGTAACATCACCGCTCCTGCCGCACCGACAGGTCTTGTGGCGACTGCTGTTTCAACCAGCCAGATCGACCTGGTGTGGGCGGATAATGCGACCAACGAATCAGGCTATAAGATTGAAAGCAAGACCGGTTCTGACCCATTTACAGAAATTGCCAGTATTGGCGCCGGTTCGGCCTCCTGGTCAAATACCGGACTGCCTTTAAACACTGCAGTGACTTACCGGGTGTATGCATACAATGGGGCAGGAAATTCCAACTATTCCAATGAGGCCACGGCGACAACCATGAGCCCGGGAATTACAACTTACTTTGTTGATGCCACCGGCGGAAATGATGGAAACAGTGGATTATCTCCGTCAATGGCATGGAAATCACTTGCGAAGGTTAATGGAATTACGTTTAACCCGGGCAGCAGGATTCTTTTTAAGGCCGGAGAAGTATGGACCGGAAGACTCTATCCGAAAGGATCGGGATTAGCCGGCTATCCTAATTCCATCGACATGTATGGTACGGGAACCAAACCCATCATCAATGGAAACGGCTTGACCGGAACCGGGGTCGTTTACCTTTACAACCAGCAATACTGGGAAATCAGCAACCTCGAGATCACAAATGATGCAACTGCCGGAGATGACCGTCGGGGTGTACGAATTGAAGCAGAAAACTTTGGCACGGCCAACCATATTTATTTAAAAAACCTGGCCATTCACAACATCAAGGGACTGGTAGGGCAGGGCCGCACTGAAAAGAGAACCGGAGGAATCGGCTTCGCCATTGTGGATGTTTCCATCCAGGAGACCCATTTCAATGACATCCTGGTTGAAAATTGTGTGATCACTTCATGCGATAACCAGGGTATCATCACGGAGTGCGTAAGTGGTGATGGCTTCGATCCATATTCTGCCGAGTGGAATGCCATGAAGATCACCAATGGGGCAATCCGGAACAATACCATTTCAGATATTTCCAAGAATGCCATGATCATCAGGTTGTTCGAAGGAGGTGTGGTAGAGAATAACCTTTGTTACAACACGGCCAACGGGATCACCGGCAACACCATCTTCTCCGCCTCATGCTCCGGAACAGTGTTCCAGTACAATGAAGGCTACGGGAATCATTCACCAGATTATGACGGAAGCCTGTACGATGCTGATCTCCGATCGCCCAATACCTATTGGCAATACAGTTACAGCCACGACAACGCACACGGTCTGTTCTGGACCTGCACCGTTCAGGCCGATGTAAATGTAGTATGCCGTTACAATATAAGCCAGAATGACCAGGGGGTGATCTTTTGCATCAACTACCCGGTTACTTCCATCAAGGTATACAACAACACAGTGTATTGTCCTGCAAACCTTTCACCAATCATCATTTCAGAGCGGAATACCGGCGGCGGCACCAGGACCTACACCTTTAATAACAACCTGATTTATAATTTAAGCCCCTCTGCCAGTTATGACTGGACTTCGGGTTATAACCGCACCATCGATTATAATTGTTTCTGGGGGATCCACCCGTCAACCGAACCATCAGACCCTCATAAGATCACTGCCGACCCGAAATTGGCCGGCGCGGGAAGCGGGGGCATCGGTATCAATTCCGTGGACGGATATAAACTTCAGTCAAATTCATCGTGTATCAGCAAGGGAAAAGTGATTTCCGGGAACGGTGGAAAAGACTACTGGGGAAATCCACTCTACAATGGATTGCCGGATATCGGGGCTCATGAGTACACCCAGCCGCCTAATGCACCCACGAATCTGACTCCCGTGGTCGTATCCCCCGGACTGATCACGTTAAACTGGACGGATAATTCCCTCAATGAGACCGGATTCAGGATCGAACGCAAGAATAACAACGGGTCCTTTTCATTGATCGGCACTGTTGGACCGGATATCAGCACTTTCAGCAATACAGCGATTTCGCTCGATACTGCCTATGTTTACCGCGTGTGTGCCGTCAATACCGCGGGGAATTCAGGGTATTCAAATGAATCGATGGCTACCAACCAATGGACAGGAACGACCGATTCTGACTGGTCGAACGGGAACAACTGGGCGGCGGGGGTAATGCCTGATACCGTAGCTTATGTTACAATCGCCCCATCATCCAACAACCCGGTCATTGTTTCCATGGTTACACTCAGGAGCCTGCGGATTGCCCCGGGTGCTTTGCTGACAGTCATGATCTATGGAACCCTTGTCATCAATGATAATCTGATCATTTCAGGTGAAACGGATCAGGGAAATACCGGATCTGACTGAAGAGTTATACGTTTTGATTGCCAAAGAAACCCTTATGAATAGGAAAGAAACCAGTTTCACCATTTCAATGGGCTACCTTTGTTTCTTTAGAATATCAGTAAAGATTATGAAACATAAGAAACTCATTCTCTGGCAATCGCTCCTGATCGTATTGTTGCTGATCATGGTGCTTTTTATTATTTCAGTGATATAAACGGCGTACATATTTTTAAAATTACTAATCAAATTCAAGGAATATGAAAAGATCTTTACAATTTAGTTTCGGTATAACGCTGTTTTTCATGATGGTAGTTGTCCATCCACTTGCAGCCCAGATACTCATGCTGGACAATTTCGATTATCCGGCAGGTGACTCGTTGACCAAGCACAACTGGATCCAGCAGTCGAACACAACGACATTTCCTTTGATGGTGTCGAACGGGGGACTAACCTATTCAGGGTACATCGGGTCAGGCATAGGAAATGCAACAACCTTGGGAGTTGAAGGCCAGGACGTTTTCCGTGGTTTTGTAAAGCAGACGCTGCCAGGCACACTTTACCTGACCTGCCTTGCAAAAGTGATCACGGCGACAACTGCCGGCGATTTCTTTATCTCATTCAAGGAATCAGCCACCTCCCCGACAAATGTCAACTACCGGGGAAGGGTTTGGGTGAAGGCTGATGCATCAAACCATCTTGCATTCGGCGTTACCAAAGGTGCAATGACGTCTCCAATGGTTCCCAATTATACAGGGTTTACCTATAACTTAAATACCACCTATCTTCTGGTTATGAAGTTTACCATCGTAGAAGGAACCGTCCCCAACGACAGTGCACAACTGTTTATCGACCCGGTTATCGGAAATCCCGAGCCTGCTGCTTCGGTTATTTGCCCTGATGTCAACTCTGGGAGCGATTTGGGTCTTGGATCCGTTTTATTAAGACAGGGAACCAACGGGTCATCCCCCAGTGTAATGATAGATGGCATCCGGGTGTCAAAAAGCTGGCAGTCTGCTATCACGCCAAGCAATGTCTCTACGCTCAGCAATTTGCAGGTCGACGGCACCACGGTAACCGGCTTTCTGCCCAATGTGTTTACCTATAATGACACGGTTCCATTCGGTCAGCCTACGGTTGCAGTAACTGGCACCACAACCTGCATCATGGCGAACATGATTGTCAATACGACAACGTCAATCCCTGGAATATCGACGGTGGTGGTAACTGCGGAGAATGGAACTTCCACCAGCACCTATACGATCATCCATTCATATTTCTTTTACACGGTCAACCTGACAGTAAACCCGGTTGGAACCGGAACGGTGTCGGGGGGCGGGGTGTTGCCATGGGGGATTCCGGCAACGGTTACAGCCACACCAAACACAGGGTATGGCTTTATGAACTGGACAGAGTATGGAACAATTGTCAGTACAAACCCAAACTATACTTTTAACCCGGTGAACAATACGGAGTTAGTTGCTAACTTTGGCCTGCTTTACCAGATAACTGCTACCGCTTCTCCTGCAGCCGGAGGTACCATCACAGGGACCGGTCCGGTGGTTTCGGGCGGAACAGCAACGCTTACCGCAACCGCACAAAACGGATATATTTTCGACAACTGGACAGAAAACGGCAGTGTGATCGGTACATCGCCTGCTCTTGTGCTAACGAACGTAACGGCAAACCACGATGTAGTGGGACATTTTCTTCAGAGTTCCAACACCTTTACTGTTTCGGCCACGGCGAATCCACCGGCAGCCGGTGTGGTTACCGGATCGGGGAATGTGCCGGCAGGCGGAAGCATCACGCTCAGTGCTTCCCAGAATTGGGGCTATGTATTCGTGAACTGGACTGAAAACGGCAACGTGCTTGGAACTTCAAATTCGCTGACATTCACCAATGTACAGACAAATCATTCAGTCATTGCCAATTTCCGTCAAGTTGGCGTAGGACTTGAAGATCATTCAATTTCGGGAATCGAGGTATTTCCGACCTTTGCAGGGAATGACGTGTATGTAAAAAGCCAAAACCGGATGGATGAGATCCAGGTAATTGACCTCGAAGGCAAACTGGTATGGAAGGAGAGACCCGGAGGAAACAGCGCCACTATCTCCATCTCGATGTGGAACAGCGGGGTTTACCTGGTGAGGGTCATATCCGGAGACCAGGTGTTTACCAGGAGAATCATCAAAGGGAAATAGTAACAACTTAAAAAAAAATTGATATGAAAAAAAATCTACCAAAAAGTATGTTTATAGTGATCCTGATGATCCTTCTGTCAGGTTCATTAAGTGCCCAGGTCTATAGTTTCCAGGAAGGTTTTGCAACAAATGCACCTCCTGCCGGCTGGATCACAACCAATGTGGCATGGTCAACCCTGCACAATAACGGGTTATATACTGGCGCCTATGCAGCCAAACTAAAGCCCAACGAGTCCTTCCTGATATGCAAGGCCGTCAATACCGCCGACATGCTTCAGTATTATTGCCAGGTGCGGGATACCACGGCAGCAACCAATTTTCACCTGATGATCGAGAAATCGACCGATAAGCTGACGTGGACAGAAATAAGTAAAGATCCGTTCAATAAAGCAGACACGAACTGGCAGGTGATGAATTTATCTGTAAAGGATAATTCCCCGGTACTTTACATCCGGTTTCATGCAACCGCGCTGGGCGGAACTGCGACTCTCGGACTCTGTTACATCGACGATGTGAGCATTACCAAACTGGCGGTATCCCCAACAGATGCCACCCTGACCGATTTTACTTACAACAGTACAACCGTGGATGGATTTGCCGCGACTACGCTTAACTACGCGGTTGAAGTGCCATACTTTGTTTCACAGGTGGCCATGGGAGGAACACCCAATAATCCGGCGGCCACCATGACCATCACTAACCCGACCTACTTACGCGGGACTGAAGCTGAGCGTACCGGCAAAATTGTTGTGCATGCCTCTGATGGGGTGACCACCAAGACCTATTCGATCGTATTTACAGTTTCAAAATACATTTACAAGACCGGATTTGTAACGACCGGATCAGCCATTGTCCCATTTGAAGGCTGGACCACCAGTTATACCCTGGTCTCCACGACCATTCCGATGGGAGATCATGGTACATTTCCAGGAACTGCTGCTTTCAAGTTTATCCGCGGTCAAACCGATAAAGTCGGATACCTTAATACTGCAAAATATGTAAAATCAGACACGCTTGATTTCTGGCTTGCTGTTGACCAGGGTGACGGCGTGGAGCATATGCTGATCGAAAAACGTGTTCTCGGCGGAATAAAGGTGACGGTAGGCAACATCAATGCCACCGATATGGGTCCCGACTGGAAAGAATTCAAATACCCAATCAAGACAGACGACAGCACCGAGATCATCTTCACTCCAACCATAACTCCTGAAAGCCTGGTGACCAGGATTTTCATGGATGATCTGAGTCTTACCGGAAAACCGGTTATCGGGGGCATCACAAAAGTTACAGGAAAGGCAAACATGTCTTTCTACCCGAACCCAGCCACCGATTATATCACGGTGAGCATAAATGATCCTGCTTTCCATTCTGTTGATCTTTATGACATTACTGGAAAAAGGGTCTTTTCAGCCGAAGTCAGTGGAGAGGGAATCAACATCGACCTGCGAGTTTACCCGAGGGGGATTTATTTCGTAACCTGCAGGAATAATGAATGCGTTACCACAGGGAAATTTATTAAAAATTAAACAGGCATCCGAAAAACCACATTCGCACAAAAGACGCTAAGACGCTAAGAATTATGTAATTGAACTGATATTCCTGGCATCTTGGCGTTTTTGCGCTTTAAACTTTACCCCTGATTCCTGATTATGAATAAATGTATAACAACCAGGCTCTGCGGATTCATTATAATCCTCTCAGTTTTTCTGTGCTATCCCGTAATCAGAAGTCAGGGGCAGACCCCCTTGATACAGAATATCAATAACCGGGCGGTTCTCTCCCTCAACGGAAAATGGAACTACATCATTGATCCCTATGAAATGGGTTACTATGACTATCGTGCCATACCTTTTGATGAGAATCCCAAACCTCAGGACAGGGCTTTTTATACCAATGCAAAACCGAAGGATAAATCTGAGCGGATCGAATACGATTTTGACAAATCACCCACTCTTTTGGTTCCCAGGGACTGGAATTCACAGGATGAGAAACTGTTGTATTATGAAGGGACCATCTGGTATAAAAAATCATTCAATTATCATAAAGACGCGGCAGGAAACAGGGTTTTTCTCCATTTTGGCGCCGTGAACTACCGTGCCGATGTTTATCTGAATGGGAAAAAACTCGGCTACCACAAAGGCGGGTTCACTCCCTTTAATTTCGAGATCACCGACCTGGTTGCAGAGAAAGATAATTTCGTCATTTTAAGGGTCTGTAACACCCGGAAAGCCGAGGAGGTTCCCACACTCAATACCGACTGGTGGAATTATGGTGGAATTACCCGGGATGTCAACGTTGCAGAGACCCCTGCTGTATTTATCTGCGACTATTTTCTGCAATTGAAAAAAGGTTCGGGAGATGTACTTAAAGGGTACGTGAAGCTTAACGGACAAGGCATTTCAGGAAAAGAGGTCAGGTTGACCATCCCGGAGATGAAGTTTGAAAAAACCGTCATAACCGACGATGCAGGATTTGCGGCCATTGAAGTCGCCGTCCCGGGGTTACACCGCTGGTCGCCTGAGGATCCTTACCTTTATGATGTGAAGATCAGCACATCGATGGATGCAGTTACCGACAGGATCGGTTTCAGGATGGTCGAAACAAGCGGGATGGATATCCTGCTTAACGGTAAACCTGTTTTTCTCCGGGGGATCAGCATTCATGAAGAAAACGCCATCCGGGGAGGAAGGGCATATTCCAGGGAGGATGCCATTATGCTGCTTACCTGGGCAAGGGAACTGGGGTGTAATTTTGTGCGGCTTGCACACTATCCCCATAATGAAAACCTGGCAAGGGTTGCCGATGAGATGGGAATCATGGTTTGGGAGGAAAACCCCGTTTACTGGACCATCCAGTGGACAAACCAGGAGACCTTCAATACTGCGGCAACTCAGTTGAAAGAGATGATTTCCAGGGACAAAAACCGGGCTTCGGTCATCGTATGGTCGATGGCCAACGAGACCCCGGTCACACCTGAGAGACTGACATTTCTGAAAAATCTCGCCGATACGGCCAGGAGCATCGACAACGTTCGCCTTATCAGTGCCGCATTGGAACAACATGGTACGCCCGGGAATGAACTGGTCAGGACCATTGAGGACCCTTTCGCTCAGTATGTCGACCTCGTGAGTTTTAACGAATACATCGGATGGTACGACGGACTGCCTGACAAGTGCAGGAAAATAGAATGGAATATCCTTTTTAAAAAACCGGTGTTTATTTCCGAATTCGGTGCGGATGCGCTTGGTGGGATGCACGGCGACAGCCTGACCCGATGGTCGGAGGAGTACCAGCAATATATGTACAGGGAGACACTGGGGATGATTGGAAAAATTCCGCAGTTGCGTGGATGTTCTCCATGGATTCTGGTGGACTTCAGGTCGCCGAGGAGGGTTTTACCCGGGATCCAGGATGGCTGGAACCGCAAGGGACTCATCTCGGAAACGGGAAACAAGAAAAAAGCATTTTACACGTTGAAAGAATTTTACGAAACAATCAGCAAAAAGTACTGATGGGACTGTTTAATGCATCATGGGGCAAAGTATTGTCCATTTGCACGCTCCTGACGGCCATTACCGGGTGTGTCTCCATGCATGACCAACCTGTCAGGAACATGAGCGGCACTTCAACGTATTCAGTTTCAGGACTGGATATCTACCTGCTGATTGGCCAGTCAAACATGGCCGGGCGCGCACAGATCCTCGTTCCCGATTTCGATACCCTCTTTGGAACTTTTCTTTTTACCGGCGATAGTGTTCACCCCTGGGAACCGGCTGTGAATCCGCTCAATAAATATTCAACGATCAGAAGAGAACTCTCTGTTCAGCAGTTGAGCCCGGGTTATTATTTTGCCAAAACGATGATGGCAAAGGAACCCGCAAAACGTTTAGGGTTGGTGGTCAACGCACGCGGCGGAACCTCCATCGACCTGTGGGCGCCAGGCACCACATATTTCAAGGATGCTGTCAGTCGCACAAGGCAGGCTTTGCACAGCGGGCACCTCAGAGCCATTCTTTGGCACCAGGGTGAATCGGATGTGAAAAAATACCGGGAATACCCTGATAAGATTGTTACCCTGATTGGAGCCCTTCGCAAAGAGCTGAACAGCCCTGGTCTGCCTTTTATTGCAGGAGAAGTAGCCGAAGAAAAACCGAACCGGGCCGGGTTCAACGTGATGCTGAAAGAAACCTTGTCGAAGATACCATATACTTCCGTGGTTAGTGTGACCGGATTGACCACATACGATTCCACCCACTTTGACACACGGTCAATGAGGATTCTCGGGGAACGATATGCCCTTGAGACAAAGAAAGTACTGGACGGTCAGAAAATGAAAGTAAAACCTACAAAAAAATCAAAATAACTTTGAAAAATGGATGAAATAACCTTCAAAGATTTAAACAATACCCTCACGGTGATTACCGGAGGCGCCGGGGTGATCGGAAAAGCGATCGCGCTGGGACTGGCCTCAATCGGGGGCAGGACGGTAATACTCGATATTGATCTGGACGCTGCACAGTTCGTTGCAGCCGAAATCACGGAACGTACCGGGAGTTTTTGCATGGGAGTAAAGGCTGATGTGCTGAACAAACAGTCATTGCTTGCCGCCAGGGAGACCATACACCGGGAGGCCGGGAAGATTAGCTTCCTGATCAATGGGGCAGGAGGGAACGCGCCGAAGGGAACCACCCGGCTGGAAGAGATAGTACCTGAGCAGATCCATGACCTGGCAGGAACTTTTTTCGGACTGGAGGTGGAGGGAATGGAGCGCATTTTTGACTTGAATTATTTCGGAACCATTCTGCCAACGATGGTCTTTGCTGCCGATATGATCGAGGCAGGCAAAGGGGCAATTCTGAATATTTCTTCCCTGAGCGCCTTTCACCCCCTGACGAAAATACCGGTTTATTCTTCAGCCAAGGCAGCCATTAATAATTTCACGGAATGGCTGGCAGTTCATATGGCTAAAACGGGTGTGCGCGTCAATGCCATCGCACCGGGATTCTTCCTGACAAAACAGAACAGGTTCCTCCTGATAGATGAACAATCCGGCAACCTTTTACCCCGTGGCCAGAAAATCATGACCGGTACGCCGATGGGACGGTTTGGAACACCCGAGGAACTTGCAGGCCCGGTTGCCTTTCTTCTTTCCGACATGGCGCGCTACATTACCGGCACGGTTATGCTGATCGATGGTGGATATAATGCATACAGCGGAGTATGATCGTGGAAATAATAACAAAATGAGTATGCAACTGAAGAGACAATTTTCCTGGTCATTGCTGGTTCCAACCAGCATGGGGGTGAGGCTAACCCCGAAAAATGGTCAGCCGGTTCATAGCAGTGATACATTTAAAATGCAGGCAACGAGCGCTGAAACCAATGTTGCCAGCATCCCTGCATCCTTAGGGCTTCCTGTAAAGGTACTCACCACCTTTGTAAAAGGGAGTCCGGTTGCCCGGTTTATAAAAAACAGCCTGGCAAGCCGGCACATGGTTTATGAAGGAAGGGAAGTGGAACAGGGTGGTCCATGGGGATACCGCCACCAGTTCAACATCGCCGACAGCGGTTTTGGCACCCGGGGTCCGCGCGTGCTCAACGACCGCGCAGGCGAAGTGGGCCGAATCCTGCGTATGAACGATTTTGACCTGGTCCGGATCTTTGAAAAAGAGGGTGTTCAGATCGTGCACCTGTCGGGCCTGATCGCTGCCTTATCCCCGGAAACAGGACAATTTTGCCTTGAACTGGCCCGGGCAGCAAAGCGAACCGGATCCCTGATTTCGTTTGACCTGAATTACCGGGCCTCATTCTGGAAGGACCGTGAAAAAGAGTTGCATGATATCTTCATCGAGATCACTTCAATCTCCAATATCCTTGTTGGGAATGAAGAGGATTTTCAGCTTTGCCTGGGAATTGAAGGCCCTGAGGCAGGCGGAAAAAGCATCGACGCAGAACTGGAAAGTTTTAAGAAAATGATTATCCGCGCCAGGCAGGCTTTCCCCGGCGTTTCGGTATTTGCTACCACACTTCGTCAGGTGGTCAGCGCTAACCAGCATTTATGGGGTGCAATCATGCTTGAAGGCGACATCTGGCATATTGTTGAGCCTCGTGAAATTGCTATCCTTGATCGCATCGGCGGGGGTGATGGATTTGTCGGCGGATTGCTTTACGGGATATTGAAGGAGTGGGAACCTGAAAAATGGATACGGTTTGGCTGGGCCAGCGGTGCCCTGGCCACTACATTTTTAACCGACTATGCCCAGCCCGCAGATGAGGAGATGATCTGGAGTATCTGGAAAGGGAATGCGAGGGTCAGTCGATAACAGGAAACAGGAAAAATAATTATGATATACTACCAGGGTGGTTCAGCCGGTACAGAGTTTACGCGCGACATGCTTTGCAGGGCGCTTTTTGAAGCGCTCGGCAAACTTGGCCCACGGCGTAAAATATTGGTGATCCCGCCCGATTTTACCAGGTTTCATTCACATGCAGGGATTCTTACCGAAATGATCTGGGAATACTATGTTGATGCGGTGTCCGACATCCTCCCGGCTCTTGGAACCCATGTGGCCATGGCGGAAAGTGAACTTGATACGATGTTCGGGAAGGTACCCCATTCGCTTTTCCGGGTACACGACTGGAGGAATGATACGGTGACACTGGGAGAGGTGCCGGCTGAGTTTGTGAACAGGGTTTCTGAAGGAAAGGTTAGTTTTGCCTGGCCGGCGCAGGTCAACAAACTTTTAACCGGAGGCGGATTCGACCTCATTCTTTCTATTGGGCAGGTTGTACCCCACGAGGTGATCGGGATGGCCAATTACAACAAGAACATTTTTGTCGGTACCGGCGGACGCGAAGGGATCAATAAAAGCCATTTCCTGGGAGCTGCCTATGGAATGGAACGAATCATGGGCAAAGCGGACAATCCGGTGCGGCAGGTGCTTAACTATGCCGCAGAACATTTCACAGTTGATTTGCCAATCGTATATGTCCATACGGTCGTATCAAAATCATCAGGAGGAATCCCGGGCGTGAACGGATTGTTTATCGGGAATGATCATGAATGCTTTACAAATGCCGCTGCGCTTTCGCTGGAGGTCAATTTTGAAAGGGTGAGCGAACCCCTGGAAAAGGTGGTCGTTTATCTTGATCCGGAAGAGTTTAAAAGTACCTGGCTTGGCAACAAAAGCATATACCGGACAAGGATGGCCATTGCCAACGGCGGCGAACTCATCGTTCTTGGCCCGGGGATCCGTACCTTTGGAGAGGACAAGGAGATCGACCGCCTGATCCGGAAATATGGATACAAAACCACACCTGAGATTCTTGAGTTTGTCAGGCAAAATGATGACCTGGCTCGGAACCTGAGTGCTGCCGCACATCTGATCCATGGATCATCGGAAAATCGTTTTACTATCACGTATTGTCCCGGACATATGTCACAGGAAGAGATTAATGGAGTGAATTTTGAATACGCTGATCTCCACATGATGATGCAAAGATACAATCCGGCCATGCTTCACGATGGGTACAACCAGGTTGGAAATGAACGGATATTCTATATTTCCAATCCGGCCCTTGGTTTGTGGGCCCATTCGAGCAGACTGACATAATAAAATTCCAGGGAAATGATAAAAATTGTTGCTGACAATAAAATTCCGTTTCTGAAAGGTGTCCTGGAACCCTATGCTTCTGTCAACTACCTGGATGGAAGGCAAATAGACCGCTTGGCAGTTGAAAATTGCGATGCCCTTCTGATCAGGACCCGTACAATTTGCAATTCATCCCTGCTTCGGGATTCAGCGGTCAAGTTTATTGCAACAGCAACCATAGGTTTCGACCACATCGATACAGGATATTGCTATTCCCGTTCAATCCGCTGGGTCAATGCCCCGGGATGCAATGCCGGTTCGGTGCAGCAGTATATCGCTTCAGTACTGGCCAACCTGGTTTTAAAACATCACTACTCCCTGGCAGGTAAAACACTTGGTATCATAGGAGTAGGACATGTTGGAAAGAAAGTCGAGGCGTTGGCCCGCCTCCTCGGTATGAAGGTCCTGTTGAACGACCCGCCACGGGCAAGAAAGGAAGGGAGGGCTGGATTTGTTCCGATTCACAGGCTATTAGTGGAGTCGGATATTGTAACGCTGCATGTTCCATTGAACAGGTCGGGGGAGGATATGACCTTGCACCTGATCAACCAGGCCACACTCGGGCTCATGAAACCCGGTTCATGGCTTATCAACACATCACGCGGAGAAGTAGCCGATGGTGATTCACTTAATTCAGCACTTACTGCCGGTCGCCTTGAAGGCACCGTACTTGATGTCTGGGAAAATGAACCTTCAATTGACCTGAAACTTTTAGAACAGGTTACCCTTGCAACTCCGCATATTGCCGGTTATTCAACCGATGGTAAATTAAACGGCACCGTTCAGGTGGTCAGAAAACTCGGAAATCATTTTAATCTTCCGATTGCTTCCTGGGAACCTCCCGGGATCGCGGAACCATCGGATTCAATCATCACCTTCGACTGCCGGGATCATACATTGGAAAAAATAGCCTGCATGGCAATGCTTCACACCTATGATGTGAATGATGATGATTTAAGGTTTCGTTCTAACCCGGGTGAATTCGAAAAACAAAGAGGCGATTATCCTGTCAGGAGAGAGTTCCCAGCTTATAAAATCAAGTTGTTAAATTGTCCCGACGCGGCAAGGGAGATATTTGAGACATTGGGGTTTTCGGGTGGTTGAAAACAAGTACAAAAGGGGCAAATCGGACTGAATCTTTTTTGGTCTTAAGGTGACTAAATTTTGAATTTTAAAATAAAATTAAGAATGAAAAAATTTGCAGATATTGGTTTAATAGGACTGGCGGTGATGGGCGAGAATCTCGTCCTGAATATGGAAAGCAAAGGCTTTACGGTAGCGGTCTTTAACAGGTCGCTTGAAAAGATCGATCAGTTCATGAAAGATCGGGGAAACAACAAGAACATCATCGGGACACATTCCCTGGAGGAATTTGTCAGAACCCTAGAACGACCCCGCAAAGTGATGCTGATGGTGAAGGCCGGAAAACCGGTGGATGAATTTATCGAACTTTTAATTCCTTACCTGGAACATGGGGATATCATCATTGACGGCGGAAATTCGCATTTCCCCGATTCAAACCGCCGGACGGCATACCTGGAAAGCAAGGGCTTGTTGTTTATCGGAACAGGGGTCTCCGGTGGCGAAGAGGGTGCCCTGCGCGGACCCTCCATCATGCCCGGAGGTTCTCCGGCAGCATGGCTGCTTGTAAAACCCATTTTCCAGGCCATCGCTGCCAAAGTAAGTGATGGAACTCCCTGTTGTGACTGGGTGGGCGAAAACGGGGCGGGTCACTTTGTCAAAATGGTGCATAACGGGATCGAATATGGCGACATGCAGATCATCTGCGAAGCCTACCAGGTTATGAGAGATATGCTTGGCATGAAGGCGGAAGAGATACACCTGGTTTTCAAAGAATGGAATGAAGGCGACCTGGGAAGCTACCTGATCGAAATCACAAGCGATATTTTTGCCTTCCGTGATGCTGATGGAACGGCACTGGTCGACAACATCCTGGATGCTGCGGGACAGAAAGGAACCGGGAAATGGACCGGGGTTGCTGCGCTCGATCTTGGAGTACCGCTGACACTGATCGGTGAAGCGGTTTTTGCCCGTTGCCTCTCCTCTCAAAAGGAGGAGCGCGTGGAAGCCTCAAAGCTCCTGGCAACTCCTTCCCATGCTTTCAAGGGTGAACGGGAACTTTTTCTCCGCCATTTAAAAGATGCCCTGTATGGGTCGAAGATCGTTTCGTATGCGCAGGGATACCTGCTGATGCGGGCCGCAGCAAAAGAATACGGATGGAACCTGAACTATGGAGGTATTGCCATGATGTGGCGGGGCGGATGTATCATCCGTTCCAATTTCCTGGACAAGATCCGGGATGCCTATATGTTAAACAACCAACTGACCAACCTTTTACTTGACCCGTTTTTCAGCAACACCATCATGGATGCACAGCCTGGCTGGCGGAATGTAATATCCGAAGCTGCTTTGAATGGGATCCCGGTCCCGGCCATGTCGTCGGCTCTTGCTTATTTTGACGGGTTCAGGACTGCAAACCTACCGGCAAATCTGCTTCAGGCCCAGCGCGACTATTTCGGAGCTCATACGTACGAGCGGACCGACCGGCCACGCGGTGAATTCTTTCATACGAACTGGACCGGAAGGGGAGGAGAAACATCCTCGTCAACCTATAATGTGTGAAGGAAATGACAAATGACAAATTAATGTGTATAAACCACTTATTTAGAATTAAATGAAAAAGATATTCCTGGTAAGTCTTATTGTAACTGTGGCAGTCATCCAGACTTTTGCACAAATAAAAGCCGACAAAAGACCCTTCACCGATTATTTTAATACCGACAGTTGCACCTTTCTGACTTCCGGGCGAAATACCTATTTTATTCTTGAACCGGGATACCAGTTGACCCTCCGCGGGATCGAAAAAAATGACACCTCGCTGCTGATCGTTACTGTGTTAAACGAGACAAAAAGAATCGGAAGTGTTGAAACAAGGGTGGTCGAAGAATATGAATCCCTAAACGGCAAGGTAAAGGAAGTTTCCAGGAATTACCTGGCTTTTTGCAAACAAACCGGCAGTATCTTTTACTTTGGAGAATCGGTTGATAATTACAAGGACGGAAAAATTTCGAACCATTCCGGCGGATGGATTGCAGAAGGAAAGAATCACCCGGGAATATTTTTGCCGGGGATGCCCTTGCTAGGGGCCAGGTATTACCAGGAAATTGCTCCGGGTGTGGCGATGGACCGGGCAGAAATAATCAGCATCACTGAGCACAAGGATACACCTGCGGGATCATTCAGCCATGTTCTGAAAACAGAAGAAACAACCCCGCTTGAACCGGGCGACAAAGAATTCAAACTCTATGCCCCGGGGATCGGCCTCATCAAGGACGAAAACATGTTGCTGATAAGCTATGGTTTCAAAAAGTAGTTTCAACGGTCAGCCTGTCAGCCGTGCAGCCTGTCACCATGTCCACAGGTCCAATCATCTTGCCGGCAGCAGCATTACGATAGTGATTTTGTTATTGCTCCTGGTGACTGCCGTTCCAGGATCTTTGATAGGCCAGATCAAAAAAATAGCCGTCTTTGGATCATCAGTGGCAAAAGGTTCCGGCGACACATCAGGTACCGGCGGTTATGCCGGAATGATTAAAAACATGATGGAACTTCGGGGATGGACCGTTGTCAATGTTTCCCGGGGAGGCGACAACACTGTAAAGATCATGCCCCGGTTTCAAACGGAGCTGTTACCGGAAAAACCCGGTTATGTTATCATTGGACTGTCGCTCGGGAATGAAGGGATCGCAAATCAGCCAGCATTGAAAAGGGACCGGATTTTTGAACAGTTCAGAAGCGGTATGGTCCGTTTGATCCGCCTGGTCCGCGAAAACGGGATGATCCCCGTGGTTGTGAATTGTTATGCAAGGAATGATTTCGGACAGGAGGAATACGATGCCATTCAGCAGATGAACATGGAGATCAACACATGGGATGTACCGAGTATCAATGCCTTGGGCGCAATCGATAATGGCCAGGGAAATTGGGCGGATGGATTCTGGCATGATAAATCTCATCCCAACCTGAAAGGTCACCGGGAAATTTTCCACACCTTTGTTCCCGGACTGTTTGATGCCCTGGCGATGGGAAAAAAATGTCCGGATAAGATCAGAAGCGACAAATATGTTGCAATCCCTGCGAAGGCTTCATCCAGCCCCTTGGTCTATATTCCCGACGACACGATCCATTCCTTTTCAATCAGTTTTCTTGTAAACAGCAGGGAAGATGGGACCATTGCTTCCCTTCTGGGAAAAAAATCGCATGTTCTGATTATATTGAAAAGCGGCAGGATTATTTGCCAATGGCCAGGGAAGGAGATCCTTCTTGCCGACACGACCAATGAAAATAATGGCTGGCAATATGTGGTTTTAACCCATAGGTATGCCACAGGAACAACGGCATTCTACGTAAACGGAAAGTCGGCAGGCAGCATTGCGGGCGCCATGGATTTCAAGGAATTTATCCTGGGCGGGAGTGGCAATAAATCGGAGGCTCCTCCAAGCCTTGCCGGGTATAAAGATTTATTGATTTACCGGTCGGCATTGAATGCCGGCGAAGTAAAGGCGATATATTGTGGCCGGCTTCTGCAATCGAGCCTTGAAATCTATGCCCCGCTTGACGACCCCGGGTTCAGGAACGGAACAGCAGTGGCGAACCACGCTCAAAGCATGTCGAAGCTGCTTGTAAAAAGTGATTTCCTTATATCCTTATCTGACAATAAGGGACAAACCACTAAATAAACATCTTGTTAACCAGCACAACTTATGAAAACATTTTTAGGCAAACATTTCCTTCTAAATAGCAATCGCGCGATCGAACTATTCGAACAATATGCCGAAAATCAGCCTATCATCGACTATCATTGCCATTTAAGCCCAAAGGATATCGCAGATGACCTGCAGTTTGAAAACCTGACACAGGCATGGTTGTCAGGTGACCATTATAAATGGCGTGCCATGCGCACCAACGGCATTGATGAAAGATACTGCACCGGGCAGGCGACCGACACGGAGAAATTCAGAAAATGGGCGGAAACAGTTCCGAATACCTTACGGAACCCGCTATATCATTGGACTCACCTCGAACTTCAGCGCTATTTCGGCATCCATACATTGCTTGGGCCTGAAACGGCCGGTGAGATATTTGACGATGCCTCATCCTTGCTGAATAAGAGTGAGTTTTCGGTCAGGAACCTGCTTCGAAAGATGAAAGTTAAGGTGGTTTGCACCACCGACGACCCCATCGACACACTGGAATATCATAAACAGTTGAAAACTGACCAGTTTGAAATACAGGTTATTCCTGCCTGGCGACCTGATAAAGCCCTTGCAGTGGAAGATGTTGCAAGTTTCAACCTGTATCTTGATAAACTGTCCGCGGCTGCGAATATAGAGATAGATCAATTTGAGGACCTTCTGGAAGCCCTGAATGTCCGTCATGACTATTTTCATCAGAACGGATGCAGGGTCTCAGACCATGGGCTCGACCGGTTCTACGTGAAAGAAAATCTGAAGGGCGAAGTCAGTTCGATCTTCAACAAGGTGCGTCGCGGACTTGAGCTGGACCATCATGATGTGAAAAAATTCAAATCCTCCATGCTCAATCACCTGGCAGTCATGGACCATGAAAAAAACTGGGTCCAGCAGTATCACATCGGGGCCATGCGGAACAACAATTCAAAAATGTGGCACCAGGTGGGCGCCGATACCGGTTACGATTCCATCGGCGATCTACCGGTTGCACATGAAATGTCGCTTTTCCTTGACAGGCTGAGCCGCGACGGAAAACTCGCCAAGACCATTTTATATAACCTGAACCCCTCCGACAACGAGGTGTATGCCACAATGATCGGCAACTTCCAGGATGGTACGGTTCCGGGAAAGATCCAGTGGGGAGCTGCCTGGTGGTTTCTCGATCAGAAGGAGGGAATGGAACGGCAACTCAACACCTTGTCGTCGCTGGGGTTGCTCAGCCGGTTTGTCGGAATGCTGACCGATTCGCGCAGTTTTCTCTCCTTCCCGCGCCACGAATATTTCCGGAGAATACTGTGCAATATCCTGGGAAATGAAATGGAACATGGTGAACTTCCTGATGACCTTGACCTGGTGGGCGGCATGGTTGCCAACATATGCTACTTTAATGCCCGTAACTATTTTACCTTTTAATATTTCCAATTAATCATGACTGCGAAAATCGGAAAGTACCGGTGGATCATCGCCTCGCTGTTGTTATTTGCAACAACCATCAATTATATGGACCGGCAGGTGATCAGTTACCTGAAAGAGTTTTTTTGTTCACCGGTTGCATCAGGCGGTTTCGGTTGGACCAACACCGATTTTGCCTTTATAACCTCATTTTTTACGGCATTTTATGCAGCGATGACTATCATTGCAGGATTGGTGATCGATAAAATCGGCACCAAATTAGGCCTGGCCCTGTCCCTCATTATCTGGTCCATTTTCGGAATGTTAAACGCCCTTGCCGGCAGTGTGATCGGAGTTCATGTTGCGATCAGGAGCCTGTTTGGCGTAGGAGAGGCGGGGAATTTTCCCTCTTCAATCAAAACCGTGGCAGAGTGGTTCCCCAGGAAGGAGCGTGCCCTTGCCACGGGGATATTCAACAGTGGTTCAAACCTGGGGGCCATGCTGGCGGCTTTGTTTGTTCCCTGGTGCATGGTTTTTTTCGGCGACCAGCTTGGCTGGAAAATGGCATTCATCATAACGGGGGCAGTCGGTTTTCTATGGCTGATTTTCTGGTTCTGGCTTTACGAGTCTCCCTCAAAACAGAAACGTTTGTTAAAACCTGAATATGATTACATCCATGGGGATGATCCTGAGGTATCCGTTCCCATGGCATCTGCCGACCAGGATAAGTCAAAGGTTTCGTGGGGGAAGTTATTCACATACCGGCAAACCTGGGCTTTCTTCTTTGGTAAATTCATGACGGATGGAATATGGTGGTTCTACCTTTTCTGGCTTCCCGATTATCTCAAGAAACAGTTCGGCATGACTAAGGCGGAAGTGATGTGGCCAACATTTATCGTCTACGGTGTGGCGATCATTGGCAGTGTTTTTGGAGGCAGCATCCCCATGTTCATGATGAAAAAGGGAATGCCGGTCTACAAAGCGCGGATGACCTCCATGTTTTTAATCGCCCTGGCGCCATTAGCCGTGTTATCCACGCAATATTTTGGCAATGTTTCCCACTTCGGGAACCTGTCTTCCAGCCTTGCCATTGCTGTTATTTGCATAGGTGCCGCAGCCCACCAGGCCTGGTCGGCAAATTTGTTTACAACCGTATCCGACATGTTTCCGAAAAAGGCGGTGGCATCGGTCGTTGGCATCGGTACCATGGCAGGAGGGATCGGCGGTGTTCTGGTGCAGCAACTTGCAGGGAGGCTCACCGATGCATTCAGGGCAGATCCTAAAGTGGCTTATGGAATTATGTTTGTGATTTGTGCATTAAGTTACATCCTGGCCTGGTCGCTTATGAAAATGCTGGTTCCACGGCATAAACCCATTACAGAAATATAATAAAGATTGTGAGACTGCCGGAATTTCAAGATCAACATATAAACAGCACTCGCCTTCAGGTTTCCATATAAGAAAGACTCCATCCCGGAACGCTGGGGATGGAGTCGACCAAACACAACACTTATCTCGGATTTTTATCTCACTTTTGTAATTTCTACTGTTTGATAATCTTATCTGTTCCTGATTTTTCATCGCAAATAACCCGCATGAAATAAAAACCTGACGGTCTCCCTTCCAGCGAAAATGCATATTTTTTATGACCTGATAATGAGGTCGCCAGCACTTTTTCTCCCTGTACCCCGTATATTTCAACATGTACGGTTCCTGCAGGTTTCTCCCTTGTAAATTCAAGGGTGAACGCCCCGCTTGTCGGATTAGGATAAACCTTGAAGAATGAAGATTCCAACCCGGCTGGAATATTCTCATTGCCATCATCAGCACTAAGGATCGAAGCACTCTTTGTTCCGCAAAACGGACCGCCGGGGGAAATTTTCCCATGGAGATAACCTCCGGCATAAACCTTGACTCCCGGGTAAAAAAGAATATTTTGCCCGGCTATCATGCTCGCATTTCCTCCATTTTGGACGATAAAAGTATTTGGAGAACCGGCAACGGTGATCGTTTGTACCGCGTTATAACAGGCACTCTGCCCGGTGCCAACGGTACCACTGACTGAAAGCGTGGCTGGCACTGCAACCACAGTCATCGTAATGGTGTTGGAAGTGGCCGGATTTCCCGAAGAACAACTTATGTTCGAGGTCAGGATACAATTTACCTGGTCATTGTTGACCGGGGTATAGGAATAGGTTGAAGTGGTTGCGCCGGGAACATTGCCTGAATTAACCTGCCACTGGTAGCCCGGTGAGCTCCCTCCGTTAACCGGGGTCGCGGTGAATGTTACCAGCGTGCCGGGGGCAACGTTGTTGGCGCTCTCAGCAATGCTGATGCTCACAGCGTTCAGTGGATCAGTTGTAATTACGGCACTTCCGTTCATGTGACTCGTACCGATCGGGTTGTTAGCCGAAACGGTGTATGTGCCCGCTGTCTGACCAGTCCAAGTCAAAGCTGATCCGGTACCCGGCAGTGGTGCTCCAGAGTTCATGTTGTTTTTGATCAGCTGGTAATTGACATTGACTTGTGAACCACTGAGACTTACGGTCAACCCGGTTCCCCCCTGGCAGTATGATCCCGATCCGGTAACATTATAAGCCACCGGCGCCGCATTGGCCGTTACGCTTACATCATCGATTAAAAACAACCCGGTTGAATTGTCTCCTGTGGTTGCCGAGGCACGGAACCGGAGATAAACGGCAGGGCTGTAATCATTGACCGGAAGGATGACCTGGTGCCATTGGGTGATCGAGACATAAAGGGGCATCGGGTCCTGGCTTACAAGTGACCACGTTGAATTATCATAGGATTTTTCAACGAACAGGTGAAGATTACTGGAAGCGTTTTTATCGAGAACCTTCACGAAAAACTTCAGAACATTCGCCCCATTGCATACCGTGGTGGTCAACGTTCCTCCGTCGGTCGGCGACGCCCATTTGAATTTTGGCGTGGCATAGGTGACAATGGAACCGTAAAATCCCATCCCGCTGGTGGCTGAAGTACCGACATTGGCAGTATTGGTCCAGCCAGCTGGAGGCATGATGTCAAATCCCTCCTTAAATTGAAATACCATGGAAGGTGATTCCTTTGCAAAAGTAACATGATAGGTGGAGGTGGAGCCGTCCTGCGCTGTACAGACCACGGTGGCAGTCCGCTCGGCAGCTGTGCCTGCCAGGTTAGTGGGCTGTGTCACGATATATGTGGCAGGCGGGCAACCGGAGGCTGGGATTACAAAATCGGGCTCGGTATCGACGATGAGTGAGTTTGTTTCGGAAGGGATCTCAATGGAATAATCAAATGTGGTCTTGACAAAATCTTTTACCCTTATGTTCTGTTTCAGGGGATCAAATCCATTGGGCAGCCATTTGATATATGACAGTGCAGAGTTGCTGCTTGGCAGACCATAGGTAAAGGTAACCGTGTAGGTAAGCAACGTTGTGCCGTCCTGGGCTGTAACCAGCACGCTTGTTGTTCCGGGCAGGGATGCGGCAGGCGTCACAACGGCTGTTGCAAGGGGGAAATTTGGAGTAGCCGTCACAGCCGGAACAGTCGGCAAACCATAGGGTATAATTAAAAAGTAATCCAGGATGGCCGGGGAAAATCCGGTAACGGTGGTTCCATCCACCTTAAGGTCGTCCAGCGTTGCGTCATGGCTGATGGTGTTGGCGATGGTTGTAAAAGCCGAGGATTGGATATCAGAATTGTTACCTGCTCCATCCTGAACCGGACCGACAGCCAGGTAATAAAGTTGGGAATAATCCAATTGCCCGGTAGGAGTAATCGTGATGACAGTGTTTGACCCATTGATGGAGGCCGTGAATGGTACGGAGGCCCCTGAGCCATTTGTTTTTTTCAAAGTGACCAGTGTCGACAGATCTGAAGCCAGAATGGGGTTGCCATCCGTTTTTCTGACGGGTTCATTAAACGTAACAGTCGGAACTGTGGAAATGAGAATATTCATCGCGCCATTGGCGGGATCAAAGGTCGCTGCCGGTGGCGTATTATCCTGTGTCACAGCCTCACTCCATGACTGCCCAACCCTGATGCCGTCCACAATCGCCACAGGAGAATTCAATGCCCCCTGTCGCAACTGCACACACCGCTGACCGGTTCCGTCTGATCCTGCATCCGAAGCAGTGGCATTGGGAGTAGAAGGCTCACTCACCGGGAAAGGGTTCGCAGGATCAAATACATAAATGTCTGCCGGATCATTGGCAGTTCCAGTTACGAAAGTATATTTCAGGACTACCAGGTAGGTCGTACCAAAGGAATAATAGGTCGGAGTCCAGCTCACCGGGACGGAACTGGAGGAAGCACTTTTGGTAACGCCGAATACAAGGTTTCCAGTACCCAGGGAATCTTTTGCATACAACCTGCCTTTGAAGACGGTTAACCCTGCATTGGTGGTTTCCTTGAAACTGATGAAATAATCACCAGCACGGGTGCCGGAAGTCACTTTGACAAGAGCGGAAATATAGACGCTTCCCGCGCTGATCGTGTTCGTCCCGGTGAAATTGCTGAAGAGGTCCTGCCCGGTTGCATTCCTTGCAAGGGTAGCGGCAAACCCGATTCCCGAAGACTGGTATTGAGGGAAAAAGAGTCCTGGCGAAGTCACCTGGATCGGGTTGGTATTGTCAGTTCCCTGTAAAGTCCATCCGCCCTGCCCGGCGAGGTTTCCTGCGGGATAGGAAAAGTTTTCTGCAAACGGGATAAGCTGGCACCAGCCTTTGCCGGCAAACAGACCTAATGCAAGAATAATGATTGTTATGAATCGTAAACGCGTTTTTCCTGAGGCAAAAATACAATTTCGCCCCGCGTCCTTCCTGGTGAATGGGTTTTTCATAAGATATGGTTTGGATTTTACTTATTTGAATATTAGACATCACTCCATCATAAAATGCAATATAAAATTAAGCACAAAACATCGGGAAGTAGTTTGCTGGCCGTTCATTTGGGTTTCCTGGCTATTCAATCGCCATAAATAAAATGGCCACCCCCGGGAAACAGGGATGGCCATTTGGATGAAAATAAAACCAACTTTGTGAGTGCCGGTATGGTTCTATTGTTTGATAATCTTCATCGACCCGGCTTTGTCATCACAGACAACCCGTATAAAATAGCATCCTTTCTGAAATATATCCAGGGTGAAAGGATATTTCCTGTCACCGGAAACTGTTGTGTTCAAAACCTTCTCACCCTGAAGACTGTACACTATAACCTTCACATTTCCGGCAGGTTTCTCCTGTGGAAATTCGAGTGTGAACATCCCGGTGGTCGGGTTGGGATAAACCGTGAAAAATGACTTTTCAGCCATAGGAGCCACATTGGTTTCCTCAGACCGGGAAATCATCGTTGCCTCTTTTGTGCCGCACCATTCTCCGGAGAAAATATGACCGAGAAGGTAGCTGCCATTCTCCACGTGGGTTCCCGGTTCAAACAGGATCTTGCTTCCTGCAATGAAGGTTGCATGGCCGTTGGGCGCTTCGACGGTGAACTGTGTCGATCCGCCGGCCACGGTAATGGTGTTGGATGCATTGTAACACAGCGTGTTGCCGAGCGTTCCGGTAACAGAGAGGTCTGCAGGAACCAGTGGCGTCACTGACATGATAATCGTATTTGATGAAGCCGGATTTCCTGATACACAAGCCTGGTTTGAACTCAATACACATGCTACCTGGTCATTGTTTACCGGATTATATGTATAAGTATTGTTCGTGGCACCGGTTATCTCAGTTGCATTTACCCGCCATTGGTATGCTGGGGATGAACCGCCATTCATCGGTGTAGAAGTAAAGGTCACGAGGGTGCCGGCAGGAACCGGGTTGGCTGATGCATCAATCGAAACACTGACCGGTAAAACCGGGTTCGCCGTCATGGTAATCACGTTCGAAGTTGCCGGGCCTCCGCTCTGGCAGGTTTCACCGGATGTCAGGACAACCTTGACCTGGTCGCCAGTCACTGGAATATAGGAATAGGTCGGACTGTCAGTACCCACCGCTGCATTATTGACGAACCACGCATAGCCTGGTGTTGTGCCTCCATTGACTGGTGTGGCGGTGAAGGTCACCGAGGTGCCGGCGCAAACCGGGTTGGCTGATGCATCAATCGAAACGCTGACAGGTAAAACCGGGTTCGCCGTCATGGTGATCACGTTCGAAGTTGCCGGGCCGCCGCTCTGGCAGGTTTCACCGGATGTCAGGACAACTTTGACCTGGTCGCCA
>CAIKNA010000339.1 GCA_903828645.1 uncultured Bacteroidales bacterium
GAAACACCTGATTTTCAATTGTAATCAGGTTATTTACTGCTGTTTTTGATCACGTATGTCTTCCTGACAGATCTGGTTTTATAATCATACCGTTTTGCATAACTGCTCTTGTTCTTCTTTATCTTCTTCGACCTGTATGTGCCGTTAGCTTCACAACCCGCTTTTCTGGACTTGCATGAAGAACCTGCAAACATCAAACAGAACATGATCAGGGAGAGTCCGAATGAAATGATGCGTTTTAAGCTCATGAACCTTTGATTGGAGAATATAGAAATTTATGCAAATGAGAGTGAAGCGATAAACCAACAGGACAAAAATAATAAATAATCAGTTACGGCTGATTTTTTCTACTTTTGTATTTCAAAGTTTCTTTTCAATGAAGTTAAGGATTGATCAAATTTTAATTATTATACTGTTTGTCAATTTGTTATTGATTCCCGGTTATATTTTGGCCCAGTATGCGCCACCGGCTGGACAGCCAGGTACCACGGCCATGTACAAAGACAGTTCTGCATTTATTGGCTGGGCTTCAACATGCACTATTGAAAGAGGATATATTAACCTGGCCGATACCACGGTAAGGTACAATGCTTCAAATAAAACCACTTACGGCAGCTATCTTTATGGAAGCGGACCCGCAGATGAACTTGTGGTCAGCCTTGGTGACCATGGATCGGCTTTGCTCGGGTTTGCAACTCCAATTGTAAACCGGGACGGACCCGATTTTGCAGTGTTCGAAAATTCTTTTGGTGACGCTTTTCTTGAACTTGGTTTTGTTGAGGTCAGTTCAGATGGTCACCGGTTTGTTAGATTTCCATCCGTTTCGCTTACTCAATTTGTTCAGCAGATCAATACTTTTGATACCATCGATGCAACTAAAATTTACAACCTTGCCGGGAAATACCGGCAATCATATGGCACCCCGTTCGACCTGGAAGAAATCAAAGACAGTTCCGGTATCGACCTTAACCACATAATTTACGTTAGGATCACGGATGTGGGGGGATGCATCCAAACTCCTTATGCAACCTATGACTCCCGGGGTCATAAGATCAATGATCCATGGCCCACGCCTTTTGATACTGGTGGTTTTGACCTGGATGCGGTTGGGGTGATCCATGATTCAACCAAAATTATTCCTGATGATGGCAACTCAGATGTTATTAGAATTTGTCCGAATCCGGTTGTGAAATTAATGACTGTTGTTTCTGCCGTCCCTGACCAGGTTGGATTAACCATCACCGATCTTACAGGTCGTATAATCCTGAACGGGACCTGCACATTAAAAGCTACCTTCGATCTTTCTGTATTCCCCGCCGGTATTTATATTGCGAGATTTTCCATGCAGGATGGCACCTCCATCACAAAAAAAGTTGTAAAAAATTAGCTTTCCGCGCAAACAAGGGAATTTGACAAAACTTACCAAATACCTCATTTTCTGCTTTATTACACTTAACATTCCAGGTTTGACCTTGCGGGTTACGGCTCAAAATCTGAATGATACCCTGAGACTTCCGGAATTTGAGTTCAAGTCCAATTTTATCATTAATAATCAAGGATTTAAAAGAGTTAAAATGGACTCCTCCATTTTTATTCCCAACCTGGGGGCCGATTTGTCGACGATTCTTACAGAACATTCTACGATTTTCATTAAATCATATGGCAATGGGACACTTGCAACACCGTCTTTTCGGGGAACCTCGGCCCAGCATACACAGGTGGAATGGAATGGCATTAGTTTGAACTCACCGATGCTTGGGCAAATGGACTTTTCGCAGGTACCCGTGGCACAGTTTGACGGACTTGAAATTTTGTTCGGTGCGGCCGGAATATCAAGAACAAGCGGCGCGTTTGGCGGTGTAATTGATCTTGTTACAATGCCTGACTGGAACAATCAATTCAAGGCATTTCTTGCGCAAACAATTGCGAGTTATAGTAACTATATCACCAATGTGAACGTGGCTGCAGGAGGGCCTTCCTTTCAGTCGCATACCAAATTCAATTACGCTTCCGCCCTGAACAACTTCCCGTATACAAATGATACAGGACTTGTCGTCAGGCAGCAAAATGCTTCATTTACCCAATCCGGATTATCCCAGGAATTATTCTGGAAACTAAAGGACAAACACCTTTTTTCGGCAAAGATCTGGTATTCGCAGGCAAACCGGAACCTTCCGCCGACAACACAGACCCTGGATACATTGAAAACTGAAACCATGAAGGAAAATGCACTGAGGGCCCTGGTCGAATATAAGCACATTGAACCGAAATGGACCCTGCTGGTGCGTTCTGCTCTCAATGATCAGTACATGAATTATTACAACAGCATCCTTAAAATCAATCCATCTCATCAATCGTATTCCTGGATCAACCGGGCGAGGTTTTCATACAACGGGGTCAGAAACCTGACCATCAGACCTGGGGTGGATTTCACATATGACTGGGTGAATTCTGATGATTACCAGGGAATTAAAGCCCGGACAACAACCGGCTTATTCTCTGAAATCATCTATAATTTCAACAAAAGGATAAAATCGTCCCTTGTTTTGAGAGATGAAATCATCGATGGTAAATTCAGTCCCCTTATTCCGGCCTTAGGAGTTGAATATCGTCCCTTTAACAAGGTGAATATCGCTTTCTCTGCCAACCTGGCACGAAATTACAGGTACCCGACGCTCAATGAGCTTTACTGGTTTCCATACGGAAATCTGAACCTCAGGCCGGAGAAAAATTATTCAGTTGAAGGTGGGAGTACGTATAATGTCGGAACAAAAAATAACTTATTTTACCTCGAAGCAAATGCTGCCGTCTATTACTCATGGATTTATGACATGATTACCTGGACCACCGTGTCAGGCAGCGGTGGACTTTTTCAGCCTGAAAACATCAACGAAATTCTTGCACGAGGGGTCGAACTTGGATTGAATGTCAATATTATGGCATGGGGGTTTAAATTCAGTTTGAAAAATAACTATAATTTCTGTCGCTCCACCTATGAAAAGGCAAGTTCAAAATATGATGACAAGATAGGCAAACAGCAATTGTACGTCCCTGTCAATACTTTCAACAGCACCCTGTCGGTGGAACGGATGAAGTTCTATTTTACATACAATTTCAGCTACACAGGCGACAGGTTTGACGGAGAAGAAAATCTTTCCTATATGCCGGCATACAGTTTGTCAAATATTATTTTAGGAAAGAATATCCTGATTAAACAATTTATTTTATCTTTACAAATGAATATTAATAACCTGTTCAACCTGGATTATCAGTCTGTATTAAGCAGGCCAATGCCGGGGATTAATTATGCATTCACAATAAAAGTGGCATTTCCGGGGGTAAGCAGGCATTAGATTTTTTAATCAACATTTCATAAAGTGAAGAAATTTTGTAACCTTATATATAATTTCACGATATTTTTCTCATTATCAGCTCTGTCAATACTCCCATCCGCTTGTTCTAAAAATCCCGTTCGTGAGAAAATAGTAGAGACTGATACTACCACGGTATCCGATTTTGAAAATGGAATTTTCATTGTTAATGAGGGGAATTTCAACTCGGCTAATGC
>CAIKNA010000340.1 GCA_903828645.1 uncultured Bacteroidales bacterium
TACATCAGGATTACTCCGCCGGAAAGTTTTCGCAGACCTGGGATGGTAAAAATGACCATGGAATGCAGGTCACCAGCGGGATGTACATTTATATCCTGAAAGCCGATGGCCAGCAACTTGCCAAAAAACTAATATTTTGCCATTAGGAGTTCAAATAGGTTTTAACAAGGGTAAAATGGTTTTAACGTGTATTTTAATTATAATAGACCACTAAAATTTCTTTATGAGATCAACCATCGCACTCTGCCTTTTTATATTCTTTGCAGGACATTCGCTTATTGCCCAGAACTTTACTGAGATTTTGGGTCGGCCAACCCATTCATCGGTTACCATGAGTATCCTGTTTGATCAGGATGTAGCCGTGTACTGGGAATATGGCACTATGCAGGGAACATACACCCATACTACGGCCACCATGACCGTAAAAAAAGACAGCTGCACGGAGATGGATTTCGTCAACCTGGTGACCGACACGAAATACTATTACAGGACCAGGTACCGGCCGGCTGGTGCCTCTTCAGCTTTTTCGGCAGGACCTGAACACACCTTTCACACACCCCGCATTCCGGGTGCGGCATTCTCCTTTGCCATCGAGGCCGACCCCCACCTTGACACCAATTCCAACCCCGCTTCCTATTCACTGACCCTACAGAATGTACTGGCACAAAACCCTGATTTCCTGTTGGATCTTGGCGATATTTTCATGTCGGAGAAACTCGCGGTCATCAATCAAACGAATATCACGAACCGTCATTTACTCTACAGGCCTTATTACGGTGCGACATGCCACTCGGTCCCCCTGTTCCTGGTTATTGGTAACCATGAGGGAGAGAATGGGTGGCAGCTTGACGGTACACCGACAAGTTTGCCGGTCATGGCCGCCAATACACGCAAGTATTATTATCCAAACCCTTTTCCCAATTCATTTTATACCGGGAACACCAAGGTTGAAAACTTTGTCGGACTGCGTGAAAACTATTATTCGTGGGAATGGGGAAGTGCCCTGTTCGTCGTGCTTGATCCATACTGGCATACGACTTCCAAGCCTGACTGGGGCTGGACACTGGGGGTGGATCAGTACAACTGGTTTAAAAATGTGATCACAACAAGCCAGGCTAAATTCAAATTTGTTTTCTGTCACCAGTTGGTAGGCGGAAATGGAAATGATGGCCGGGGAGGTTCGGAATTTGCAGGTTTCTTTGAAAACGGCGGAGAAAACGCTGATTCAACCTGGGGATTTGACACCTACCGCCCGGGGTGGGGCAAATCGATCCATGCATTAATGGTTGAAAACAAGGCGAATATATACTTCCATGGCCATGACCATTGTTATGCAAAGCAGGATAAGGACGGGATAGTTTACCAGGAGGTTCCACAGCCCTCATCTAAAAATATCACCAATTTTACAGGTAGCCAGTACGGGTATGTCAACGGGATCCTGATGCCAAGCCGGGGTTTCCTTCTCGTAACGGTAACCGACTCAACAGCAAAGGTTGATTACATCAAAACCTTTCTCCCGGGTGAAGGTACCGGGGGGCATACCAACGGGGAGGTAGCCTATTCCTACACGATCCGCTCTTCTGTCACCGCTGTTGAAGAAACCAA
>CAIKNA010000341.1 GCA_903828645.1 uncultured Bacteroidales bacterium
GAAGCAGCATGGGTTCCTGCTGCCGGTGCGATTGAATTACAGTTGGAAAAAGTTCTCCAGGTGCCGTTTGAATAGATGCTTAATGCCCCATTTGTCCCGCAATCGGTACAAAAGATCATCAATCCTTCGGCCGGCGTGGCAATGGCATTTCGCTGTTCAAAAGACAACCGGGGAATCAGTACCCCTTTATTTGCAGATTTAACATCGAGCATGGCTGAGGGATCAGGTGGTATGTTGTCAGCACTGATGCTCACCTGGGCAAAAATGGTGATTCCTGTAAGCAGGAAAAAAGTTAAAAATGGAAGGATTTTTCTCATGACATAGAAATTAATTGTGAACAATATAACAATATGAATTTCAATGAAACAGACAACAGATATAAAAACAAAATATAAATTCCCGAATTGACAATCGCGTTTCCCTTGCTTATTGTCGCATAACCTTTATAATCCAAGCCTTCCCGTTTTGCACTACCTTGACGAGGTAGATGCCTGCCGGCTGGTTTTCAAGGGAGAATTCATGGAGTTTCCCGGAATAAATTGTCTTTATAAGAATTTCAACCCCCAGCATGTTGTAAAGCCTTACAAATACTGGTTTTTCGCCAGGTTCGGCTGATAACCACAGGTTGAATCTGCCGGTGGTGGGATTGGGATAGCACCCAAAGGTGATATCTGAAGAAATTCCGGATATTCCCGTTGTTGTTTCAATTACTTCGAATGGAGCGGCCGGTATAGGAACATTGGGGTTTGAGCAATACTGACCTGTCGTGGTAATATATCCGTGAAGATATCCTCCCGGTTCCACCCTGGTTCCCGTTAACATAAAGATGTTCTGCCCGGCAATCAGATTTGCCGAACCCCCGGGTTGCACCAGAAATGCTGTTCCGCCACCGGCAATGGTGATCGTTTGGGTGGCATCATAGCATTGCGTCTGACTTCCGGCAATGGTGATGTTGGTAAGATCCAGTGATGGTGGAGGCAGCAAGGTCATTGCAATCGTTACAACATTCGTGGTAACACCAAAGCCACCGGTGGAAATTTGCACCTGTCTGAAATAGGTGGTTGCTGCCAATTCTCCCGGTTGGTAATTGATCGATGTGGCCCCGGAAATACCGGAGTAGGCAATATTGTCCTCCGAGCTTTCCCATTGATAAGTGTATGGAGGATTGCCTCCTGATGGAGCTGTGCCGGTCAATTCTGCCGGTGCAGTATGCTGAGGAATGACCTGGTCGGCCGCGATGGTTCCGGCTATCATGATTGGATAAACTTGAATCTTTACGACATTGGTTACTGACAGTGGATCACTGCAACCGTTTGCTGAAGATTGAATCTGCCTGTACCAGGCAGTTTCAGTGAGTGCTCCCGGCTGGTATATGGCTGAAGTCGCCCCGGGAATATCAGCAAAAGTTACACTGTCCTGAGAATTCTGCCATTGGTACGAATAGGGAGGACGCCCGCCCCTGGGGGTGGTTCCTGTCAAAGCAGCCGGAACGGTATTATAACTGATTGCCTGACTGGCCGCAGCTGAACCAACTGCAAACCGTGGATAGACCTTGATGGAAACCACATTCGTCGTTAAAGAGCCACAGTTGTTGGCTGAATTCTGAACCTGCCGGTAATAGCGTCCCGAAGTCAATGAAGGTGGTGTATAATTCAGTGTTGTCACCCCCGGGATGTTCGTAAAAGCAACATTATCCGTTGATACCTGCCACTGGTAATTGTATGGAGGAATGCCGCCAGCGGGTGCAGTTCCGGTTAATCCTTCAGGTATGGTGTTATAGCATATCACCTGGCTGGCAGTTATGTTACCAACAACAAATTCCTGTGCTGCCTGGATTGTACTGCCGGCTATTAAAACTTGTCCTGTATTATCAGTAACTGTAACGGTATAGTTCCCGGCACCGGCTGTGAGGGTCTGTCCTGCATTGCCATTGCTCCAGTTATAAAAATAGGGAGCTGTGCCGCCGGTTGCATTGGCTGTCAACGTCCCGTTATCCTGGAGGTGACAACCCGGCATGGTGGTAAAAGAAACGCTGAAACCACCAATAAGGGCCGTTGCCATGTTGTCGTCATAATTGAATTCGGGAACACTGGTATTGACAATTTTTCCGACGATAGTGGTTGAATTGTCAGCTACATTCCATGGCATCGTTACCATAATGCTGTCGTGACCCTGCAGCGAAATACTGGTTTGCCCGATGGGAATGGTATCAGCGGAATTGGCTATGTAAAAGAATTTGATGGTGGAATTGCAGTTTTGCGCGCCGTTATTTCCGATCCGGGCGTGGATGAAGATATTCGCTTCCAGGCCGGGAGCTGCGTTAGATGGAGCAAATGCCTGAAAATAGAGGTTTGCCGCCTGACCTACAATAATTGCCCTGGTAGCTTCATTATTCATTTCATCGGTCTCGGGAACCTGGTGGTCGGCATCGATGATCGCCCGGATGACATGGGCCCCCTGGAGATTGCTTGACCATGGTGTGGGTATGGCAATGGTGGCATGCTCCCCGGTGACAAGACCTGAAACCGGGTAAACCGAATCTAGCGGAACATTGTCGACCAGCACTTTCAACTTCATCACATCGTTCACGTTTGGATAGCCTATGTTTTCATAGCTCACCAGCAGCGATACCGGATCATTTGGAAAAGGATTCAGGTTCGACGGATTGATGAACTGTGACAGGATTCTCATGTCGGGCTGTTCGGTAACATGCACCTGGACCACCAGCATATTGTTGTTCTCATCACATTCGATGTAGGTGTTTAACGGGTCGGCCGTCATCGTGAAAGTATAGGTGCCGGGAAGTAAAAAAGTAAACGGGAGCGGCAATGAAACCACATCAGGACAGTAATAACAGTTTTTGACGGCATTGTTCAGCGTTCCGCTTCCAAGGTTGAGCGTGCCGTTGATCCCCGGTCCTGAGACCTCGAATTTAACCTTCACCTGGCTGGCTTTATAAAGATGCGAAACAGCTAATCCAACAGAGAGAACAGCCGACTGGTTGATCAGGTAACCACGTTCCCAGAAATTTGTCCCGCAATGCGGAACAGGTTGAAATTCAAAACACATGTTGTCGGAAGCTATGTTGTCGGTTTCGTTCCATTCCGGGATTTGATTGGCCGGGTCGATGGAGACCATAAGGAGGGTGGTTGCAGGC
>CAIKNA010000342.1 GCA_903828645.1 uncultured Bacteroidales bacterium
ATCAATCCAAGAACAGAGGCATTGATCAGCGTTTTGTTCTCCTCCTGGATCTCTTCTGCGCCCTCACCCGAGAAATCATAGGCATCCAGGAAAGCGAAGAGGTAATCCAAGCCACCCATATTCCCGGTGAGTCGTTTCCCGTTGTTGTTTTTCAATACAGTTCCGGGATGAATCGGGATCAGGCAATCATCCTGCAGGTTGCTGATAAAAATAGTGTTGCGTTCCAGCTCTGTTGGTTCAAAGAGCGAACTGTTCAGGTAGGGGACCTTTTCAAACAGTTTTGCCACCGCAGGGTCGCGATCAGTGGTCTTTATGGCAAGGACCCGGAAAAACAGGCTGTCCAGCGAATCAAATCCCTTCAGTTTGTCACTGTTGAGAAATGCATATTCCTCTTCGCCTTTATGATAGTTGATCAATTGGGCTTCGAGCAGTTTCAAAAACAAAATACGATTGATCCAGGTAATCGCCAATTCAAGCGACACGTTAAAAAGTCGCTCCTGAGTTGTTTCTCCAAAACGGGATGGCTTGTCGATCCGGCTGAGCATATCCCGGCTGTCGATCTGGATGATTGCATTTTCAATCAGGGAACCAGGATCCCGTTGTCCATCTTTTTTTCGGCCAATGACTTTCTTACTTCCCTCCTTTGATTCGGACAACCCGATGATATGCAGCAATTCGGCATAGAACGCTTTGTCGAGGCTGTTACTGTCGTTTGAAAAAGGAAGTTTCAGCAAATGCTCGGGAGAGAGCAACTTATATAATGCAATCAGTTTTGAATCGTCTTTCTTGTCCTCATTCCGCAAGGGTTTATCATACTCCCGGAAATCGAATACAGTAAAGCTAAGGTCATCAGACATCCCCGAAAGGAATGGTTCTGCAATTTGTTTGTAAAAGAAGTCGGTCGTATTTCCCGACAGTCTGCCCTCTTCAAAGTCGGTGAACTGCTTTACAAAGGTTTTATCGTGAGCAAACAATTTTTCAAAAAGGCCGGCATCAAAAATGTACCATTCATAAATGTTTGTAGCCACCAGATGCTTGATCTCCAGGTTGTGGTTGGTGATCCGTTCCCTAAGATAGTAAAGGATAAGCTCATGAAATGCTTTTGCATTCAGGTTATCCTGCCTGATCATTTCGGACTTGTTCGACGGTTTCTTTGCTTCGATCAAAACACCGGCAAAACTTTTTGCATCGGGGCCGTTGTGGATCACAAGGTCATTACGGCCTTTTGTATTGACATAAAACTTTTGATAGAAGGTACTCTTCAGAAAAGTGACCAGGTCGTTTTTGTTGTGCTCTTCCGATTCTGTTTCATCCAAACCATCAAGAAGGCCAATAAGATTTTGCTTGAACAACTCAATTTCACTCCGGGAGGGTTTAACCTTGAGGTAGGCTTTATTGAGTGATTTTCGGGGAGATAATAGTGTTAGTTTCATGGTTATTGTACGATTCTTGTTCAAATGTAGGAAAAGAGAACGATAGAGACACCCTAAAAAAAGGTTGTTGTTGAAAAGAAAAAAATTCAACCATCGATTTCACATTAGATTAGAATCACCACAGCGAATTATTTTGCCACTACGAACATTAAAAAAGGGAGTTCCGCCCCAGCGGAACTCCCGAAGGTTCAGATGGTGATCTTCTTTTCAACATCTTCAATGCTCTCATCAAATGCCTGCCGGAGAAATTCAACCTTGAAATCTTCTCCATCATGGTCATCTCCTTTTAAGCCTTGGTGACTTGGTTGAACGTATCGCTTTAATTCGTCGTTCATACATATACTCCTTCCTTCATCGCTGATCGCACAATATGGCCAGGAAGGTTGCTCTTTGCTTCAATATCGTTTCTGGATTGGATAATTATAACAGCCAAGGTAAGCATTGTTCCGTCAAATCAGAGTTCAACACATCTAATAATTAATTGCTGTTTGATTATCCTTTGTAAATTTACTTAATTTGCCTTACATGTATTGAAATTTCGGAAAGGATAGGATACGGAAAGCACAGAACCCCTGACCCATTCAGGTCAGCTTAAAAACTGTTAAAAAACCCGGCTAAGAAGTTGCCACAACACCCGACTTACCTCCGGAAACATCAGTAAAATCAATACACCACGGAGGCGGTTCGACTCCCTCACTCCCGCCACAAAGCACTGTTTATCAGTGCTTTGTTTTTTGTATATTGAATATATTTTACATCCTGGTCACGTATGTAGTCATTTGCCGTAACCGAACCCGTACTATCTTGTGAAATGTCCAGTCGTCCTTCAGAGAGTGAAAAATTTACTGAAGTATTTGTTGTTTTTATCCAAAAGGAAGGTATAATTCTATGAATTTGGTCTGTTACTTTTTCACTTCAGCAACCTGGTATGCATCCTTACCATCGTTCTTGACTGGTTGGTAATAGGAGTCGTTTATCTTTACATACTTTATCCCGTTTATCTCCACTTCTTTCCCGCCTTCGGGAATGTTTGTTACAATAGCACCAATGGGAGGTTCTACCACTTTATAGCCGGTATTTTCTTTTACATAATAGGCACCTCCATAATAATAGAACCTATTATCTACTACAACCACTGGTGTATTGCCTGGCGGCAGGGCTGTTATAACGGCACCCGGAGGGGCGGGGATCACAACATAACCATTGGAACTTTTCGAATAATACACACCCGCATCATAATAATATTTTTGATTGGCCACACTTACTGCAACAGCCGTTACCGCAATAGCGGCAATGAAAAAGCCAACCGGATGAAAAGCCGGACCATAATGATACGGTGTATACGGATGGTAATAATAAGGACGAGGAGCTGGCCGTGCATAAACGGTGTGATTTACATTCACATTTACATTCTTGTTAACATTAACATTTGTGTTTTTATTAACATTAACATTCTTGTTGCTATTAATATTCGTGCTTTTATTATTGTTGATGTTTGAATTTTTATTGTTGACATTTTTATTCTGATCAGTACGAGGGCCCATATTGTTGCCCGCCCCTTTGGCGTTCACTGGGGACGCCGAAGGTTGTGTTTTTGCATTATTGCCAGGGGAAGTCCGGCTTTTGGTTTGACCAGTATTGCTCCTTGTATTTGATGGACTTTGGTTGTCCCGTTGTCCTTGAACAGTTAAACAAAAGGTTGCAATAATGGCTGCAAAAAATATTGTTCTTAAAATAAAGCTGCTGTTTTTCATTGTGTCTGGTATTATTTGATTTCATTTAATGGGAAGCTAATTATAGAATCTTATCTTGGAAAAACAAAAACCAATGCTGCCCGCATACCAAAATCAGCTTTACCCCCTGAAGGCGCCGCCACCTGGATACGAGGCCCGATGACAAGCTGAATGGTCTGTTTACCCAATTTGGTAACTCCTGTTATGATAGGGTTAATAAAGATTGATGTAGTATTTGCATGCCAGTTTTGGGTCATTTCAGCATTGATCCCGACCCCCGCACCGCTTTTCCAATTATAAACCACAAATGGTTGGACAAACATCTGGTTTACATCAGGACGGTCTTTTGCTCCCGCTACTGACCATATCTGGTTAACCAGGGCGCCGATCGTCCAACCCTTGATCTGTCCAAGAATCACACCAGTAGGCCCAATTCCAAATTTCTTTGAAGCAAGGAGACTGTCAGTTGCAACAGGTAAAAGGAACACCGGACCAACACCCCAGGTAATTCCGTGCTTCGTAATGGCAGGTGAAAAAAAAGCGCTGGCAACGGCATCGCTCAGCCCGCTTTGATAGGATCCCTCCTTCGTGATATTATATTGCGTGACGAAAGGAAGAACAACCCTGGTAATTAAATTGAGCTTTGGAGAAAGATGTATCGGGATTACCGGCTGAAAGTTCAGCGTATTTCTTGCTCCTTTGTACTGACCTATCCCGACATCCAGATTGTTTTGAAACGGAACACTGATCAGCGATGCGATCGGGTTGCTCAGCTTTCTAGCCAGATCTTCAGCAGTTTCGGCAGGCTTGGCTTCCTGGGCAATCAAGACTCGTGAAACAAAGAAGAAGATGACCACAATCAGTGACTTGAAAGTGTATTTATTTTTCATTGCATTTATTTACTAATTCTGTGATAAAAATTTTAAAAAATGAACCCAACGGTCACCAAACCGATGGCCGTTGGATCTTTTTTTTCGGCTAATCCTGTTGACAATTAAGATCATGATGTCTTTCAACAGGAAATTGCCTTTATTCCGCAACAAGGGCTCTTGCAGCTTCTGTTGCCAGGTCGCTGTATTTCTCTTTGCCTGTGCTAACCTTCACAAAAGCAATATTACCGCCTTTAAATTCGCCGGGAGATTTGTATTGTTTGCTAACAGGATCTCCGCTGTCATAACCCACACACAAGCCGTCACCGACCAGGGTGAATTTTCCCACCTGGGCTGTCATTGGGCCGGAGGCAACTTCCTTGTCGTTTATATACAGTTTTGCTGTTCCGGTTGACTCGTGGTGTTCACCAGTTTTTTCCTTTGCAAACTCCATCCCCACGGTGTACTTTCCCGGTTTAAGAGAAGTTCCGGATACCAGTTGCTGTTCTTTGATGCCAAGGAAATTATATACATAATATAATTTATGGTCTTTAATAAATAAACTGTGACCACCAAAGCGGGAGCCGTGGGCAAAAATCACCCCGGAGGCATTGGCATCCGTAATCTCAATATTGGCCACAATCTTGAACGATTTGCCTCTGACATTTACTGCAACAGCTTCGGGTACAGCACTTGTATGTGGATAATAGGTATAGCTGTCGCGTTCTGTTTCTTCAGTTGGACGCTCAGTTGTAATGATTTGCATGGTAGTGCGGTCATCCAGAGGTAATGCCTGATTTTTAGTTGCTTCCTCCAACCACAATTTCTTTAATGCATCTAACTTTTCAGGATTTTCTTTGGCAATATCCTTTGATTCAGAACGGTCAACATCTACATGGTAAAGTTCCCATTTATCCTGATCAAATTTTCCCTTATCAGTAAGTGGCGCATGCACTGCCACAGCCTTCCAGCCATCCTGCCAAATAGCACGGGTACCGAGCATGCTATAGTATTGCACATGTTTCTGTGTTGGATCATCGGGTTTGGCATTGAAGGTGTACTTCATCGAAACACCCGATAACGGGATCTGTTCCACACCCCTGTAAACTTTTGGCATTTCCAGTCCGCAGATTTCGAGAATGGTCGGAACGATGTCCACTGCATGATGATACTGGTTTCGGATTTCGCCGCGTGCCTTGATTCCTTTAGGCCAGGTAATAGTTAAAGGATCACAAGTCCCACCTGAATAGTTTGAGTAGCGTTTAAACATTTTAAAAGGAGTTGAAAACGCTGCTGCCCAACCCGTCGGATAGTGCTCATAGGTATTGGGGCCTCCCAATTCATCAATCAACTTCATATTCTCTGCCAGATCATCCGGGAAACCATTAAAGAATTTATTTTCATTCACTGAGCCATTGGGTGTGCCTTCTCCGGATGCACCGTTATCGGCTGCATACATTATGATGGTATTGTCATACTGCCCGGTTTGTTTCAGGTAGTCAATGATGCGCCCAATCTGAACATCGGTATATTCAGAGAATGCGGCATATACTTCGCATAAGCGGGAGAATAATTTCTTTTCGTCCGGATTAAGACTCTCCCATGGGCGTACAAAATCTGCGGGGTTGGCCTGATCTTGCGGCATCGGGTTAAAATCAGTCAGATTGGTGCCTTTTGGTAATATTCCTTTTTCAATCATGCGGGGCAATACCCATTTGCGGTAAGCATCATATCCGTCATCAAATTTGCCTTTGTATTTAGCGATATAATCTTTGGGGGCCTGATGAGGGGCGTGGTTAGCTCCCGGGCAATACCACATAAACCAGGGCTTGGACGGATTTGCAGATTTTTGGTCACTGATCATCTTTATTGCCTGATCCGCAAGGTCTTTCGATAAATGATAGCCTTGATCAGGACCATAAGGCTGTTCAATAGCATGATTGTCTTCTGTAAGGTCAGGATAAAACTGATTGGTTTCACCACCGATAAAACCATAAAAGCGGTCGTAGCCCTGCTGAAGTGGCCATTGACTTTTGTTGGCCCCTGCAGAGAGGTCAGTTTCAGGAACGTTATGATCCTTCCCAAGCCAGAATGTGCTCCATCCGTTATCATTGAGGATTTGCGCCATTGTAACAGTTTGCTGGGGTAACTGACAACTATATCCAGGAAAACCATTCGCACCTTCTGTAATTATACCCATTCCGTTAAGGTTATGGTTGCGGCCGGTATTGATACAAGAACGGGTAGGTGAACAAAGGGCAACGGTGTGCCACTGCGTGTATGTCAAACCATCGGCTGCCAGCTTATCCATTGTTGGCATGTTGATTCTTCCTCCGTAGGGTGACCATGCGCCCAATCCGGTATCATCATATAAAATGAACAGGATGTTTGGAGCTCCTTCCGGGGCTTTTTTGCGTGTATACGGCGCCCAATCGGCCTTTGAATCGCGGACATCGAGTTTGATAGTTCCCTTAAAACCATTAGCGGTTTGTTCTGATTTTGGTTGTCTGGGAGAACAACCGAACGCTGTCAAAATTATGGCTATCAGCAGTGTTCCATATTTAGCTTTGTGTTTCATAAACATTTTTGTTTGACATTGATGATTTACCTTTAATGGATACTATTTAATTGTTGCTACTTTTATCCTTCCGCTTTTGGCCGCAGCTTTAAGCGCCTTAAAATCTTTTTCATTCTGTTCGGCGTAAGCCAGTGCAAATTTCAACATGGCTTTATCCAGTTCATCGCTGTTACCCATATATCCTGAGATCATTGCCGGATCTCCCGACTTTGCATGGGCAAGCGCCATGGCCCAGCCACACAACGAACAATACTGGGGATAGTTTTTAGCTTTGACCACTTTGGGATCAAATTCAAGTCCACCTTTCCAATCACGCAACTGGCGGAGATAAAAATGGGTACCATCCTGTTCTCCCCATCCGAGGAAAATATCAGGTGCCCCCTGGATTAAACGCTGCCCCTCCACTACCCTGCGACCCTGGTTTTCATAAATCGATTTGGGACCATATGGCTCAAGAACGGAGGGCTGAGCCTCCTTTACCTGGAGAAACAGTGGATCATCTGAATGGTTTCCCAAAAGGAACATAACCCAGCACCGTGTTCCCACACTGCCCACACCGACTACTTTCCGGGCAACATCCACAATACGGTAATTTTGTAGCAGTTTTTTCCGGTCATCGGCAAGCGAAAGAAAATAGGATTCGAGCAATAATCCCAAAGCCTCTTCGATGGTTCTTCCCTTCTGAGTATGGGTTTCACGAACGATAAATGGCGCATTTTCCCGCATACGGTATTTCTCATCGATGATGTCAGTGAGTTTGCTCAGCACCTGCATATGGCTTCGCTGGCGCGCTTTACCCATGATCTTTTCCGCCCCTTTGCGTGCCGAGGGGGAAAGGGTATTTAGAATGTCATTTTCGTTGATGGTCGAATACCATAACTCCATGTTACCCATGAATGCAAATTGTTTCATGCGTTTGCGGTATGAACTTACCGCTGCTTGAACGGATTCCGCACACAAGTCCTTGTCGGCACCCAAAAACCTTCCACTGGCCACGATGCTGGTTACGAGCCGTTTCATATCCCACTCCCATGGACCTGGCATTGTCTCATCAAAATCATTGATGCCGAAAACCAGGTTGCGCTCAGCTGAGGCGAAGACCCCAAAGTTTGCTACATGCAGATCACCGCATGCCTGCACATTGATGCCCGTATTCTGGCCATTGGCTGCAAGGTCGGCAACCATGATGGCGGCCCCACCACGGAGAAATGCGAAAGAGGAAGTGAGCATTCTGGCGTAACGAACAGGTACTAATTCCTTCAGGCGACTTTTTCCCTGCTCTTCAAGGATAGAAACCGGATCTGCCCGGTCGGCTGACGGTTTATATTCGCCATGCAGGATACGTGGATACTTTTTCCGAAGCTCCTTTCCTGCGGCAATCCGGTCATCTATACTTTGGCGTTTCGATTGAAATTGATTCAATAGCGACTGTTTCATAATCCGAAAAATTGAAAATATTTAATTACAATTATCATTATTTCATCTTTAGAGCCCGCACTTCAGATGCTCGGGCATCCACCGGAACCACAGGTAACTTTGACCCCTTATTAACCGGTAGTCGGCCCAGGTAATCCATGATAGCCTGCCATTCTTTGATTGACGATTGCTTCCTTCAGCGCAGTATGACTGTGACCACAGATCACGATGTCGATCTCGGAAACAGCTTCCGCCAGGTGAATATCGTCGCCTTTGGTATATTTCCCATCGGTATCTTTTTCAACCCCTCCATGACTTAAGCAAGTTATCACATCTGCTTTTAAACTGTCGCGAAGTATTTTGACTCTCTTTTTTGCAGTCTCAATTGCATCGTTAAACTTAACGGCACCAGCGCCTCCCGTGTAAAAAGTCGCCTCTTTTCCCAACAGACCAAAGAGCCCAAAACGAATCCCATCACGCTCAATTATTTTATAGGGCAGGATAATTCCGTCCTTCGTCATTTTTTGCAGATCCTGTAAAGTAGAATCTTTTGAGTCTAAATTTGTATTGGAGGCAAGAATAGGCACAACAAATCCTGCTTTGGCGGCAACTGATATTTCTTCACCCAGTCCTTTGGGCCCCAAATCGAATTCATGATTTCCGAATGTAGTTGCATCAAACCCCATTTTTGCCATTATCTGGAATTCGCCACCGGTTTCGCGTGATGCAGCCCCGAATGGCGTACCCATGCTGTAATCGTCCGCATCCAGTATCAATACGGCACCCTGCTTTTCATGCGATGCCTTCTTTTGGTTGATCAGACCTGCCAGACGTGCATAGCCACCTGTGGTTTTATCATTGTTCAATTCAAAGGGTGTGTAATCTGAAGAGGGTCCCATCCCGATAAAACTTGAATGAAGGTCATTGGTATGCAAAATGGTAAAGGTTCTGGCCTTTGCTTTGGGAGCTGTGGTTTGACAAAAGAGTTTCCCGCTTCCGGAGATAAAAAGCACTAATGTCAGAAGAAGAAAACCTGGAATTTTCATATTCTATAATTTTAAGAATTAAATAGACAACGGCCACCCAAGGGATGACCGTTGTCTGTTAATTTTTGATTATAATTTAATCGTTTCCGTTATTTTCCGACATCTTCTTCATGACCTCATCCAGGTTAAATGCAGCGGGAGTCTGACTGGGTGGAAAATCCTTAAATGTGGCAATGAATTTTCCGACATAAGGTTGTGCCGCTAAAAACAAATAAACACGGTTGAGTTCCCAATCCCAATAGACATTCGACGTAACATCAGCTCTCTCATATGGATCAGAGCGAAGGTTGAATAATTTTGGCATCCGGAGTGTTACGAAAGGTTCAGCCCAAAGCGCCATGGTACCTTGCACTCTTTGTTCCATAAAAACCACCTTCCAGTTATCATATCGAAGTGCTGTTAGCTGTGCATCATCATTAAAGTAGAAGAATTCCTTTCGGGGATCTTCCGTTGTTTGCCCGGTAAGTAAAGGCAACATGTTATAACCGTCCAAATGCACCTTGTAAGTTTTACCACCAACGGTATAACCGGTCAGTAATTTTTCTTTTATATCCGGCACACCCGCAGCTGCCAGCAGCGTAGGCATCCAGTCGAGATGTGAAATAATATCGTTCGAAACTGTCCCCGGTTTAATATGTCCGGGCCAGCTAACCATAGCCGGCACCCGGTAGGCACCTTCCCAGTTTGTGTTTTTTTCACTGCGGAAAGGAGTGGTTCCGGCATCGGGCCATGAATTTTGGTGAGGGCCGTTATCGGTGGCATACATAATAATGGTATTGTCGGCAATGCCTAATTTATCGATCATATCCAAGACGGTTCCAACATTCTTGTCATGGTCAATCATGGCATCAGCATATTCGCTCATCCAACGGCCAGACTGACCTACACTTTCAGGTTTAACATGGGTGCGGAAGTGCATATGGGTGAAGTTTACCCACAGAAATACCGGCTTGCCAGCCTTAACCTGTTCTTCAAGAAAAGCCGCACCCCTTTGAGCAAAATCATCGTCAACTGTTTCCATGCGCTTTGCGGTAAGCGGGCCAAGGTTTTCAATTTTCTGCGTGCCATCAGCATTTGCGAAACTATGCAACATCCCACGTGGGCCGAATTTCGCTCTGAAACCGGGAATATCTTTATCACTTGGAAAATCCCTTTGTTCAGGCTCTTCTTCAGCATTCAGGTGATAGAGGCTGCCATAAAATTCATCAAAGCCATGCATGGTTGGCAAAAATTCATCGCGGTCGCCCAAATGGTTTTTCCCGAACTGACCTGTTGCATAACCCTGGCCTTTCAATAACTGGGCAATGGTAACATCCCTGTCCTGAAGCCCTGCACTTGCCCCGGGTGCACCAACCTTGGTTAAACCTGTGCGTAACCCACACTGACCTGTGATAAATGCAGCACGGCCGGCAGTACAACTTTGTTCGGCATAATAATCGGTAAATAATACACCTGCCTTGGCAACCCGGTCGATGTTCGGTGTTTTGTAACCCATAACCCCCATAGAATAAGCACTGATGTTCGTTTGCCCGATATCATCGCCCCAGATAATGATGATATTGGGCTTCCTGGTCTGTTTTTGTGCCTGCACACAATTACCCGGCAAAATAAAAGTCAGGATTATTAAAGTGCAGATTAAACTGATTTTTGTTTTCATGAGATTCTGATTTTTTATTAAATGGTTAGTTGGAAAATTACAAGGTATTTTCATTTTTGTGAGCTTGTTTGAAGAGAATAGTTTCAATTTCTATTCGATAAGGAATAATTTGAATCAGGGGCTGCATTTTTTTAAACCCAAAGGGTTGATATTTTTAAAGACTTAGAAATTGCGAAGCACCATTAACCGTGAAGTGGTGGCATTACTATGTCATCCTTAGGCATTATAATTAAACAAGTTTAAACCCTTATTCACATGATTTATGATTCTCAGTGAAATACAAAAGTAACCCATTATTGAATCTAATTCAAGGGTAATCTCATCATTTGAAAAGAACGAATAGCAAGAGATTATCTGGAATAACATAAATGCTTATTTTTCCCTTATCCTGTTTTAATTTGCAAAACCGTTCCGGGAAATCGGGGTTGAATTTATCTGTAAATACCAGGGTGCAAATTATCAGAAACCGATTATTTGCACCCTGGTACGATCATGCTGACGAAGTCACAACTGACTTTGTAAAAGCATCAGATTACAATTTAACAAGCTTCATGGTTTCAACATACCCATCTGCAATCACTTTTACAAAGTAAAGTCCGGTTGCCATATCAGAAAACCTGTAGTCATGCATCTTCTCGCCGATCATGTTGTCTGTCATTACCTTTTCGCCTTTAAAATTGTAAACTTCAACGTTAACAATGCCGGAAAGGTTGTCCCCTTTCCTGACAAGGGTAAAGTTCCCTGTGGTCGGGTTCGGATAAAGGCTGAAGAACAATCGGTCGGTGCTGAAAGTAGTTCCCGCTATCCCTGCTTTTTCTGGTGCAGCCGGTCGAGGTAATGCATTGCAATATTCGTTTGTAAGCGTAATGTATCCATGCATGTATCCTCCTGATTGAATGATAGTTCCTGGAAGATAGATGATGTTCACGCCGGCTATAAAGGTGGCACTGCCTCCGTTCTCTACAATAAATGAATCCGGAGTGCCGGCCACAGTGATCGTACTGGTGGCATTGTAACAGGTATCCATCACACTTGTCACTGTTCCCGTTACTGTAGTGGTGGCCGGTATTCCGGCAGGAGTTGTGAAGGTGAGGTCGTTGCCGAAAACACTTACACCACCAAAGGTTAAAGCCCTGATCCTGAAATGATAGGTCGTACTTGCGGCAAGCCCGGTGATTGGAGTGTTGATACTTTGTACAACTCCCCCATTGACCAGAAACGGCGTTCCATTTACCGTTGTTCCATAGCCTGCAGTCAGTCCATAATCGAAGTAAATATTTGCATCATAACTGTTTGGATTGACCGTTCCGTTCAGGGTGGCAGTTGTTGTCGTAAGTGCTGTTGCAGGTGCAGTGGCGACAATTGTAATGATGGAAAATTCGTAAGCCCCGATATCCGGCGGGCTGGTGCGGGTTAATCCGGCATAGTCAACCGGTAAAGTCGCGAAATAATAGCCGGCTTTGACCATTGAGGTGGTGGTAGGAACCAAATTGGTTGAAGATGTAAATAAAGGATCAACACTTACCGAGGTGGCATCCAGTCCCGAAGCCAACTGCCAGGCGGCAAGTGTTGTGGCATCTGTGCCCAGCCATGAGCCAATTTGTGCACCAATTCCGTTGGAATAGTAATCGTTATAATTGAGTGCCGTAAACGAAGGATTGTAACTGATCGTGATGCAATAGGATTTGGACGCAGGTGACCCGGAAGAGGGCTGTGATGAATTCATGAGGATGTTGTCACGAAAATCAATCAGGCTGTTGCTGTTACGGAAACCTACGCATGCCGACATTACGGCAACGCCTGGACTCAGGTAATTACCCTGCATGGAGATCGTGTTGTGCAGAATTTTCATATTTCCACCCGAATAAATAAAAATACCAAATGGATTTGCACCGGTAATCGAGGTATTGGACCCGGCAGCTTTAATATTATAGATCACATTATCAGAAATTTCAGAAACTGTTGTTGCATCCGATTGATAAAGAATACCATTGGCACCGCCGGTGGTGCCGGGATTAATGATGTCGTGGATGAGGTTATGCTTTACCTTTGTATTGGTACACCCTGTCAACATGGTGATTCCAACCGGGGTAGCGTTCATGCTCAATCCCTGGGTAGTGCCCATGATCTCATTCCCCTGGACCACCGTATTGTTTGAATACCAGAGCTGGATACCAGTTGCTCCTATACCTTTGAATGGATCAAGTGACCCGATCGTGTTATTTATGATTACAACATTGTTACTAACATGTCCTGAAACACCACCTACCTGGATTCCATATTTGGCGCTGTTTATTTCGTTATTCTGAATCACGAGATCGTGGTATCCTCCCAGACCTGTGATTTCCCAGCAAACAATTGCCTGTGTGTTCAGGCTTGCCGTAGAATATGCCTGGACGATGCAATTTTTTATGGTAATATTCCCGGCACCTGCCACACCGTTGTAATATAACCCTATGGTTGCCGATCCTCCGTTGATGGCATTGTTTCTGAAAGTGAGGCTCCGGTCGGTTCCTCCACTGTTTGATCCGTCAAAGATCACATACTGGGCGCCGTTCAGGGTGATCATGCTCCAGTAATACGGGGCTGTATACGCGTAAGAGGTCTCAAAAACAGGGGTTACACCTGCAGCGGGTCTGATGGTAAGCGTATTGGTTGCACTTGCCCCCGGGATCGGGTTGATGATGATGGGATAGGTTTCGGAAGCATAGAGGTTATCGGTAAGCAGAAGGACGACCGGACATGTCAGCCCTTCACCTGAAATATCATTGATTGCAGCTGTAAGAGTCGGAAAATCCTTGCCAACCCCGACAGTCAAGGTGCCGCATCTTCCCTGAATGATCTTATATGCATTAGGGGACGTGGGTGCGGTCGATGCGGCAGGAGGATTGGTTGAAAAGCCTCCCGATCCCAGTATCGGGAATGTCCCGACATTTGGCGTGGTGTATTGATCCTGGGCAACCACGTAATAGTAAATACTGTCGCCGGTATTTGCACCGCCACCGAAGGTAAAGGTGTATTGGTCGTTCCCGATGGATACGCCTGTAACATAATTCCAGGTTCCGGCAGCGAACTTTTTCCAGCACAAACGTGGCATTCCGTTACCTGAACCCGGCACTCCATGGGCATCTGTAATCGAAGCTGTTAAAACCCGTTCATCAGTCGAAGTGGAGTTCAATAAAGGTGTGTAGATAATCGCAGGCGCCGTCAGGTCATTCGGGATCCCGGCCATTTCGTCGGCACCCATATCGGGAGCAACAGCCGGGAATGAAGGATTGTCAGGATATCCTGCATTGGGAAAACGGGCATCATTGTCGTAATCAGTAATTATGCTTATAGGCGATGAAATTACCTGGCCTGCACTTTCACACTGTGTTGGGGTTGTATTGCTCAGATGCAGATCGTATGGGGAGGCTGTAACATTGACAAATGGAGTGTTCTCAGTGATCGAGTTGCTCTCCCTGGGCCATCCTCTCAACCTGTATGCATCAAGGGTCATGTCGCTTCTGAAGTTGGTTCCGTCGGTGATGTAGGCGATCAGGTGAGTTGACGAGGGAGTTCCCGCATAATAGTTGTTATTGTTGACCGTGGATGCAAAATTTGTGATTCCTTGCTGATAAAGACTATAACCGAACGATTTCAGTGCAATGGCCATACCTGTACCCGTCGGAGTGCAATTGTTGACTATGATATTGTTGCGAATATCCGCGCTGTGAGGATCTGCTGTAATTAAAAGACCAACGGTACCAAACCCGGTGCCAGTTGATGTCCCGTCGAGATAAACCGTATTGTTATAAATACCGAGAACGGTAAGGCCTGTTCCATAACCAAAGATTCCATATAACGCAGTGGAAGATGTAGAACCGGGCGCCCTTAATTCTCCGACAAAATTATTGTAAACGTACATTGGTCCGCCCGAACTGGAACCTTCGAGGTCCATCCCGTAAATAGTGGCACTTGAGTTGATTCCCTTTGTTTTCAGATTCTGTATTTTATTGTTGTACACTGACTGGTTGCTTCCCTCAGCCAAATATATTCCGGTAATCTGTCCGTTCGATTGCTGGATATTGTTAACCGTGTTGTTGTAAAGTTTTTTAATAAGGGAGGTGTTGTTGAACCAGATGCAATTAACAATACTTCCGGCGTTCGCGTTGTTCGTATCATTTGCGATGATATTGTCGTGAATGCTTGTCATCACAGCATTGTTCCCCCCCTTAATATACATGTAGTTAGTTGTTCCACTGGAGATTCCTGACTGTTTACGGACATTGCCTGTAATGCTGTTTCCATAGATGTAGTTCGTTGATGGTGTGGATGACGATCCCTCAGAGTAGAACCCGTAAATGGTGCCGCTGCCGGTTGTAGTAGCCGACCCGTAAGTATTGTTGGTGACCTGGTTGTTATAAAGGTTGCTGTTTACGGCAGAATGGGTATTAAAAATGTAGTAACATCCCGATGAAGTGTTCGGGCTGGAACAATTTGTTACGATATTATTATAAAAGTTATAGGTATTATCGGTGCAGGTAGTACCCATACTGTTGTAAAAACCATAAAAAACAGAACTGCCGTTGTAAGCGAGGCTTACAGTATTGTCATGAACGGTTACTGTTGCATTTTTGGCCGGGTTCAACTGGATTCCGGCACAGGTTCCCGTAGTATTTGAAACTGTACCGTTTATCAGGTTGTTGGCAATGGTCAAACGGTTTTGGCTGGAGGTGAGGATTCCATAGGCTGCCAGGGAACTTCCTCCGATACTTGAAATGGTATTGCCTCCATCCTTCCCGATTTCATTCGACTGATCGTAATAGAAATAGGGTGCAACAGGATCATTGAATCCGTTGATAATAATCCCGTTATAACATCCCGAAATGGTATTGGAATAGAACTTGTTGTTCGAATTGCCGCCTGCAGCATCGGTTATTGTCAGCTGGGTTAAAGGAGCAGCAGGTGTAACATTCGCTGAATAAATTGCAACCGTATTGGTATTGACCTTATTCAGGGTGATGCTACAGTTCTTCACCGTTACATATTGTGAACCATCTGTAGTCGAATTTTTCAGAATTGCATAACCCCATTCAATAACTCCGGTCGTTTCTGAAACGTCAATCCCGTCAAAAGTGATGTAATCAACTCCCTGGAGACCGATAATATAATCGGTCGTGCCGGGACCAGTGATGCAACCGGTAATAACCGGATTGGAGCCGGCACCACTGCGTTGAAACACGATCGGGTTGGCCGCGGTACCTGTGGCTGTGATTAAACCTGCCGTCAGGGAAGAAAATGTTTCGGTGTAACCACCTGCAACATTAAATATCACTCCTCCCGTTCCTGCCCCCTGGGCATTCAGGGCCGAAATTGCCGCACTAACCGTGGCATAGGGTGTTCCCGGGATGGTGTATGATCCGGTTAACTGGCCATACGACAATGCACTGATGATCATCAAGAAAATCAGAGTAATAAACGTTTTTTTCATTGTTTTGCTTTTTTGGTTGATACTATATTAACTGGGTTTATTGGTAGGCTGTGTTGATGTGTCATCGTCATGAGGGGTCCCCCTTTCGGGAAAAATTGCCGCTAACGATGCACACATTTTCCGTAACGTTTCATTCACTTCTCTTTTCTTCTTGATCATTTCATTAAGATCGATCAGCCACTGATCACGGGTTTCTTTATTTTCTGAATTTTCAGACACAATTGGTTTAGTTGGTTCAGTTGGCAAAATTATTGCGGGATGACGCTTTATCCTATTATTATGCCATGACAAAAAGTGCCGGCACCGTGACAAAGTGTGACATAATTGATTTACTGTATGTTATACGGGAAAGTTCGCCATTAATCCATCTCCCTAAAGGAGTGACCTGCACATCCGAATTTTTTTCAGGTGGCGGTCAGGGGTATGCGGAAGATCTTTACTGGATAATTTCAAATCTGGGAAAGGAAATTCACCAGGTTTTCATCCTTGGATGCACCTAGTTTCTGACGCAGTCTGGAACGTGCCTGGCGGACGCTGTCCTGCGACTGGCCAGTAAGTGATGAAATTTCCTTCGTACTCATGTTTAGCCGCATAAATGCGCACAATTTCAGTTCGTTAGGTGTCAAATCCGGAAACTGTTCACCCAGCTTTTTGTAGAAATCGACATGAACATTTTGAAACCTGACCTCGAATTCTTTCCATGAATCTGTATTGGATGTGTACTCGAGCTCACTGATGACTGACTGGATCAGCCTGAAGTTGGAAGATCCTTCAACCGGGTCATATTTGCGTAATTTTTCTGCTATCGTCAGGACAACTTCATTCAATTTTGTAAGATACATCACATTGGTAGTTAGGGTCTGCTGATTATATCAACTGATTTTTAGTTCAAGATTTTCCACGAAAATTACCTGAGCAAGTTTCCTTCGATAGAATTCCACCAGCCATTCTGCTGAAAATGTAACCACCGATAAAATTTGGCAATATGCACCCAA
>CAIKNA010000343.1 GCA_903828645.1 uncultured Bacteroidales bacterium
ACATTGTCCTGTACGAAAAGCACTTCGGCCATGTTGCCGGCCCTTCGTTCGGCCAGGTAAAGCAGGATCAGCGCGATGGCGCTCAAAAGTTGCAGACTCATCCCCACAACGGCAACCCATTTCACCTGCATATGGGATTTGCTGAATAGAATACCAATTATGGTGAGAACCGGTATAATGATGAACAGTGTCAGAATACTCATGATTCTTTCGGATTAGTTGGTCATTAAATAGGTGAATAACAAGGTGATCAGCACAACACCGGATACAAAAACAAGTGCATACTGCTGCAACTGCCCCGACTGAAACCGCTTGATGCGTTCGGAGGTTTCGTTGGTCACATAGGCCATTCCGTTCATGGCACCATCCACGATATGGCGGTCGAACCAGGCGATCGGACGGGAAACATAGTTGAAGATGATCTTCTTAGTGATAAAAAGATATACTTCATCGATGTAAAATTTGTGAAAGGCTGCTTTTGAAAAACCGCCAAGTGCATTGTATATCCGGTCGGGAAGGTCTGTCTCTTTGCGGTAGAAGATCATGGCGGTAAAAATCCCGATCAGTCCCACCAGTACGGCCGGAATGGCGATGCCGATTTCAAGGTGCGACTGGAATGGCATGCGGTCGGAGGTGACAAAACCCGAGAAAGGAATCAATCCGGCCAGGAGGGCGCCAACGGCCAGGAACATCAGGGGGATGGTCATCAGTTTCGGCGCTTCGTGCGGGGTGTGGTGGTAATGGGTCTCTTTTCCCCAGAAAACGGAAAAATAGAGGCGGAACATGTAAAAGGCGGTCAATCCCGAAACGATCATTTCGACCCAGTAAAGCATCAGGCTTTTCTCGTGTCCCGCAGCGAGGATCTCGTCTTTGCTGAAGAACCCCGACAATGGAGGAACTCCGGCGATGGCCAGGCAGGCAATCAAAAAGGTTGCATGGGTGATGGGCAGGTATTTCCGCAACCCGCCCATTTCATTCATCACATTGCTGTGAACGGCATGAATGATGGCCCCGGCAGCGAGGAACAGGAGTGATTTGAAAAATGCATGGGTGAAGAGGTGGAACATGGAGGCCATGTACCCCAGTCCTTCATGTCCGCCATATCCCGAAACGCCGAGGGCAAACATCATCATGCCGATCTGCGACATGGTGGAGTATGCCAGCACACGTTTGATGTCGAACTGGGTGCAGGCGATGATGGCGGCAAATATGGAACTGAATGCCCCCACATACATCACCACATCAAGGGCAACGGGGGCTGCAAATATGTAAATGGGGAAAAGGCGTGCAACCAGGTAAACGCCGGCAACAACCATCGTGGCGGCATGGATCAGCGCCGACACAGGCGTTGGGCCTTCCATCGCGTCGGGCAGCCAGATGTGCAGCGGGAACATGGCCGATTTTCCTGCACCGCCCATGAAGATGAAGATCATGGACCAGGTCATGGTCGATAATCCAAGGAACATGATCCCGGTTCCTGAAGAGAATGCCGGGCTGTTGGCACCCGTGAGGGTCAGAAAATCAAAAGTTCCGGTGGAAAAGGAGAGCATCAGGATCCCGATGAGGAAACCCAGGTCGGCAAACCGGGTGACGATAAAGGCTTTCTTGGAGGCTGCAACCGCAGAATCTTTGGTATAATAGAAACCGATAAGCAGGTAGGAGGAAACACCCACGAGTTCCCAGAAAATGTACATCTGGAAGATGTTGGTGGCAACAACTAACCCGAGCATGGAGAAGCTGAACAAAGAGAGGGTGGCAAAAAAGCGCATGAACCCCTTTTCACCATCCATGTAACCGATGGAATAGAGATGCACCATGAATGAAACCGTGGTGATCACGATCAGCATCATGATCGAGATGGGATCGAGAAGCACTCCCATGTCGATGTGCAGGGTGTCGGTCAGGTTCAGCCAGCGGACATTGAAGGCCAGGAACTTCTGAAATGAGCCGTCGGCAGCTTTTTCAAGCACAAAAAAGTACTTGTAGGCGGTGACCAGTGACAGGATCCACATGACAAACAGGCCTGCGGTTCCGGCAATCCCGGAAACCAGCGGTTTAAAACGGTTCCCGAACAGCCCCACCACCACAAACATGAACAGGGGGATGAGCAGGATCCAAACGGTGTAACTGAAATCGATCATATGTCAGCAATTTACGATTTACGATTTTTGATTTACGATTTTCCCGTCACGCATCACGCGACACGACTTTAAAACTTCATTTCATTCATCTTCTCCACATCGATGTTCACAAGGCGGCGGTAAATGTTGATGATGATGGCAATGGCCATGGATGCCTCCGCTGCGGCAACAGCAATGATGAAAATGCTGAAAAACATTCCCTCCAGATGATCAGGGTAGAGGATTTTGTTAAAGGCAACAAAGTTGATGTTGACGGAATTAAGGATCAGCTCGGTTGACATGAGGATCGTGATCAGGTTTTTCCTGACCAGGAATCCATAAATACCGACAAAGAACATGATGGTGCCGGTGATCAAAAACCAGGTTAATGGTACGCCTTCGAACATATCGTCTGGATGTTAAATAGGTTAATCTTTACGTTTCTTTGCAAGGATGATGGCTCCTACCATGGCGGCCAGCAACAGGATACTGATCACTTCAAACGGCAGGGCATATCCGAATTTTTCAGTACTGATGAGGCTCTTCGCGATCACGCGGATGTTGGTACGCTCGCTTCCGGAGGCAATCTCCACCGGGAATTTATGCTGCAAAATGGTTGCAATTGTGATCAAAGCGCCGCCAGCAGCCACAAGGAAGGCCGGGATGATTTTTTTCAGATCGGGTTTTTCCAGTTTCTCGGCAATGTGGCTGGTAAGGAGGATCGAAAAGATGATCAGCACCACAATGCCGCCGGCATAGAGGGTAAGTTGTATGGCTGCAAGGAAGTTGAACCTCAGCAGGAAATACATGCCCCCGGTGGCTACCAGCACAAACAACAGGAAGGTGGCCGCCCGAAGGATACGCCGGCTGGTCACAGTCAGAATGGAAAAAACGATAATGACTGCCGAGAAGATCGCAAACATCAATTGATTTGGTGTCATTCTACAATATCTTTTATGATGGATGATCCGGGTTGATTCAAGGTTTTGTTCAGTTTTGACCGGTCGAACACCGCATGTTCGAACTCCTGTCCCCAGGCCAGTGCATCCGACGGGCATGCTTTGATGCACAACCCGCAAAAGGTGCACATTCCAAGGTGGTAGATGTGCCTGTCGATGATGCGCTTCTTCTTGCCGTCGGGCATGTCGATCTTCGCCTGGATGATCTCGATCGTTCCATTGGGGCAGGCGGTTTCACAGATCCCGCATCCGGTGCAGCGATGTTCGTTATGGTCATTGTGCGGCATGATCACTTCACCCTTGAACCGGTCGTACATTTTCAGGGTCTTCCGGTTTTCCGGGTACTGCTGGGTCACGATCTCCCAGGGGCTGAAGAAGTATCTTCCGGTTACCTTCATCCCCGTCAGGAGCGATTTAACCGTGTGAAAGATATCTGCAAAGTATTCGAAAATGCTGTTCATAGTTTTCTAAAAATGCCAACCCATTAATACGATAAATGCCATGATAAGAATATTGACCAGGTTGATGGGCAAAAGGTATTTCCATTCCAGGGTCAGTAACTGGTCGATCCTCAAACGGGGGAAGGTCCATTTGAACCACATCATCACCCAGATAACAAAAAAGGTTTTACCGATGTACCAGACAAATGGCGGTATAAAATCCATCACATGGTTGAAGCCTGCCCAGGATCCGACATGGAACGGCATCCAGCCTCCCAGGAATACGGTGGCGGCGATGGAGGCTACGATAAACATGTTCATGTACTCGGCCAGGAAGAAAAAGGCAAACTTGATCCCCGAATATTCGGTATGGAATCCTGCCGTCAGCTCCGATTCGGCTTCAGCCAGGTCAAAGGGACCGCGGTTTGTTTCGGCGGTGCTTGAGATCAGGAATATGATGAATGCGATAAATGCCGGGATATGTCCCTTGAAAATGAACCAGCCGTCTCTTTGTCCTTCCACGATCTCGGAAAACTGCATCGTTCCGGCCAGGATGATGATGGTTATCAGCGAAAGCCCTACCGAAAGTTCATAACTGACGATCTGGGCGCCCGAACGCATGGCTCCGATGAGAGAGTATTTGTTGTTGCTCGACCAGCCGGCCAGCAGGATACCTACGACCCCCAGCGATGAAACGGCAATTACGTACAGAACGCCGATGTCAAAATCGATGGCGTGCAGCCCCTTTGCAAACGGGATGGCCGCGATGGCCATAAACGAGGCGATAATCACAATGAACGGGGCCAGGTTGAAAAGCAGCTGGTCGGCATTTTTTATATAGATCAGCTCTTTCAGCATCAGCTTGATAAAGTCGGCGATGGTCTGAAAAAAGCCATAGGGGCCAACCCGGTTAGGGCCGACCCGGTTCTGCATAAAAGCGCAGACCTTTCGTTCGGCATATACCAGGAACAACCCGACCAGCGCATAAAAGAGCAGGATGGCCACCCCAATGATGACCATTTCCACGGCAACAGCCCAGAAAGCCGGCAGGTTGTCGTTAAGGAACTTATCGATCCATTGGTTGAATGACGTAAAGTCGTAGATGCTAAAATTCATAGATACTTTTTATTATCTGTCAATATCCGGAATAACATAATCAAGGGAACCGCCAATGGCAACCAGGTCGGCAATCTTCACCCCGCGGCTTATATGATCAAGGGCGCTGAGGTTGGAAAAGTTGGGTGAACGGAATTTCATGCGGTAGGGAGTCTTATTGCCATCGCTGATGCAATATACACCCAGTTCGCCACGGGATGCCTCCACGCGCTGGTAATACTCCCCGGCAGGAAGTTTGAGCACTGCTTTCATCTTCGCTGAATAATCACCTGCGGGAATGTTGTCGATGAGTTGCTCGATAATCCTCATCGATTCATGCATCTCATTCATTCTCATCATATAGCGTTCAAATGTATCACCTTTGGTTCCGAGGATCTCCCTGAAATCAACTTTATCGTAAACACCATAAGGATGGTGCTTGCGCACATCGCAGGAAAAACCGGATGCACGGCCCGAAGGGCCCGTAACGCCATAACTGATGGCATCTTCTTTTGACAGAAGTCCAACGCCCTTGGTGCGCATCTGCATGATCATGTTGCCGGTGAGCAGATCATCATAGTCCCTGATCTTCTTGCGGAAATATTTAATGAACGCTTTTACATTCTTCTGGAAATCGGGATGGATATCCATCATCAGCCCGCCGGGCGTATAAGAGCTGTGCAGCAACCGTGAACCGAATGACTCCTCGAAAATATCAAGAATTTTTTCGCGGTCGCGCAGACCATAAAAGTAACAGGTAAGCCCGCCCATGTCCATCCCGAAACTGCACCACCAGAGCTGGTGGGAAGCGATGCGGTTGAGTTCGTCGATGATGGTGCGGATGTATTTTACACGTTCGGGAACCTCCACCTCGAGCGCCTTTTCAACAAGCAGGCAGACGGCGTGGTTGTTAATATGTGCCGACAGGTAGTCCATCCGGTCGGTGAGGTGGATGATCTGGGGGTAGGTATCCTTCTCACACATCTTCTCTATGCCGCGGTGGATATATCCGCAGTGAGGCTTGAGGCTTTTAACGATCTCTCCCTGGAGTGAAACAACCAACCGCAGCACACCATGGGTAGAGGGGTGCTGGGGCCCCATATTTATATGGTACTCCTCCTCCTCGACATTTTTAACAGGCAGGTTAATGACTTCTTTCATACCTTAAAGTTCTACGATGTTAACTTCATCAACATAATCTTTGCGAAGCGGATGGCCGATCCAGCCCTCTTCGAGGAAAAACCTGCGAAGGTCGGGATGGTTGTTAAAGCGGATGCCCATCAGGTCGTAAACTTCCCGCTCGTGCAACTCGGCAGTTCTCCAGATGTCGCACACGGTATCGACGGCGCCGTTTATGCGGTCGTCGGTGCGCACCTTGAGTACCAGCTGATGTTTGTGGGTGGTTGATTCGAGGTGGTAAACGACTTCAAGAAATTTCACCATGTCGACGCCCGACAAACAAAAGAGGTAATCGAATGCCATATCAGGCTCAGACTTCAGTCTGAGGGAAAGGTCGTGCATCTTTGCCGGCGGGATGACGAAGGTGAGGAATTGTTTATTCTCCTGGTATTCTGCGTCGGGAACCAGACCCAGAATGCGCTCCTTCAATGCTGCGTTGTCCATTTTGGGAAATTATCTATTTTAATTCTACGGTTTTTTTCGGATGTGCCATTGTTTCCAGCTTGATCTTTCGCTGGAGCTGCATTACTCCGTACAGCAGCGACTCGGGACGAGGCGGGCAGCCGGGGATATAAACATCCACGGGAATTACATGGTCCACACCGCGCACCACGTGATAGGAGTTGTAAAAAAACGGGCCGCCGGAAACAGCGCAGGCGCCCATGGCGATCACATATTTTGGGTCAGACATCTGGTCATACAACCGCTTGAGAACCGGCGCCATTTTGTTGACGATCGTTCCGGCAACCACGATAACGTCGGCCTGCCGGGGAGAGGCGCGGTAAACTTCGATCCCGAACCGGCTGAAATCATGGCGTGAAGCGCCGGTGGCCATCATTTCAATGCCGCAGCAACTGGTTGCAAAGGTTAACGGCCAAAGCGAATTGGAACGGCCCCAGTCCATAACGGCATCAAGGGTGGTCATCAGGATGTTTCCACCGGATTGTTTAAATAAATCAAGGGTTTCATTGTCGCGGAAATCCGCATCCTTCATGTTTTTTATTCCCATTTTAAAGCTCCTTTCTTCCATGCATACAACAGGCCGAGTCCCAATACGAAAAAGAAAATAACGATCTCGATAAAAGCGGTCATTCCCAATTCTTTCATCACCACGGCCCATGGAAAAATGAAGACACTTTCAACATCGAAGACCAGGAATATAATGGCGAACAGATAATACCCCACGTTGAACTGCAGCCAGGTCAATCCCTCGGTGGGGATGCCGCACTCGTAAGGTTCGGCTTTCTGGGGATTGGTGGAATTGGGCGCGGCAAAGTGGGCGAAAACGATGGCGAATCCCACCAGAAAAGCCCCAACGATAAAAAACAGGATAAGACTTTCAGCACTCATAGTGAATCTTTTAACAGGTGTTTGGGCGGCAAAGTTAAAAATTAATCTGAGACAACCTAACCGGATATGGGAAACAACACAAATATCCCGTTTTTATTTGCCTGATTACAGGGGGCTTGCGATATTGGGGCTGTAATATCTCAAGAGCGGGGTTGATATTTGTCAATGAATGACGGCAATGAAAGCAATGAAAACAATGAAAGCAATGAAAACAATGAAGGCAATGAAGGCAATGAAAACAATGAAAGCAATGAAGGCAGTGAAGGAATGGCTGGGTGAATTACTTTTTCATATATTGCAGGGCCGCCAGGTAAATTTTCCGGATGCTGTTTTTTTCTTCCCGGTTGCAGATGGATTCAATGGCGGGGATCAGGTCCTTGTTCCGGTTTGTTTTTATTTTGACAATTTGTCCCAGTGCATAAGAAGCGCTCCACCGCACCACGGTGCCCGGGTGTTCGGAATTGACAAGTAAATTCCCAATTGCTTCATCCAGATTGCCGGGATGGAGGTGTGCAATATTCCCGATGACTTTTGCCGATTCCCATTTTATTCTCGGCGCTTTTTCGGAGAGGGTTCTCGCAACAAAGTCGAGGCAGGCTAAGGTTGCAATCTCCGGGCTGCTTTTTGTCGCACATTCGATGGCCTCTATGCACGTCGCTTTAACCGGATCTTTTGATGCACTGGCAAAGCCGATCAGGTCGCCGACTTTTCCGGGATTGGTCAGAAGCCAGCTGCAGAGTGCTTCCGTTTTTTCTTTTGGTTTTAAGGCTTTGTCGTTGAGCAGTTCCTGGAAATCCATGGTCTATGCTGTTTTATTTGACCGAATGTAATATTTTCCCGTTCCCGGGAATTCCGGCTCTTTTACAATCAGTATTCATTATTTTTGAAGCACGGTTTTTGCGAGCCATGATATTCAGATTTTGTGCTTATTTTCTTATCAGGCCAAATTTTGTACTATCAGCAGCCGTAATCGTTGGATAGATATCGTCAGAAGTATTAGGTATGCCATCTATCCCCGAGGAGAACAAATAGTACTTGCTGCCGACTTTTTTGTAATTGAATTTTGTCTTTTTGTTTACACTGTTTCTCGATAGTAAAATGAAAATAAGACATTTATCTTTGTATTCAAAAATGCCATATAGAATAAGTCCAAGACCAACAAATGCTCCAATGAATGGTATCAGACATAAAAGTCCTATAAGATAGGGTGGTCTTTGGGTTATCGGGGTAAATGATCTTATCACTCCCCTAATTTTGACAATTCCGTTTTGAACAATTCCCAGGAAGTTTGTCTCGTCTGAGTTTGAAGAAAATGCCCGTTTGGGAATCAGCAAGAATCTTTTGTCGGCCAGTACAAGAAAAAATTTCACCCCACTTAAGGAAAAACCTATAAACAATGAAATAATGATTAATGCTAAAATTCTTTTTCGGAATTCAGTGATAAAATGAAGCTTATAAAAATCCCGGTAATCTGACAAGGTAATTTGAAATTCAATTTCCATTTTTATTTCCAGTTCAATTGGACCATATAATTTCAAATTTGCATGCATGTATTGAATTGCAACAACAAATATAGTTTTTTCCGGAAACCATCTCAAAAACGCGTGTTGTCAGGAACTCTTTGCAGCATATACTTATAAAATTATTAAATATATGTTGCAACATCTATTGTTTATACGTACATTTGCAACGATCATTTAATCAATATTAATCTAAATCAAGCGTTGAAATTTAAAACCATGAATACAGAAACATCTAAAACCAGAAAAATAGCAGCCTGGGTCATCGCAGGATTGCTGACAGCTCTTTACTTTTTCAGTGCCAGCGGCAAACTCTTCCTTCATCCCGAACAAATGGAACAATTCAAGTTAGGCGACTGGCGGATCATTATTGCTTTGGGCGAAATAACTTCGGCATTGTTATTCCTCTTTCCGAAAACAAACAAATACGGGGTATTGTTGTTAAGTTCGTACATGGGGGGAGCCATCATTCTTCACATGACAAACGGATTGAACATCGTGATGCCCAGTGTTGTGTTGGTATTAGTCTGGGTTGTCGGATTCTTAAGAAATCCCGAACTCTTCAGAATAGCCTGACATGTCACTTGAAGATGAACTGAAAGGTCGATTCCGGAACGAATACCACCGGGGGCTGATCAACCTCATATACACCACAAAACTATTGGGGTATGAGTTTCTGCAGACGCTAAAGGAGCATGGTATTGCCGAACAGCAATACAATGTGCTGAGAATCCTTCGCGGGTTTCATTCCGAATCGCCGCTTTGCATCGGTTTTATTAAAGAGCGCATGCTCGACAAAGACCCGGATGTAAGCCGCATTGTTGACCGGCTTTTTGAAAAGGGGCTGGTCAGCAGAAAAGAAAACCCGGAAGACAGGAGACAAAAATCGGTGGAAATTACTGAAAACGGATTGGCCCTGCTCAACAGCATGTTCCCTTGCGAGCAAAAAGCCGACACCCTGCTTAATAATTTGACATCAGACGAAATCAAAGAGTTGAATCGCCTTTTAGACAAAATCAGGAACATTCCCGGGGGTTCATCCTGAGATACCCGGTGAGATAATTTCCTTCAACTGCTGATTTGACAAACAGCCGATCCACTTGTCGCTTTGGCGAAATGTGGATCGGCTGTTTAATCAACATTATCTGGTATTATCTTGCAATCACAAGTTTGAGTGTTTCGGCATAATCGTCGGCAACAACCTTTACAAAATAGAGCCCGTCGGGCATCTCCGAAAGTGAAAATTCGTGGCTCTTTTCTCCTGTCATCGCAGCATTCAGCAATTTCTCGCCGCGCATGCCATAGATCTCGATTTTCAACTTCCCGTATTGTTTTTCGCCCTTTTGTTCGAGTGTGAACCTGCCGGTGGTCGGGTTCGGGTAGATATTGAACTTGGGTGATACCGCGAGGGATGGTTGTTCCTGTTCTCCTGCGGTTACCGTTGAAACCAGCGAAGGAGGCAAGGTTCCGCAGTATGCGTTTGTGCTGGTGATGTAAGCGTGCATATACCCGCCAGGTTCTACGGTCGTCGTCGGCAGGAAAGAGATTTGCACGCCGGCGATGAACCTGGCACTGCCTCCGTTCTGGACAAGAAAAGTATTGCCGCCTCCAGCCACCGTGATGGTGTTGGATGCATCGAAACAAAGGGAAAGTGGGGATGGAACAGTACCATTTACAGTCGCATTGGCGGCAACAACGATCATGATGATCACATTTGAGGTGGCAGGATTTCCCGTTACGCAGGAGTAGTTGGAAGTCAGCACACATGTAACCTGATCGTTGTAAGAGGGTATGTAGGAATATGTCGGCAGGCCGGATCCCACGTTAACACCATTGACTTTCCACTGGTAGGATGGAGTCGATCCGCCGTTTACCGGGGTTGCGGTAAAGGTGACAAAAGTACCCGGAGGAACAGGGTTGGACGAAGCAGCGATGGTGACACCTGCGGGAAGGATGGGATTGACTGTAAGGGTTACATTCCTGACAATGGCGGTACCCAGTGCATCCGTCACCGTGACAGAATAGGCAGTTGTCACTGCCGGATATGCCATGGGATTGACAACCGAAGGATCCGACAAACTCCCCGACGGGCTCCAGGCATAAGTATATGGTGAAATGCCGCCCGACGGATTTGCATTCAGCTGCGCAGTCGCCCCCGGACAGATTGCTGCCGGCGTGGCGGCAGGAGTGGACAGTAACGTCGGGACCCATTGGATCCGGTTCCACGTATCGTTGTCGTTTGCCTCCCCTGACCATGTTCCTGAATAATCAACAAAGTAAACATATCCCGCATTCACGGTTTTGGTGACATTGCTCGAACCGCCCCAGGTATTTGCCGGAAACACGGCATTCCGGATGGTTCTGATCTGGCTGTTATCAATGGTGAGCAAGGTGCCGCCTAAAGTACCATCCTGGAAAGTACACCCGGTAAATGAGTGGGCCAGGTCGATGGTACTTCCCGATTTAACGTTCACTCCGCCTGCCGACATGTTTTTAAACGTGCAATAATCGGCTGCGATGGTGCCGCCGGAATTCACATTGAGGGTATATCTTGCAGCAGGCACATTGGCCCTGACCGTCACAGGGCCCCCTGTAGTTCCTTCGATATCGAGCTTCCCGCCGGTGTTCACATTGAGTGTTCTCGTGTCACACAGTACCAGCGATGAAGTTACCGGAAGGAACAAGGTGCCGGCATCATTCACGGTAACATCGCCATTTACCAGGAGGCTGTATCCATTGAGGTCGTACAGACCGTTATCAATTGTCAGATTGCCTCCGAACTGGCAGCTCGTATTGCCGACCTGGGTCACTGAATAGCCCGTTGTTTTGTTAATGGTCAGGTGATGAAAATACCCCGCCGAACCCGAATAAGTCAAAAGGGCGTTGTTAACGCCTGCGAATACAAAGGTGTTCATCTGCGAAGCATTGGCCAGGACGCCTGAAGCTGCGACGGTAAAATTATTCCACATGGTGTGGGTAAGCCCGTTCACGTTGTCGTTCCATGTTCCGCTGCTGACCAGACCGTCGCCAAGGCACATGATATTGGCATTGGGGCGGAAGGATCCTGCGCTTTTATTGATGACCAGGTTGTTGAAATATTCCTGCGGTGCGGCTGTTGAAAGATACTGGTCGGTCGTACCGTTAAAAGTGACTGTGGAATAATTTCCGGGATCAAATCCAAATTCTGTCGAATAATCGGTATTGGCATTTGTCCAGTTTTTCCCGAGGAAAATCTGCACACCATACATGTCATTTGCATTCAAACCGGCATTAAGGTCAATGGTCAGGTTTCCGCTGATATTCAGGTTTGAAGGATAGTTCATTTCCAGACTGCCGTCGAGGATATGAAGATCGTTAAGGCAGGTTACATTGCTCATGAGTTCCAATGCATCATAGTAGGCGTAGGTTTTATTCAGGCTCATGTTGTAGAATGTTTCTGATGAGAGTATATCCGCGTCCATGGCGCCATCGAACACCACGGTACTCGTACCCGCATCGAAGCCGGCACTGCCGGCCAGGTTGTTCCAGTTTCCTTCAACATTGGTTGTGTAAACACCCGCCGTCAGAAGGCCGGATTGAATCGTAACACTCCCTTTAATGTCGGTATTGGCTATAATATTAATGGTGTTGGAGAGGGGTGCATCTTTCATTCCTGAAGTTTCGTGGTCACGGATAAATGAATAGGCCACCGGCGAGCTGTTATCTGCAACAGCCTTATTGATGATCACATTGCGTACATATCCTCCGTTGGCCGAATAAAAGCTCGCATCCGTCGGCCCGTAAAATTCGATGGTACCTCCATCCGGAGTGTAATCTGAACTGTTTGCAGCAAATCCCCTTGCGGTTCTGATGGTTCCGCCGGTTATGCTTTCAGAAAAGGTGTAGGATGCGTTATTATAAACATAAACCCCCACATTTTTAAAATCAAGAATGCCGTTCGTCATGACGATCCCTCCGTTGCCGTTATAGGGCCAGTAACTGTCGGAACCATTCCCGCCATACACATTGAAATTCCCGCCATAGATATTCAGGTAACCCTTGAGGTCAACCCAACCGGCCATGTTGTAGAGGTTTATGGTACCACCGGTGTTGAGGTACCAGTTTCCGGCAATGCCATTGTCGGCCAGTGAATTGGCTGTAAATGTGCCTGAAAGAACATCCACAGCACCTGCGGTCCAGTCGTAATTGTTGCAGATAACGTTCCCTCCGTTCACCCTGAATGCTCCTGCCGATTTATTGACTTCAAGGTTATAGAACGTTTCAGTAGTACAGTATTGATGTGCTGACCCATTGAAAACAACTTTTCCAGATCCCTCCGCAAAGGCAGACGGGCCGGCATTGTTGCTCCAGTTCCCGGTCACTTCGACCGTATTGTTCAACGGATCAAAGACGCCGCTATCAATCACAAGATTGCCTTGTACGGTCAGGGTGGTTGTATAGGAATTGTCAAAACTTGTGGTTCCTGTCGGGCTTATCGTGAGGTTGTGAAAGTAGTCGCCAACACCCGGTCTAATGGATTGGTTTACCCCGTCAAATACAAAAGTACCGTAATTGCATATAAAATGGTTGTTGTTGTAGAACGGTCCCCGGAGAATCAGTGAATGGGTGGAATAACCCCCGAAAGTTGCATTGGGCTGAATTGCAAGATAACCATTGATGGCAAGGTCTGTTGTTGAATAGTAGCTCAATCCCAGCTCGTATCCCGAAGTTTTGTAGATGCCCACATTGTAAAATGAGCAATTGTCGGCATAACTGTTGATATAGCTGTCGGTACTCCCTGCAAAATCGACAAATCCATTGGTTAACTGAACATTGGCTCCACTTTTAAATTCCCACCATCCATAGATCCACATGACCGCTGAAGCGGTAATATTTGCCGTTGAGCCGCTTTCCCAGTAGGCGCTTCCCATTACGTTCAAAACACCCACGGAATTGTCCATGGCCAGCTGACCATAGATGTGCATATCCCCGTTTATGGTCAGCGTATTGCCGCTTACCAGCAATGTGCCTCCGGAATAGAGGGTTAGGTTATTGCAGGCTTTTGCCGTATAATCGATAATACAGGGCATGTTCACGTTGGGAATGATCACGTCTTCGTCGGCAGTGGGAACGTGCTCCAATGACCAGTTGGGCGCATTGCCCCAGTAATTGTTAAAGTTACCGGTCCAGTAATTGGGCGCCTTTGCTGAAACATTAATGGTATAATCTTCAACTTCACCATACGGTGTAACGCCGCAGGGATCGACTGTGCCTGTATAGGTAATTCTAACCCGCATGGTGCAGTTTCCCATTGTTTGCCCGGCGGGAGGCACGATGGTTGCTGTGTATGGCCCCACCCCCGGGTTTCCGGTAACAGTGATTTGTTCGCCGGCATCAGAAAAACTTCCGTTCCTGTTCCAGTCGACCCAGATTCCGCACTGATCGGCAGTGTAGCCATTTCCGTTTGTGACAGTGGCGTGTATTATTCCATTCACAGGTAAATTTGTCGACTGGGTCGATGTGTAGTCTGCATAATTAAGGCAGGCTGATGTATTGTCGATGGAGCCGGCCTGCACCCTGCTGATATATTCATCGCATCCCCCGGAGGCAGTGCAACCTGTTCCGAAGCTGAATGCCGCGACCCTGGTGCGTCTGACCTGACCTGCTCCAATATACTGGGTGGTAAACCAGAATGTTTTATCGTCGGTCGGGTCAATGGACATTCCGCTGTAATCGCCCCAACGGTCGGCTCCGGTCTGAGAATACGCTCCCGCCCAAATGTTTTGTTCGGCAATGGTCATTACGCCGGGGGTATCTCCATTCCTCCGGCCGGTATACCGGATGGAAGGATAGGTATTTGTACTCGAAACCGAATATCCCACCGCAATATCCTTATACTGGTTTTGAGAGATACTTCCGCACCAGCGGCTGTCGGCATCGGGCGCGTAGGTTCCCTGCTGGTAAACGTACCATCCGCCGGTAGTCCGCCTTAATTCGTACCATCTTATCCCAGCATGATCCGTGTTATCCACGTCAACGCTGTGGCAGCATACCAGCGACTGGTAACTTCCGAAGTTACGGTACTGGGCTTTATGCATGAGCACCAGGGGTATTGCATCGACTCTCTGGGAGGTTCCCTTTTGATAGATGTTCACTCTCCACGCGCCAAAATTTGCATCAAACGGAGCCACATCGAGTTGTTGTGTACGGCTGAAGGTCGATGCCGAAGGTGTTGCCCAGTTGGCTGTCATTGTGTAAAGCCACAGTTGGTCACTTCCTCCCCATGCGTCATCATTGATGGTTACAAACTGGCCTGAAGTTCCGCTGGCTGCCCATGCGCCGTCATTGTCGAACGGGAGAATGCAGTGAAATCCGCTGTTGGGTCTCCAGGGGTTCGAAAATTGGATGAAAGTTGCTGTTGAATTGCCCGCAAGCATGGCGCTCCTGTCGAGAACTCCGACATCCAGTCCGCCCCCGAGATTGGCCGAAAAATAATAGCCATCGCGCCATACGCCATATTTCGCATAATCGGGATCATTGGAGCCGTAATAATAGACCCAGCGATACCAGCTTCCGGTAGGGTCGTTGGTCTGAGAAACCGCGACCCTGACATAATGAGGCGCCTCACTGGTAAAATCACAGAAGAACCAGCGATCGGCCTGCTGGTCGTAGAGTATCACAGGGTCAACCCCCTGGCCTGAACTTCCGGGCATGCCTGCCCAGATGGTATTTTCTTCGGTGGGACCATAAACAGAGGTCCCGGTTTTATCATAAATCTGGAAGGAGACGTTGATGGTCTGAAAATAGTAGTTCGGACCGGCTTCTCCATTGCAATCGGGGGGAAACCAGCCATTCGGATTGCCGTCAAAATTTAACAGTGGCGCCTTGTTCCCCGGCACAGTCCCCATTTGCTGTTGCCAGACAGGGTCAGGGCCCTGTGGCAAAGCTGTGGCTGCAAAGGGATATAACCTTTCCTGCGCTTCATCTTCTCTTTCTGCCTGCCTGTCTTCTGAGGCAGGGGAGACAATGGGCATCACCCTCAATGGCGGAGAAACATCAAAGTAAACGGGTGTTTTCACAACCGGTACCGGAGATGAACCGGTCTGAGCGCTGCCAGCGACAGAACACCACAGAAGTGCAAAGATCAAAAGGGCCAAACGTGTAAACAGGTTTTTCATTTCATTGGGGGTTTTAGGTTTCAGGTATGATAAGGTTATGTCAAAAATAGCAGAAACCGATGTGCAGCGCAACCGGATAAACATATGATTTTTCCAACCGGGAAAAAGACCGCGGAATGGAACTTTTGCATGCCTTGAGGTGCTATACCAGACGTTCTTTCATTGCTTTGACCACAGCTTCGGATTTGGAGTTTACATGAAGCTTTTTGTAAATGCTGTTGATGTGGGTTCTTACTGTTCCGATAGATATGAAACAGGAGTCGGCGATCATCTTGTAACTGTCGCCCCTGACAAGGCATTTCAGGATATCCAGCTCCCTTGACGATATGGCGTATTCATTGTCCTGAGCCGGCAATGCCTTGCTGAAAAACTGAAGAACCATACGGGCAATTTCGCCGGTCATCGGCGACCCCCCGTGATAAAGTTCGGTAATTGCCTCTATGATCTGCACGGCACCCGATTTCTTCAGCAGGTAACCGGTTGCCCCGGCACACAGTGCTTCAAACACCCTGTTCCGGTCTTCAAAAACGGTAAAAATGAGGACATTGATGGCGGGAAATTGCTTTTTAACCATGGCCGTGGCTTCAATCCCCGAAATACCCGGCATGTCGATGTCCATGAGGATTACATCCGTTTCCGCTTCAGAACAGTTCTGCAGAACCGTGGAACAATCGGGCCAGGCCCCGGCAAGCAACATGGATTCAGTTCCCATGATCAGGTGCGAAAGGCTTTTCCTCAGGGAATCGTTGTCTTCGTATATTGAAACTCTGATTGGCAAAACAGGGGCGGTTTTAATTGCTACAACAATATTACAACCTGGCAGACTGGAAAACAATCATATGAATATATGAATCTCCATTATATAAATCTCATTTTCACGGTGATCTGTGTTCCTGCTCCCGGCCGGGATTGAATGGTCAGCGATCCTCCGGCCAGGCCGGCACGTTTCCGCATGTTTTTCACCCCGTTCCGGGAGGTCGGTTTCGCCGGATCGAACCCGATCCCGTCGTCACGGATGACCAGGATGAGGCAGCCCGACTCCTCCCTGAAGCTGATCCAGGCATTTTCACATTGTGCATATTTAATGAGATTGTTCACAGCCTCTTTGGCAATCAGGTAGAGGTTGCGCCTGGCTTCCATCTGCAACCTCAGCGTTGCTAATTTTTCGGGGAAGTCGAAATTGAACCGGATGTTTTTCGATTCGAACAGCGGGATTGCATATTCCCTGATCCTCAGCCCCAGGTCCCGGAATTTATCATTGGCAGGGGTTACCGTCCAGATGATGTCGTCGATGCGTTCAAGCATCTCCCTTGCGCTGCTCCCGATTTCGCCGATCATGCCAGCGGATTTCAGGTTAACCGGTTGCCCGCCAACAATGTCGCTGAGGATGGAAATACTGCTCAGGGTGGAACTCACATCATCGTGCAGGTCGGTGGCAATGCGGGTGCGAAGCCGTTCCACTTTCAGCATTTGTTTTATCCGGTTATTGTAAACGAATGCAACCAATGCAACCAATGCAAGGATGCAAAGAAGAAAAAACCACCATGTTTGCCAGAAAAAAGGGTTGATGATTATTTGAATGGATTCCAGGCAGTTTTCCCAACCGTCACCCTGGGTGGCACTGACAAAAAATGTATATTTCCCCGGAGGAAGGTTCGTGTACCGGCCTTCCCGGGATGTTTCTGCTGCAACCCATTCCTTGTCGTATCCGAGGAGTTTGTACCGGTAATATATTTGTCCGGTGTGATGATAACTGATCGCAGTATAGTGGAACGTCAGGTTATTTTGATCGGCAGTAAGGCTGATTGCAACGGGGGTTCCGTTGTAAAACCTTTCGGGACTGGCTTTGCCGTTAATCTCCATCGCTTCGAACACCAGGTTGAGCGACGCTTTTCCCGTGTACCTTAAATTCTTCACATTCTTTGTTTCAAAACCCAATGAATCGCCCAGGTATATGTTGCCGGAATGGTCAATGTAAATCTTTCCGGAACCGCCCGGGTTTTCATGAAGCCCGTTTTGATTGTCAATCACCTGAAAACGTTCCCGGTATGGATCAACATAAAGCAACCCGTTGTTGATAACCCACAAACCCGCATCAGGATCCCTGGCAATCCAGGCTGTACCGGGGTCGTTCATCCCGTTGCCCGAATGAAAAAGTTTAACACCAAATGAGCCGCCGGCATGTACATCCACCCTTACCAGCCCGGCAAAATCAATGGCGATCCACATTCTGCCGAGGGAGTCCTTTTCCAGCCCGTTCACCCACTTCTTTTGAATGCCATATTTCTGAAGGGTATCCATCAGGGAATTGTCGAAAATATTTTTTACCGGGTCATAGATGCTGATGCCGAACCTGCAACCCATCCAGACCCTGTTTAAGTTATCCGTTTGTATTGCCAGGAAGTGGGTCCCCTCCAGCAATGATCCGGGATCGCCGGGTATGTGTTTAAAGTAATCCGCTTTTTTCCGGGTTTTATCAATCCGGATGATGCCATCAAGACGCGTTCCCACCCATAAATTGCCTTCATGATCCTCATTCATCCCATATACCACCGGGAGTTCGGAGAGTTGCAACGGTTTCCCGTCGGGCGTTCGGTAAATCCTCAGAAGGTTTGCTGCGCGGTCATAATAACAAAGATTGCTGCGGGTACTAACCCAGAGCCTGCCCTGCGAGTCCTGATAAAACTGGTTGACAGAGAGTCCTTCCCGGGGTAACGGCTGATCGAACTGAACCAGGCTCCACAAATTTTTCCTGGTATCCAGTACCGGCACTCCCTTGCATTGATAAGCCCCAATAAATAATTTCCCGGTCTCCTGGTCTTTAAAAAAATCACTGATCCAGATAAATTTGTATGGCACTCTTACCTGCTGAAAGGAACAATAGTCCTTGTTTTCGATATCGATCCCATCTCCCCAGGTCCAGAGATCCTGATGATCGTTAAAATAAGCCACACCCAGGATATGATCCGAAGAGAGGGACCTCGGATTTTTCGGATCATGTTTGTAAAAACAGAACGCATGGCTCTTTTTGTTGAAAACCCCAAGCCCCATGTCATCAGTCGCTAGCCAGAATTCATCCTTGCTTCTGTGTATCATATGCAGGATTGTAATTCCCCAACTGGCCGGCGTATAAATTCTCCATTGTTCGGTCTTCAGGTCAAAACACCCCACCCCTACACCCCATCCGCAGGCCCACAGGAGTCCTTTTGAACCTAAAAACATCTCACTTATAATCAAATCTACCCCGGGGGGGCCATTGTAATAGCGGTCGATCACTTTGCTTACCGTATCAAACCTTACCAATCCCATGCTGGTTCCCAGCAGGAATGCCCGGGGATCCCGGGGATCAGACAGAATGGCGGTCACCGCGTTATAGTAATATTCACGCTGCTGCGGTTGGTTGCAACTGTTAATTTTTATTTGCCTGAATTGTCTGCCATTCGAGGCTGCATGGACAATTCCATTTACGGTTGCAATCCAAACAGAACCTTTCCCAGCTTCGAAAAATGAGTTGATCCTCCGTACCGGGAAACCACCCCTGTTCTTAACATCGAATGGAAAATTCCCCAGTCTTCGGGTATGCGGATTGTAGATGCTCAGGCCATTATCTGTGCCGATCCAGATCATGGAATCGCTTGCCTGGTATAGCGTGTATATGGTATTATCAACCAGAGAGGCTGTGTCGCCGGGAACGGAGCGAAAAATTTTCATATCATGGCCATCATACCTGGCCAGTCCGTTTGTAGTGCCAATCCAGATATATCCCTGGAAATCCTGTATGGCACATAAAACAGTATTGGAAGGCAACCCGTTTTCCCTGGTAAGACGGTTAAAACTGAGCTGTCCCGGGTTTTTGACCGCCGGATTTCCAATCCCGGTAACGGTCAAAGGCAGGAACCCCATCCCGGTGAAAATAGCGATCATCCGGAATAATCGAAACACAGAGGGTTTGTTCGCGGGTAATTGCCCGTATGTATAACGCTTCATGCGAGGAGAGACAAGTGATATTATAGAAACCCTTGTCAAACATACGAAATTTTTCCTACTTTTAAACCCCAATCATATACCCGCAAAACCAGGTTCTATTTTCTTTTTTAGGTTTATGGAGACTGCTCTTTCGATCTACTTTTTTTCAGGCACCGGAAATGCCCGGAATGTAGCCGGTTGGTTTGCCGGGGTTGCTTCGGATGAGAATATTCCGGCTAGAACGATTGATATTGCCTCAACCGGCCGGAAAAATATTCAACCTCCCCCACCCGGTTCACTGGTGGGGTTTATCTCTCCCACCCATGGCTTCAACTACCCTCCGGCCATGATGTTCTTCATCTTCCGGTTTCCCCGGTCGAAGGGGAACCGGGCTTTCCTGATGAACACCCGGGCCGGGCTGAAGCTTTCGAAGTGGTTCATTCCCGGGCTGAGCGGTATTGCACTGTGGCTGTCGGCCCTGGTCCTGCTGCTGAAAGGCTACCGGATCGTGGGACTTCGATCCATCGACCTTCCCTCAAACTGGATCTCTTTCCACCCGGGCGTAAAGGAGAATGTTGTAGAATCGATTTACGCTCATTGCAAAGGAATCACGGTGAAATTTGCAAGGAAAATCCTAAGCGGAAAAAAAGTCTATACTGCCTTCCGCGACATCATCCAGGATTTGCTGGTCAGCCCGGTGAGCATCGGGTATTTTTTCGTCGGACGGTTTATTCTGGCCAAATCATTTTATGCGACCAACGCCTGCGACCAATGTGACCTTTGCATCAACAACTGCCCCGTGAAAGCCATCCTGACCATTGATAAGCGCCCCTTCTGGTCTTACCGCTGCGAAAGCTGCATGAGATGCATGAACGAATGCCCGAAAAGGGCTATCGAAACCGCCCATGGTTACCTCATCGGCATCATGTGCCTGCTAAACATATGGATCATGATTTGGTTCTGGCAGGGAGTGAGCGCCTTTATCACCATCCCTGCCGACAATGGCTGGGCGCAGGCCGCAGTAACATTTACCAGGTGGGGAGTAACTTTCGTGGTAATGGTCATTTCTTACCGGATGTACCATTATTTGCTGCGGATCCCGGTCATCCGGCAACTTTTTTACATTACCTCGGCTACCAGATATAAGTTCTGGAGGCGATACAAACCATTGAAGGCAATGAAGGCAATGCAGGCAATGAAAACAATGTAGGCAATACAGGCAATGAAAACAATGTTGGCAAGGAAGGCAAGGAAGGGGGAAAGGTAGGTTTGATGGTGGAGGAAGGTAGTTTTATGGCATTTCGGGATGGGTTGCGGTTTTCAGGATTGTAAATAACAGTCTGTTTACTTCATCGCATTTTTTTGTTGCAGGAGAGGCTTTTTCGTGTGTAAGGTATCCGGTTGAACAAAGAAGTTTAAGCCAGAATTCGGTTTCACGGGCCTCTTTATAGGCAATTGACAGCCGGTGGCAAAATTCAGAACATACTCCCGTTTTTCCCTTGTCAGGTATTGATAAATGAAAACAATTTCCACGGCCAGATCAAAACTCCTATCTTTGATGACATTCTCTTTCATGAACTTTTTCAACTTAATCCGCCAAAAACCCAAAAGTCAACCCCGTGTTAAAAACTTAATATTCGCATTGTTTTCATTGCCTGCATTGTTTGCATTCCATAATTACCAACCATGATTTACCTCGACAACACCCTCCTCTCCGACGATATCAAGTCAACGTTCTTCTGCTGCGACATGGCCAAATGCAAAGGGGCCTGTTGCGTGGAGGGTGATGCCGGTGCACCGCTTGATGAGGAGGAGATTTCGCTGCTCGAAGATTACATTGACGACATCAAGCCCTTTATGGTGCAGGAGGGCATCGATGAGGTGGAGATGCTTGGCGTGTTTGACTATGATGCCGGGGGAAATTTCGTAACCCCGCTGATTCACGGGAAGGAATGCGCATTTGTCTATTTTGAGGATGGCATTGCCCGGTGTGCCGTCGAAAAGGCATTCCAGGAGAAAAAAATTCCCTTTGCAAAGCCGATCTCCTGTCACCTCTACCCCATCCGGATCAAAACCACCCCCGTCAATGATCTGCTCAATTACCACAAATGGCCCATCTGCCAGAAGGCACTGGTAAAAGGTTATAACGAAAAAATACCCCTTTACCAGTTCCTGGAAGGGGCATTGATCCGTAAGTACGGCCGGACGTGGTATAACCGGCTTGTTAAGTTACTGCGTTAGCCCCGCCGCTGATAGCCAATGCTGCCCGCTTGGCCGCAGCCATGGCCGCAAATTCCTTGTCCATCATGAACTGGCCTCCCCGGTCGCTTCCGGCCAGTTTGATCTGGTCGAGGATGCTTCGGACAGTACTCTCCTCCTCTATCTGCTCGGTGATGTACCATTGCAGGTAATTTGCCGAAGTAAAATCCTTCTCCTTGGTACAGGTCGCATAAAGGTCATTGATCGAAGCCGAAATGTACTCTTCATGTACCAACACCTGTTGAAAAACATCCGGTAGCGATTTGAAAGCTGCATCAGGGGCATCCAGTGCCGGTATGACCGCGGTGCCTCCCCGGTCGTTGATGTAGTGAACCAGTTTCAGCATGTGAATCCGTTCCTCTTCGGTTTGCACATAAAGCCAGTTGGCTGCGCCGGGATATCCGTTCCGTTCGGCCCATGAGGCCATCGACAGGTATATGCGGGAAGAGTGTTCCTCTCGTTTGATCTGCTCGTTTATCGCTTTTTCTACGTTTTTGCTGATCATGTTGAACAAGTTTGAATGAAAATAATTTACCCTTTCAACGCCTCCGCCCCGGATACGATTTCGAGGATGGCATTGGTAATGGCATTCTGGCGAGCCTTGTTGTAAGAGATGTTGAGGTTGCGCAGGAGATCCTTGGCATTTTCGGTGGCCTTGTTCATGGCCGTCATGCGTGCTCCCTGCTCGGAGGCGAAGGAATCAAGCACCGATTTGAAAAGCTGAATGCGCAGTGTTTTCGGAATAAGTTCGCGTACGATGGTCTCCTGGTCGGGCTCAAAAATGTAATCTGATTCCACTTTGGCAACCGAAGCCGGGGTTGTGGCTCCGGGAGGAGTAATGGGCAGGTATTGTTCAACAATCAACTGCTGTACGGCCGCATTTTTGAACTGGTTATAAATCAGGTCTATCCTGTCAAACTCTTTGCCGGCAAACCCTTTCATCAGTTTTTCGGCAAGGATGGAGGCATTGGCAAAGGTTAGCTGGTCAAACAGTTCATCGTGCGATTCCAGGACATTGTATTTCCTTTTACGGAAATATTCCGTGGCTTTACGGCCAATGGTGATGAAACAAACGTTGTTCTGAAGAAACTGCTGGCGGTAGGTGGTCGTGGTAAGTTGCACGGCCGTTTTGATGATGTTTGAGTTGAATGCGCCGCATAATCCCCGGTTGGAGGCAATGACGACAAGCAATATCTTTTCGGGTTTGCGGGCCTGGGAGAATACGTTTTCGTCGGAACTGTCAATCGTGGCGCTCAGGTTTTGCAGGATTTCCCGCAACTTGGCGGCATAGGGTCTCAGTTTGATGATGCCCGTTTGCGCCCTGCGCAACTTGGAGGCCGCCACCATTTTCATGGCATTGGTAATCTGTTGGGTCGATTTTACCGATGCAATCCGAATACGTACTTCCTTCAGTCCGGCCATTTAATTCTCTTATTTCTTTTCCTCGTATTTTTTGGACAGATCTTTCGCAGTCTGCTCCATTATTTTCAAATCCTCATCCAGCAGTTTGCCTGCTTTTAAATTATCAAGAACTGCCTGGTGATTTTCGTCCATGAAATGCAGGTACTCTGTCTGAAAATTATTGATGCTCCTGACCGGGATGTTCCGCAACAATCCGCGGGTACCACAAAAGATGATGGCGATTTGTTTTTCGACCGTCATGGGTGAATACTGGGGTTGCTTGAGGATTTCCACATTACGTGCCCCTTTGTCGAGAACGGCTTTGGTCGCGGCATCGAGGTCGGAACCGAATTTCGAAAAGGCTTCGAGTTCGCGATATTCGGCCTGGTCGAGTTTAAGGGTTCCGGCAATTTTCTTCATCGATTTGATCTGGGCGTTTCCTCCCACGCGCGACACCGAAATACCCACATTGATGGCGGGGCGGATGCCTGCATTGAACAGGGCTGTTTCGAGGAAGATCTGTCCGTCGGTGATGGAGATCACATTGGTGGGAATGTATGCCGATACGTCTCCTGCCTGGGTTTCGATGATCGGGAGGGCTGTAAGGGATCCTCCTCCTTTTACCATGTTCTTAAGCGTGTCGGGAAGGTCGTTCATCTGGCGGGCAATCTCATCTGACGAGATAATCCTGGCGGCACGCTCCAGCAAACGGGAGTGGAGGTAGAACACATCGCCGGGATAGGCTTCGCGTCCGGGAGGGCGGCGAAGCAGCAGGGAAACTTCACGATAGGCCACAGCCTGTTTTGACAAGTCGTCATAGATTACCAGGGCGGGCCGGCCCGTATCCCGGAAAAATTCACCGATGGCGGCGCCTGCAAACGGTGCATAATACTGCATGGCTGCAGGATCGGATGCAGTTGACGAAACCACCACCGTGTAGTCCATGGCTCCTTTTTCTTCAAGTGTCTTGACGATATTGGCGACCGTCGAGCCCTTCTGGCCCACCGCCACGTAAATGCAATATACGGTTTCTCCCCTGGCGTGAAATTCCTTCTGGTTGATGATGGTGTCGATGGCGATGGCGGTTTTACCGGTCTGGCGGTCGCCTATGATCAACTCGCGTTGTCCGCGCCCGATCGGGATCATCGCATCGATGGGTTTGATTCCGGTTTGCAACGGCTGGTTCACCGGCTGGCGGTAGATAACTCCCGGGGCTTTCCTTTCCAGGGGCATTTCATAGCGTACACCTTCAATCTTTCCTTTGCCGTCGATCGGCTCTCCGAGGGTATCGATCACACGGCCGAGAAGGCCCTCCCCAACTTCGATGGAGGCAATGCGGCGGGTGCGCTTCACAACATCACCCTCTTTGATTTCCAGGTAATCTCCCAGCAAAACAGCGCCGACATTGTCGGCCTCAAGGTTTAAAACAATGCCCTTCAGCCCGTTTTTCTCAAATTCAATCAACTCTCCGCATTCGACATTGTTCATACCATAGATCCGGGCAATGCCGTCTCCAACCGTAAGAACCACACCAACTTCCTCAAGTTCCTTCTCGCTCTGGTAACCGGCCAGTTCCCTGCGCAAGATTGCCGTAACTTCTGCGGGTTTAATATCAGCCATAAGTCAATTTTTACTAAAATTCTTTTTTATACAAATTTATTTTCGTGATGGCAATACGCATCTCTTCTATTTCCCTGCGTATGCTTGCATCGTACTGCTTGTCCTGCCAGTTCAGCACGAATCCTCCTATCAGCGATTCATCAATTTCAGCTTTCAGATCGATCTCTGAATGGGTGTATTTTTCCATCAGCTCCATCACCTGTTTCCTGATGTCTTCATCGGGCAGAACCGGTGATTTGAAATGAACGGTGAGGATGTTCCGGTACACCTGGTAGAGTTCAACCAGTTGGGTCGCAATGGCAGGAATGAATGATTCCCTGTTTTTCCTGACCATGATCAGCAGGTAGGTCAGGGTAAGCGGGTGAATATTCCCGCCGAAAATATCCTGAAGGATGGCCAGCTTTTTCCCGGAATTGACGATGGGGCTTTTCAACAACAGTCTCAGTTCCTTACTCTCTTCACACGCCTTTGAAATCAGCAGGCTGTCCTTGTAGACCTCTTCCACCACGCTCTTTTCGAGTGCAAGTTCAAACAATGCTTTTGCATAACGCTCCGCTACCAAAGAAACACTCATCCGGTTAGTTGAATTTAACTTCTTTTAATAACTCCTGAACATATTCTTCCTGCTTTTGGGGGTCGGAGAGTTCGCGCTGTAAAATAAATTTGGCGAGGGTAAGTGAACTTTCGGCAATCTGGTTTTTCAGTTCGGTCATGGCTGCCATCTTTTCATTGTGGATGCTGGCCTTGGCACCTTCAACGATGCGTGAAGCTTCCTCCCCTGCCTTGATCCGAGCCTCTTCGAACAACCTGTCGCGGATTTTGCGGGCTTCGTTGAGAATGGCATCCCGTTCGTTCTTGGCCTCCTGCAAAAGTTGTTCATTGCTGAATTTCAGCTGCTTCATCTCTTCTCTTGCCTGATTTGCCGAATTCAGTGCTTCGTGGATGGAGGTCTCACGTTCCCTGAGCATCTGAAGGATAGGTTTCCAGGCATATTTTCCAAGGACAAACACCAGAAATAGAAAAGCCAGTGTCATCCAGAAAATCAGGCCCAGTCCCGGAGTGATTAATTCCATATCGGATTGTTTTAAGTATTTGTGAATTGATAAAGTTCTTTACGGATGAACCAACCGTTCCTCCGTAAAGAACCTGCTGTTGCTGCTAGATGAAAAGGATCAGCAGACAAACAACGATGGCAAAAAAGGCAACTCCTTCAACAAGCGCTGCGGCGATGATCATGTTCGACCGGATATCGCCAATCGCTTCCGGCTGGCGTGCAATGGATTCGAGAGCGCTTTTACCGATATTACCAATACCGATGCCTGCGCCGATCACGGCAATCCCTGCTCCCAAACCTGCTCCCATTTTTGCAATGGCGGCGAAATCACCGGCCAGTTGCAGTAAAATTGATAATAAATGCATAATCAGAAGTTATTAAGGTTAGTAAAACAAAAACAATTTACGATTTACGATTTACGATTTACGATTTACGATTTACGATTTTGGATTTTAGAGATTTGCATGCTATATCGTAGACTATTATTATTTTGAAAATCGTAAATCGTAAATCTAAAATCGTAAATTCTAATGGTGTTCCGGCTCAATCGTTGCCAGCCCGAAGTAGAGTGCCGACAACAGGGTGAAAACGTATGCCTGGATGAAGGCGACAAGCAGTTCCAGCAGATCCATAAAAATCATGAAGGCAACCGAAACAACCGAAACCCCCAGCCCCAGCGCGGCGCTTATCGCGCCGAAAATGAAGATCAGGCTTACGAATCCAAGTACAATGATGTGCCCGGCGGTAATGTTTGCAAAGAGACGGATCATCAATACGAATGGTTTGGTGATGATCCCGATGATTTCAACAATCGGCATCAGCGGCACCGGGAATTTCAGCCACCAGGGAACCCCGGGGGTGTTGACGATATCGACCCAATAGTGCTTGTTTCCGCTGATCGTGGTAATGATGAAGGTGAAAACAGCCATGACCAGCGTAACGGCAATGTTACCGGTAACATTGGCGCCACCGGGAAAAAACGGTACCAGGCCGAGCAGGTTGTTGAATATGATGAAAAAGAAGATGGTCAGTAAAAATGGCATGAATTTCTCATACTTTTTCTCGCCGATGGAACTCTTGGCAATATCATCGCGGACGAAAATGATCAACGGCTCGAGAAAGGACTGCATTCCGCTGGGCGCCTTCCCCCTGTTGCGGGTATAAGCCCTTGCAACGGAAGTAAAGATCAGGAACAGGAAGAAGGTATTCAGCAAAATGGCGAAAACGATTTTTGTGATGGAAAAATCATACAGTGCCGGGCCTGCTGCCGCCAGATGCTCATTTGCCCCTTCACGGAAAATTTTATCTTTGTGCGGACCTTCGGGGTCAAGCTTAAAACCCTGGTAACTGTGCGTTTCGTTGTGGAACCGGCTTGACAGGAAAACATAAAGTTTGCCGTCATAAAGCAGGATGACCGGGAGTGGGATGGTAAGGTGCAGGTTGCCGATGGTGGCCACATGCCATTCATGGTTGTCAAGCACGTGTTCCATGATCATTTTCCCGGCATTGAATTTCTCACCGGGATTGCTTTCAGGTTTTTGAAACTTTTCCGAAACACTGTCATTCGCCGGAACAAGCATGGTGTGATCCTGAACGGATGCAAACATCCTGCCTGAGAACAGGGCCAGGATCACCAGGCAGAAAACAAGAAAACGACGTACAGGTAAGTGCGATTTGTATGCTGTCATGAAACCACTTGCGTTGCTTTAATCAGTGCAAAAATAGAAAATAAAATTGAATTGTGAACATGCCGGTTTGTAACCAATTAACAATTTGTTCGTCTCAATGCCTCAGTATAATTTATAATTACTACTTTTGAACTCTTATAAAAACCCTTGAAAATGCAAGCGTATCATTTTAAATTCCGGCTTACAGCCTGTTTGTTAATTGCTTTTTTGGGAATTTCAGCCATTTGTCAGGCTCAAAAAATATGGACCCTGGAAGATTGCATCAATTACGCCCTGGAAAACAATCTCGACATCAACAAGCAACTGTTCACCGTTGAGAGTAGCAAAGAGGCCCTGCTGCAGAGCGGCCTCAACATGTTGCCGAATCTCAACGCCAACGGCACGAATGTGTGGAATTTCGGACAAACGATCGACCAGTATACCAATACTTTTGCAACGAACACGGTTCGTTCCAACAATTTCTACATTGCGAGCAATGTAACCCTTTTTTCAGGCCTTCAGAAACTAAACACCTTCAAGGAAAACAAAATAAACCTGATGGCCAGCAATTATGATGTGGATGTATTGAAAAACAGCATTTCGCTGTCTGTCGCCGGGTTTTATCTTCAAATCCTGTTCAATCTCGAATTGCTGGATGTGGCAAAAGAGCAGCTGCAAATTACCACTGCGCAATCGGAACGCATCGAGAAAATGGTTAATGCCGGCGCCTCTGCCAGGGGCGACCTGCTGAATATCCTGGCTCAGAAAGCTACCGAGCAGTTGAACGTGGTGGATTATGAAAACCAGCTTTACATATCCAATATCTCCCTTCAGCAGATGATAAACCTGCCGGTAACGCGCGACTTCAAGGTTGAAAAGCCTCTGCTGAAAGCCGTTCAGCCTCCGAAAGACAAAATAACGGTCGACGTCATCTTTGAACACGCCATGAAAACCCGGCCGGAGATCAGGAGCGCCCAGCTGAGGGTGGAGAGTGCGCAAAAAAGACTGGCTATTGCCCGCGGTTACGTTCAGCCGGTACTTTCGCTGAGCGGTTCATGGGGGACCGGGTATTCGGGTGTTGCCCGGCAGGTTGATCCCAATGTTCCTCCGAAATTTTTAATCGATTCCGTCGGGTTTACCAAAACGTCCCATGAAGCCGTGATGGTCGGACAGGCAAGTTATTCGTACCGCACAAAGTCCTTTACCGACCAGTTGAGGGACAACAGCAACCAGTCGGTCGGTTTTTACCTGAACATCCCGATCTTCAACGGTTGGACAGGACGGTCGGCCATCAGCCAGGCGAAAATTCAAAAATCACAGTTGGAACTCGATCTTGGTATCAAGACAAACGACCTCCGGAAAGCCATTGAGCAGGCCTATGCCGATGCAACATCTGCCCTCCAGAAATATTCGGCTTCGGAGGAGAAGGTAAAAGCCCAGACAGAGGCATTCAAATATGCCCAGCAAAAGTTTGATGTCGGCGTGATGACCTCTTTTGATTACAACCAAAATAAAAAAGATCTTACAACGGCTCAATCCGATTTGCTTCAGGCAAAATATAATTTTATTTTCAAAACGACCATTCTTGAATTCTACATGGGGAATCCCATTAAGATTGATCGTGAATAACCCATAACATCTCACCAATGACCAGGAAGATTTCAAAAAAGAAGATATGGATCATTATTGCTATCGTGGCAGTTGTGGCCATTATTGTTGTTGCTGCCGTAATCAAAGGCAAGGGAAGCGATGCAACCAAAGTTGCCACCGAAAAGGTGATGAAACGGACCATCATCCAGACCGTCTCTTCCAACGGCAAGATACAGCCCGAAAAGGATATCAAGATCAGCCCCTACATCTCCGGCGAGGTCGTTGAACTGTATGTTAAAGAGGGAAACCAGGTAAAAAAGGGCGACCTTCTCGCAAAAATAGATCCGGAAATTTATATTTCCCAGTTTGATCAGAGCGAAGCCGCGGTAAACACGCAGAAAGCCAACCTGGCAACTTCAAAGGCACGGCTTGCCCAGCTGAAGGCCCAGTTTGAAAACGCACGGCTCTCTTTCGACCGCCAGGACAAGTTGTTCCAGCAAAGTGTGATCTCAAAGGCAGAATATGACCAGGCCAAATCGGCATTTCAGGTTGCCCAGGCCCAGGTTACCGCCGGGGAAGAGGATATAAAAGCCTCCGAGTTCATGGTCAAAAATTCAGAAGCATCACTGAAAAGATCAAGGGAGGACCTTACCCGCACGGCGATATTTGCGCCAAACGACGGGACTGTATCCAAACTGAGTGTTTTACAGGGAGAAAGGGTTACCGGGGCATCACAATTCTCAAGCGGTACGGAAATCATGCGCATTGCCAACCTCAACGAGATGGAAGCCCAGGTGCAGGTGAACGAGAACGACATTGTCAGGGTTAAAATGGGCGACACCGCGCTGATAGAGGTGGATGCTTACCTGAACAGGAAGTTCAAGGGGATCGTAACCGAAATCGCCACTTCGGCCAACACCACCGGGGTGAGTGTTGACCAGGTTACCAACTTCAATGTAAAAATTCACCTCCTGAAAGAGTTTTACAAAGACCTGCTGGTCGGGAAAGAGGTCAACTATTCTCCCTTCCGCCCGGGAATGTCGTGTACCGTTGAAATTCAGACAGAAACAGCAGAAAACACGATAACGGTCCCCATCCAGGCCGTAACCACCCGGATTGCCAAAGACAGCCTTGACAAGTTCAATGAAAAGAATAAAACCAAGAAGGCCACCGGCGATGAGGAGGTAGAGGTTGTTTCCACTGCCAAGAAGAATGACAAGATCCAGGAGTGTGTTTTTGTACTGAGCGATGGCACCGCGAAAAAAGTCGACGTTAAAACAGGCGTCCAGGATAACACCTATATCCAGGTTATCAGTGGACTGAAAGCCGGAGACGAGATCATCACGGCGCCTTACAGCGCTGTATCGAAACTCCTGAAGGACGGGGACAAGGTGAAGAAAGTTGACAAGAAAGACTTGTTCACCAAGGAGAAAGAAAAATAGTGCATGGCACTTATCCTCTGCATTGAAACTGCCACGGAAGTATGTTCCGTGGCATTGTTCCTGGATGAAAAACTACTTGGCGTCAAAGAATCCTCGGCCCGGAATGTCCATTCCGCGATGCTGACAACATTCATTGGTGAAATCATCAATTCTTCGGGGTTCAGCTACGGCAGCCTGGATGCCATCGCGGTAAGCATGGGTCCCGGTTCGTATACCGGTCTGCGGATTGGCGTGGCCACGGTAAAAGGGTTGTGCTACGCGCTTGACAAGCCCATGATTGCGGTTCCGACACTGCAGGCGATGGCGGCTGGGATAAATTACAAATTACAAATTACAAATGACGGGGCGGGTGAGAATATTGAATATCGAAGACCGGGTTCTCTGTTGATTTGTCCGATGATCGATGCGCGCAGGATGGAGGTGTATTGCGGGGTTTTTGATCATGCCAACAGGGAGGTGCGTGAGGTCAGGGCTGAAGTTATCGATGAATTTTCATTCGGCGAGTTTCTGGCAGACCACGTGGTGGTTTTCGGCGGAGAGGGGGCTGATAAAAGCAAGCCATTCCTGAGTAATCATCCGAATGCCCTGTTTATGGATGGATTCCAGGCATCAGCCCTGTTCATGGCCGGCATTGCTGCAGAAAAATCGAGGCAGCAGCAGTTCGAAAACCTCGCATATTTTGAACCGTTTTACCTGAAAGATTTTGTTGCAGGAAAACCGAGGGTGAAGGGGCTGCGTTAGGCTGTGGTTGTTATGATCCACGTTTTTAGAACTTATCACAATGATACCTGAAAATCCGTACCGATATCATACAAGGGTTGTCAACATTGGAAATCTTCCGCTCGGCGGAGAGAACCCGGTTCGGGTACAATCCATGACAAGCACCGATACCCTCGATACCCGTTCAACCGTTTTCCAGGCCATCCGGATGATCGAAGCCGGCTGCGAATATGTGCGTATTGCCGTACCCTACATGAAGGAGGCAGAAAACCTGCGTGAAATTAAAAGCGAACTTCGCCGTCAGGGATACCACACCCCCATTATTGCCGATGTGCATTTCAATGCCCGGATTGCCGAAGTGGCCGCGGGAATTGTTGAGAAGGTAAGGATCAACCCCGGAAACTACCTGCCGTCGCGCATCACGCGTCACGCTTCGCGCGTTGCCGATGCCAACGAGGTTCTGGAACAAATGGCCGACCGGCTTTCGCCTTTGCTGAAAATCTGCAGGGAACACGGTACGGCGATCCGCATCGGGGTAAATCACGGTTCGCTCTCCGACCGGATCATGGATCTTTATGGCGACACGCCCCTTGGCATGGTCGAATCGGCGCTTGAATTTGCGCGTATTTGCGAAAGCCTCTCTTTTCACGACCTTGTTTTCTCCATGAAGGCCAGCAATATCAGGATGATGATCGCGGCAAACCGGCTCCTGGCCGAGCGAATGCAGCAGAGCGGGATGAACTACCCCATCCACCTTGGGGTAACGGAGGCCGGCACCGGGGAAGAGGGGCGGATAAAATCGGCCATCGGGATCGGCAGCCTGCTGGCCGACGGCATCGGAGATACCATCAGGGTTTCGCTGACGGAAGATCCTGAGTTTGAAATTCCCGCGGCATACAGCATCCTGCAATCGGCGGGCGTCCGCATCACGAAAACCGAGTTTGTCTCCTGTCCCTCCTGCGGAAGAACCCAGTTCAACATCCAGGAAGCGCTCCGTGAAATCCAGGCGAAAACATCACACCTGAAAGGGTTGAAGATCGCGGTGATGGGTTGCGTCGTAAATGGCCCGGGTGAAATGGCCGATGCACATTACGGGTTTGTGGGTGCTGGAAGCGGGAAAATACACCTCTACAAGGGGCAAAAATTAATCAAAAAAAACATAGACGAATCCCGTGCGGTCGAAGCCCTGGTGGAACTCATCAGGGAGTCGGGCGATTGGATTGATGAAACAACCCGCCCGGCAGCATTACTTTAGTTTATGGTACGTAATGACCATGTCGTCGAAATAGGAGGAATCGGCTCCGTTGTAAAAAAGATAGATGCCGGTTTCCTTCTTATTCATATTCACCGGAATGGTAAATTTCAGCCTGATATGTTCCCAGCCTGAACTATCCTTTCCCTCCGGTTCGCTTTTTCCGCTATAAAAAGTATCTTCCCCTCCTGAAATGACGATACATCCCGCAGTTCCGTACCTCCAGACTCCGACATCGAGGATATCGCCACGGCAGCAATTGAACAGGCGGTAGGTAAAGGCATACTGGCTTTTCGGGGTCAGTTTTGCTGAAAACCCTCCCTCTCTTGCTTTTTCACCGCTCCGGGTATATGAATTTCCCAAATAAACAGCGGGCACGTTCGTTTCAAAGCAATTGTCGCCTGTCACTTTCTCAGCGTTACAGAAAATTGTAACAGATTCGAATTCCGAGGGGATGTAATACCTGATATAAATCGTGCGGGTGGTCAGGGTCAAACCAATCATTGAAAACAACATAACCAGCGGAACGACAATTTTTAAATTATTGAGCGCTGGGTTGTAAAACAAGATGAAAAGAATCGGAAATACAGGAATAAAGTACCTTCCCTGGATGGTATAGGTTGTATCGCATCCTACAGCGTCCCAGGTTAAATGCTGCGACAGAAGGATCAGCCCGATAATTACGGTCAGCACGAGGAATAAAACTAATCTTTGATTCAGTTTGATCTTAATAAATCTGCGGCCGTCGGTAACAGCAACAATAAAAAGCACGGAATAAGAGACATAGATGAACCACATCGGCAACTGCGTGTCAAGCCATCCAAAAACACCAATACAGCCCTGGAAATACATATCGAAGGTATGGATCATGGAATTGACAAAAACATGCCACAGGTGCAGCCCGTGAGTCATGATATAGTGAGCTTGAGCATGCATATCCGCTCCTTTGGTCATGGTTGCAGCGTCACGGAATTCAACATTGTACATGCTGTATGGCAAATAAACGCTGTTCATCCTGACTGACCAGAAAAGCGCTGTTCCTGATGCAACAAGAAACAGGATGATCAGCCTGATATAATAGGTTTTTACACCGGGAAATTTTCTTTTCGGGATTAAAAAGACCAGCATGATCAGTGGCGTATAGATCAGTTTTGCCGCCGCGAGCAATACCGTCAACAGGGCCAGGATGATGAATTTTTTGCCTGTAAATTCCAGGTCTGAAAAAGCAATTTTTAAGACAAAGGCTATCGTGAAAAAGGACAACGAATTGGTTACGACGTCGGCGCTTAACGACATGTTTATAAATACCGACATGGGCAGCAGCGCGGCTAAAACAAAGAACCATTGATAAAACGGGATTGTTCTTATGGTAAAGAAAAGAATGATGATCCAGAAAATCAGCGCAAAAAGCCTTGCCCCGTAAAATAGAAACAAGGGTGGCAAATTGAGATTCCTGAGAACAAACAACGCCGTTGCCTGGGGAAAGTAGGAAACCGGGGAGTACATTGCCGTGTTAGGAAAATCGACGAACCTTTTCTCTTCCCGGTTCAATTTTATGTTAAATGGTTCGCAAATAATTTTACGGTTTGTTTTTGCATGCATGTTCCCGATCAGATTGACAAATGGTTCAGTAATCTTCACAAGGCTTGCCGGGATGTATCCTCCAAGCCGGTTGTTTTGTCTTACCGCCATAAAATTCCCTTCCGAAACCTGCCAGGCCCTGTAGAAATGGTTGATTTCATCGGGCGATTGAAAAGGGGGTGTCAGTATCAGCAGCATCAAACCAAAGATGGAGGCGAAAATGACAAAAAATGTTTCCGGTCTGATCCTGTCAAAATGTAAACCTGTCATGCCGTTGCTTTTATTTTCCGGTTACAATCCTGATGCACCGTGGCTGGATATCAAAAGTAAAGGGGGTATGGCCCAGCGACTCCCCGTCGGTTTCAAGAAACACCTTCCCTGTTGACCTGATGCGGATGTGTTGGCCCTTAAAGGTTGCGACCATCGGAAGGTCGACCAGTGAACCGTCGAAAAGTTTCCTGGCATACCGCACCACCAGCCATTTTGAAGTCTTTTTAATCAGGGTCACATCGAGCAGCCCGTCATCCGGAATGGCAAAAGGGACCTGCATCATGCCCCCTCCATTGTATTTGCAGATCCCGACATTCATAGAAAATATCTCTCCCTTGAAAACTGTTTTTCCATCCACCTCGATCACCGCTTCAATGAATTTATATTGGAAAAGACTTGCAAAAACAAAATACATGTAGGTAAGCTGCCCGCCCAGTCCTTTTTCTTTCAGGAGGTTGGTCTTCTTCGCCACCAGTGCATCGTAACCCATTCCTGCCACATTCATGAAATAGCGATTTACCTGGTCGTCATTGTGATGGTAAGTTACGCTGCCAGCGTCCTGCAAAAAGGTCTTCTTCTGTTTCAGGAGGTGAATGGCCTTCAGGTAATCAAACGGGATGTCGAACATGCGGCACCAGTCGTTCCCGGTTCCTACAGGGATCATGCCGAGGGTAAATCCCGGGGATTCAGCCACGGGGGGAGAGGAGCCTGAGGCTTCAGCCTCAGGGTGGAGGAGGCCGTTGAGCACCTCGTTGAGGGTTCCGTCACCCCCCACCACGCATATGTTCGTGTACCCGCTGCGGATGGATTCCGCGGCAATTTCAGTGGCATGGCCTCTCCGCGTGGTAAGCCGGAAATCAAAACAGATCTTTTCATCGGTGAGCAGCCGTTGAATTTTTGGCCAGTCTTTCGTTCCCTTTTTCACCCCGGCGTTGGGATTTACGATCATGAGCCATTTATCTGGCGATTCGGTTTGCATGTGAATATTATTTTATCTCCCTGCTGAAAATGACCTCCTTTTCCTTCCGGGTAAAGAGAAAGAGTGTGTAAAAAATGGCAAAAAACGACACCCCGGTTTGTGATTCTATGGTGTCGTCGGTCAACATCGACAAAACGGAGATGATCAGGAATATCATGAAAAAATAATCATCAAAGCGATGCAGCATCACCGGGGGATAAAAGATGGCACCCAAAAACCAGAGAAGACCCAGAATGCCGAACCCGATGAAAATGGAGAGGAACTGGTTGTGCGAACGCCATCGCTGATCGGGCGCAAGCCTGGTATGTATTTTTTCGTATTGGGCCCCGAATGCAAGGTTCATGTCGCCGGTGCCAACGCCTGTGAGCCAGTTGTCGCGGATAATCCCGATGGAAGCTTTCCAGAATTCCAGGCGCTGCATGAGCGTGGAGCCTGTCGGGTTTCCCGTTTCCCGGTAGTTGTCAAAGCCCCAGAGAAACTCATAAATCCGTCCCCTCAGGCTGAACTCTTTCATGAAAATGTAGTTGGCCGTGCCTTTTTCAATGGCGTCAATCTCGCCGGGTGCCAGCTTTTCAACAGCATCGGCATCCTTCCGCCATCCTTTGGAGGTCATGTAACGAACTACGGTATAGGCGATTGTTTCGTTTTTCTTATTCAGGCTGTCGAAGGATATCCGGCTTCGTTTATTCCAGGCGCTGCGCATTTCATCCCACTGGATATAGATCCACAGCCGGTTCCCGTTTTCGGTCTGGCTGGAATAAAGGTTATGGATGTATGGATTTCCGCGCGAAGTGCACTTTTCGAGTTTTGTCAGATCCACCGGGTTCACGTGGTAATAATCCCTGACGACCGACCGGAGGGATAAAAACAGGGTGGAGACCAGGATCAGGATGCTGATGACAAGGATCGTCCTCAACCATTGGTTCCTGGTTTTAAAAATCAGCACAGGGATCAGGATAAGCAGGGTGATCAGGAAAATGGACAACCCGGTAAATGATTGCGATATGACAATGTAGACAAACAGCCAGACCAGCACCAGCATCATCAATCCCTTTTGCCAGGCGGGAAACAGATTGCGTTTTAACAGGAAAAAAATAAGGGAATAGATGCTGAGGGCGAGCAGCAAACTGAAGATGATGTGCGACACATTATGGGAAACATCGCGGATATCGATATACTGATGCGTCACGATCAGCCAGGAATTAAACACAGACCGCACCAGCACGGCAAGGACAAATAAAAGCATGAACCGGTAAAAACCATTTTTTTCGAATGGTGCCGATGTTGAAAGGATCAGCGGAAGGAGTAAAATGGGGAACTTCGTACGCAGATCTTTGACTGCATAACCAAAATCGGTTGTAAAGATCAGCCCGAGGATGTGGATCAGGAAGATCGAACTGAAGATCAAAGCCGCTTTATTCCTCGAAAATTGCCTGAATCCGTCGCCGATTCCTTTTAAAAGCAGCCAGGCTGAGACCGGGAGTATTTGCGTGGCAACCTGCCATCCCGTAAGCCCCGCCAGGGAAGATTTGAATTTTTTTACCTCAAACCGCTCCACGATCCATCCGCCTGCCAACATCATCTGCCCGATGCTTAACCCGAGTTTTGAGAATGGCAATGATGCAATGGTCACCCCAAGGGCGAAAATGTACCAGTACCGTTCGAATTGTTTCCAGGTGATGGACATAGGGCGGCTGCTATAGGGTAAAATGGTCCCAATCCATTCCGATGGTAAATGAATTGCGGAATTGCGCAAGGTCGCCGGCAGAAAATGTCACTGTTTCAACCACCTCAGCTCCCTCTCCGGCCGCGAAAATAACCTTTCCCTTTGCGTCAATGGCCATGGAGTCGCCCGAATGCCATGTACCGAATCCATCGTTGCCGGTGCGGTTGACCCCTGCCACGAAGGACTGGTTTTCAATTGCCCGCGCCGCCAGCAGGGTTTTCCAAACATGAGCGCGGCTTGCCGGCCAGTTGGCAAGACATACCAACAGGTCATAACCATAATTTCCGTCGTGCCAGTTATTTTTGATCCAAACCGGAAAGCGGAGATCGAAACAGATAACCGTTGAAATTTTCCACCCCTTCACCTCCACAACCTGTTTTTGATGGCCCCGGTTGAAAATACGGTACTCTTCACTCAAACGGGAAAGGTGGCGTTTGTCGTAGGTCTCAAAATTCCCCTCCGGGTGCATGCAAACCAGGCGGTTATAACAATCGGTCCCCTCGCAGACCAACAGGGTGGCCATGATCACGGCATTCTTTTCCCGTGCCTTGAGCCGGAGAAACTGCATCGACGGGCCATCCATTGGCTCGGCACATGCGGTCGTATTGATGGAAAAGCCGGTGCTGAATGTCTCTGGCAACAAGATCAGGTCGGTCGGTACGCTGATCCGGTCAAGCAATTGATCAAAATGGCCGAGATTTTCCTGTACATCTTCCCAGAAAAGGTTTGTCTGAATGAGCGTTACCCTTAAATCCTGCATTTTTTTGTTTATTAAATCAAGGTAAAATTAAAAATATATGCGTTGTGGTGGTTAAAAATTTTAATTTTGCGTGGATAATACAAATGAAAAAAACCATGCAAACGATTGATAATTTTACATTTAAAGACAAAAAGGCGCTGATCAGGGTCGATTTCAACGTGCCGCTCGACAGCAACAATCAAATTACCGATACCAACCGCATTGATGCGACCATTCCGACCATTACCAAAATATTGAACGATGGCGGGGCGGTGATCCTGATGTCGCACCTGGGACGGCCAAAGGGTGGTCCCGAAGAAAAATATTCCCTCCGGCATGTGATCCCGTATCTTTCGCAGAAGCTGAACCGGCCGGTAAAGTTTGCCGATGACTGCATCGGGAAGTCTGCCACCGACCTCTCCGCTTCGTTGAAACCGGGAGAGGTGCTGCTGCTCGAAAATCTCCGGTTTTACAAGGAAGAGGAGAAGGGCGACCGTGAATTTGCCAGGAAATTATCGCTCCTTGGCGACATGTATGTGAATGATGCCTTTGGAACCGCACACCGTGCCCATGCCTCCACCGCAATCATTGCCGAATTTTTCCCTAAAACAAAGATGTTCGGCTATGTCATGGCCAACGAGATCATCAACATCGACAAATGCCTGAAGGACGGCAAACATCCGATCACCGCCATCCTGGGCGGGGCAAAGGTTTCGACAAAGATCGAGATCATCAACCACCTGATGGACAAAGTTGACAACCTGATCATCGGCGGCGGCATGATGTTCACCTTTATCAAGGCGCAGGGCGGAGAGATCGGTGCCTCGATGGTAGAGGATGATTACATCGAAATGGCCAAAAGCATCATGGAACGAGCCAAAGCGAAGGGGGTCAACCTCTACCTTCCGCCGGATGCAGTGCTGGCCGACGCCTTCTCAAACGATGCCAACAAAAAGACCAGCAGCGCGTTCGAAATCCAGGTTCCATGGATGGGCCTCGATATCGGGCCATCGGCCTGTGCAAAATTCGACCATGTGATCGAACAATCGGGAACCATTCTTTGGAACGGTCCGATGGGCGTGTTTGAAATGAACAACTATGAGGCCGGCACGAAATTCATTGCCCTGGCCCTTGCCCGGGTCACTGAGAAAGGCACCTTTACGCTGGTGGGTGGCGGTGATTCCGTTGCCGCAATCAATAAATATGGCCTGGCAGATAAAGTAAGCTATGTTTCCACCGGCGGCGGCGCCATGCTTGAATACATCGAAGGCAAGGAACTTCCGGGGATCAAGGCAATCACGGGGTAACGGATCTCCTGTTGACGATCACCTCCCTGTACATCATAAGATAGTCGTCAACACACCGGCTCCAGCTAAATTTCTGTGCATGGGCGACCATGGAGGCAGAAAATGTCTCTTCCTGCCGTTCGCACAGGTCCAGACCGTTTTTAACCACTTCGGCCATGTGGTCTGGATCGAAATTTTGCCAGTAAAAGGCATGATTGCCGCCAATCTCGGGCAGGGAGGCACAGGTGCTGGTGAAGACCGGTTTCCCTAAGAGCATGGCCTCGATCACCGGCATCCCGAACCCCTCGGCCAGCGAAGGAAATAAAAAAGCGCGGCAATGGGAGTACAACCAGTAGCGGTCGCTGTCTGAAATTTTTCCCGGCAGGTGCACCCTTCCGTTCATTTTCGACGCATCAACCAGTTCAAGGATTCTTTTTGCATATGCCGAATCGTTGTCGCCGGCGATCACGAGATCGTATTCCGGAAATTTCTTCATCATGGGTACTAGTACCCCGAAATTTTTCTTGGCTGAGATGATCCCGATCGTAAAGAAGAAATTTCTGTTCGTCAGAAACCCGGGCTTTGGCGCCCCCGGAAATGATTTTACGCTGATCCCGTTATAAATACGGAACAAAGGCTTCTCTTTTACATCAAGGTAATCAACGACCTGGCTCCGGGTGTAATCGGAAATGACCGATACGGCCGACGACCGGTCAATGTTTTGCTGCAGTTTCTTCAGGTAATGGGCCGCTTTCCTTCTATCTTTTTCCACCATGAAATTCAGGTCGTGAATGGTGAGGATCCACGGGGTATTCCGGTTGGGCAGGTAGGATGGAAACTGATAGAGCGAGTGCCAGATGTCGTATGTGCGGTTCAACCGGGGAAAGTATCTCTTCTGAAGATTCACCTTCTCCAGGTTAACCAGCCCCCAATCTCCCGGGGGAAAGTTTCCCGGGCACAAATAATCGAGGGTATCACCGGGCAGGTTCTTTTTTGACAGGGTTTCGGCAAAATTGATTGAAAAACTGCCAATCCCGGAATTCAAATTCCTTGTTTTATAAAGGTCGATCAGCAGACGGGACATCGTGGTTTATTATTTTTTTGGAACCGGATTTCTTGTACAACCCGTAGATCTCATGCCCGATGTTACGCTCCGGTGAAAGACGGAGCATCGAAAAATGGTGCACCAGGCTGTATAAACCCGTTATCCACCTGGCGCCGGGCCGGATATACCATTTATCCAGTATTTTTTCTTTGTTGAATTCAACTCTTTTCAATTCCCCTGCTTTTTCTTGGATAAAGAGGTCAGCCTGGGTTTTCCTTGATGCCGGGCTCATCAATGCCTTACTTTCTTTCCATCCCAGTCCCCGGAGAGTGGTTTTAAAGGTATAAGTATGATAGTCAACCGCACTGAATCCTTTTTGGGTCAGGAGATTTTTCAGCCCTTTCCCGTCAAAATAATTCACATGGTTTATCAGGAGTTCGGAGGGGGCATTTCCGAATTTCAGCGATAAATAATGTTTCCATATATCTTCGCGGCCATTGGGAGTGATGAAGTGAAACAGGCCGTTTGGTTTCATATAGGCATGCACATTTTCAACCACTTTTGAGATGTCGTTTACATGTTCCAGGATATCGCGGGCAATGACCAGGTCGAACCTGTTTTCAAAGCTGCCGGTAAAATTGTCCGGATTTTCCCGGATTGTTTCAAAACCATGTTGTTCATGGTTAAAATTGAGCACTTCCGGGTTGATATCCATCACCGTAATTCCGATCCCGGGAAAGGCAAACTGCAATCCTGCTGCGAAATAGCCTGAACCTGGCCCCAGTTCCAGAACAGACCGGGGGAAGATTTGCTTCAATTTCAGCTGGTAACCAAACACAACTCCCCTTCGAAAGTTTCTTTCACAGTTTTTAAACTGCTCTTCCCTGCTGGTCCTTAAGAATTCTTCGATATAATAGGCCAGGCAGCCTTTTGCCGTCTCCCCGCCGTTCAACATCGGATCCAGCTGGATGTGGCGGCACTTTTCACACAGCACGACGTTGCTTGTTTTTATATCCCAGTAGTCGACGATCCCTATTTGCCTGCCCGTTTTTTCCCGGCAGATGGTGCAAGGTTGTTCCCTGTCCACAAGATCTCCGTTAAACTGCGATTTCAGGGCCATGGGGTTACCAGCTTGGAAATTTAATCTCCCCGCCGAAGGCCTTCATCAGTTTCGGGAAGACCTCCGCGACATGGCTGTAAAAAACCGATCCCTTTTTATCCTGCGCTGTGAGCCATTTCTCTTTGGGGTCGATACTTTTGAAGATGAACATCAGGATGCTGATCAGGATCACCCCTTTGACCAGTCCGAGAACCGCCCCGCCAAGATGGTTGATGAACCCCATGCCTACCACGTCGACCAGTTTCTCGGTCAGTTTTGCCACCAGCATCACAACAATCACCACCACCATGAAGGTGATGGAAAAAGAGAGGATCGGCAGCCATTTCCGCGAGGGGTGCAGGTGTTCCATGAGGGTGGCATCGAGGTAGTTTGAAAAATGAACCGCAACATAAATTCCCAATACCAGTGCCACGATCGAGGCCAGTGAAATGATAATTCCCTTGCGGTAACCCTGGAACAGGAAAAGCACAAGGATGACGAGGATGATGTAGTCGATGAAATTCAGGGACATTCCGTTACCGTTTTAGCCTGGAGGTGAGTTCCGTTCCGAATACAAATTCGTTCAATTCAACATTGTCTGTGTGCAGGATCGTCTCCTTGTCGCCCCGCCACCACAACTCCCCCTTGTAGATATAGGCGACGCTGTCGCCGATGCTGAGTACCGAGTTCATGTCGTGGGTGTTGACAATCGTCGTAATTTCATACTCTTCGGTAATCTCCCTGATCAGGTGGTCGATCACCCCGGAGGTGTGGGGATCGAGCCCCGAATTGGGTTCATCGCAAAAAAGATATTGCGGTTTCATGGCAATGGCCCTTGCGATGGCAACGCGTTTGCGCATCCCCCCGCTGAGTTCGGAGGGCATGAGTTGGTTGACATTTTCCAGGTTGACCCGGTTCAGCACGAAATTGACCCGTTCAAGTTTTTCCTCCGGCGACTGCGAAGTAAACATATTCAGCGGGAACATCACATTTTCCTCTACATCCATCGAGTCGAACAGTGCGCCGCCCTGGAACAGCATTCCGATCTCCTGTCGCAAGATTTTGCGCTCCTGAAAATTCATCGTGGTAAAATTGCGGTCGTCATAGATTACCATCCCGTTGTCGACTTCAAACAACCCGACCAGGCACTTCATCAGCACCGTCTTTCCCGAACCGCTCTGCCCGATGATCAGGTTCGTTTTGCCTTTTTCGAAAATGCAGGAAACATTCTTCAGAACATGATGTTCCCCAAAGCTTTTATTGATGTTGCGGGCCTCGATCATGTGAGCAGGAGTTGTGTTAACACCAGGTTGAACAAAATGATGATCACGCTGCTGAAAACAACGGCTTTGGTGCTGGCCCGGCCGACTTCAAGCGCTCCTCCCTCGGTAATGTATCCATAAAAACCAGAGACGGAGGAGATGATGAAGGCAAAAAAGATCGTCTTCGTGAGCGCATAAAAGATGGTATATCCCATAAAATCGACCCTGATCCCCTGTACAAAATCGTTCGTTGAGGTGAGCCCGGTTGCAACCATGGCAAACCAGCCTCCGAGGATGCCCATCCACATGCTGAATACGATCAGCACGGGGTTGATTAAAATGGAAGCCACAATTTTGGGAAATATCAGGTAATTTGCCGAATTCACACCCATGATCTCCAGCGCGTCGATCTGCTCGGTAACCCGCATGGTGCCGATCTCCGAAGCAATGCGCGAGCCGACCTTCCCGGCAAGGATCAGGCTGATGACCGTTGGCGAAAATTCAAGGATCACGCTCTGGCGGACGGTAAAACCGACCATCGACATCGGGATCAGCGGGCTGGTGATGTTGTAGGCCGTCTGGATGGAGACAACCGCACCCATGAAGGCTGAAATGAAAGCCACGATGCCCAGCGATTCAAGGCCAAGGCTGTTAATTTCGGTCATCAGCTGGTTCCAGAATATCCTGAGCTTTTGCGGCCGGCTGAAGACCTTTTGCATCAGCAGCACGTAATTCCCGATGGTTGTAAATACCTTGATCATAAAATGTTTTTGCTAAAGTACCAAAATTCGGTGAATCTGCGTTTATAGGGAGGGAAAAACGTGAATAGTGACACATGACGCGTGATACGTGACGGATATTTTAAGTACTTTTATCGTGGAATTAATTCTCATGAAGATATTGCGGTTTCGGTTGATTTTGGTGGTTGTTCCGGTTATTGTGATGTTGCTTGCCTGGTCGTGCAGTTCGCAGCGGTATTCTTCTCATCGAACGGGTCATCCCAGTGGATGCGATTGTCCGAAGTTCAAATAAATCAAAAAAATATCCTTTTTTATTATCATTGAGACGATCTGAATGCAACTCTCCCTGTTTCAGTCAAAACCACGTGCCGCCAGCCCCACCCCTGCCCGTTTCGGCGAGAAAATCAGGCTGGTGCTCGGCCCCAAACTTCCCGCCGGGGCGGTGGAGGATGTTGTGGATCAGCTGGTCGAAAACCCCATCAACCTGAAGGTCGTGCGCGAGCGCACTTCAAAGTCGGGCGATTTTCGCGCCGCCCACAAGGATGATCCTGCCCGCATCACGGTAAACGGCAACCTGAACCCTTACGCTTTTTTGATCACCCTGGTGCACGAAGTGGCCCACCACCACGTGAATCTTGATCACACGCGTGCGTTGCAAAAGTTCTCCCTGCGCCGCAAAAAGCGGCCGCTGCCCCACGGCATGGAGTGGAAAGAAAAGTTCCGGCTGCTAATGGAGCCCTACCTGCATGAAGCTGTTTTTCCCGTGGATATCCTGCCTGTGATCATCCGGTATCTTGAAAACCCCAAAGCCTCATCCTCGGCCGATCACCATTTATCAAAAGTGCTGAAAAAGTACGATCCGCCCGATGCCACGATCAGGCTGGAAGAACTTCCCCCGGATGCAGTTTTCACCCTCCACGGACGGCGAACTTTCCAGAAAAAGGAGAAGATCAGAACCCGCTACCGTTGCATCTGCCTGAATACCAACAGGGTTTACCTTGTTAGCGCGGGTGCGCCCGTAGAGAGCGTTAACGGATAAAACATTTTTTCCGCTCGTAAATTTTTTTGTTGAAATGGTTCAAAAATGTCGTATATTTGCCTAACCGCAGAGCGCATTTCCGTGTCGGCTATTTCCCGAATCTTTAAAAATTTCCCTCCCTTTTCCCTGACCTTTCTCTGACCTTCCGCTAACCTTTCTTTAACTTGCCCACAGTTTAGGAATCATTGAAGCATTATCAAAGTGCGATAAGACACGATCAAATTGCAAAAATTATACTTGCTTAATCAATAATATTTCGAAAAAAAATAAATAGTGCATCAAAACGTTTATCGTGCTGATTAAATACAAATTATTCACAATAGCCAGCCAGATCATGAGAAATCTTTTTATTTTATTTTTCCTGTTCCTGATTTCGGGAATGCCCGTATTCTCCCAGGTGGCCATCAACACCGACGGCTCATTGCATGACACTTCGGCGATGCTGGATGTTAAAAGTGATTCCCTGGGAATGCTGATGCCAAGGATGACCATGCAGCAGCGGGATCTGATTCTCCTCCCCGCCACCGGGCTGATGATCTTTCAAACCGATTCCAATCCCGGTTTTTATTACAATGCCGGCACACCGGGTGCACCAATCTGGTCCAATATTGGCAATACCGGTTCGCAATGGCTTTTAACGGGCAACAGCGGCACAGACCCTGCTGCAAACTTTATCGGGACCACCGATGGTTCACCCCTGACCTTCAGGGTAAATAACGAACTTGCAGGCCGGATAGAAATTGCCCTCCAGAACACCTCGATCGGTTACCAGTCGCTAAACGCCAATACAACCGGGATAAACAATGTTGCCAGTGGCTTCCAGGCACTTTATTCCAATACCAGCGGGGTTGAAAATACGGCAAACGGCTTCCAGTCACTGTATCATAACACAACGGGAAACGGCAATACGGCAAATGGGATCGTCGCACTCTATTCAAACACAACGGGAACAGGCAACACGGGAATCGGTTATGCCGCATTGAATGCCAACACGACCGCCAATGGCAACACGGCCATCGGTGACCAGGCGCTTGCTGTCAACACAACCGGCGACCAGAACACATCCTGCGGATGGAAGGCGCTCAACGCCAACACTACGGGATATGGCAATTCTGCCCTGGGAGTCAGGGCGCTTCTTAACAATACCACCGGGCACCTAAACACAGCAACAGGAACCGATGCACTCTATGCCAATACCTCCGGAGTTGTTAATGTAGCCGATGGAGCAGAGGCATTGTTGTCAAATACGACCGGAGAGGGGAACGTGGCGATTGGAGCCAGTGCGTTGAATAAAAATACTACCGGAAACAGCAATACTGCCACGGGAATGCAGGCATTGCAATTTAATATCTTCGGGTTCGGTAATGTTGCCGATGGAAACGAAGCATTGATGTACAACCTGGGAGGATACAATAATGTGGCAAACGGGTTCGAAACCTTACACAGCAATACCACAGGGGGGAATAATGTTGCCGACGGAGCATATGCGCTTTTATCAAATCTGTCAGGAAATAACAATGTTGCCTGCGGATATGATGCGCTTGAACTTAATGTTACAGGCGATAACAATATAGCCATTGGTAATGCATCTGGTACGACTGGCAGTTTCTTCAACACCATCAGCATTGGTAATTACGGCTGGCTGAATGCCGCCTCGAACCAGGCATTCATCGGCAATGCAAGTACGGGTTGGATCGGGGGCTGGGTGGGCTGGAGCACCTATTCGGATGCCAGGATTAAAAACGATATCCGGGAGGATGTGAAAGGGATTGATTTCATCAACCGCCTGCGACCGGTAACCTACCACCGGAGCATCAAAGCCATGGCTGAACTTACGGGAAACAAGGAAACCGATGACTTTCCCGGTAAATATGATGTGGAACAGGTTAAATACAGCGGTTTCCTGGCACAGGAAGTTGAGCAGGCAGCCAAAGAATCGGGATATGATTTCAGCGGTATCAAAGCCCCGGCAAACAGCAAAGAGCTGTATTCGCTGAGTTATGAGCAGTTCGTGGTTCCGCTGGTCAAGGCAGTGCAGGAGCTGAATGCAAAAAATGATGCGCTGAGACTGGCAAACGAATCCCAGGAAAAAACGAACGAAGACTTGAAACTGCAGATTTCACAGTTAATGCAAAGGATCGAAAAATTAGAAAGTAAATAAAATAGAAAGACTTTGCATTCATCTCTTTTTTCATGCCAGGTAACATCAGGAGCAGACCAAACCATGGCGAGGAGTACGATTGTTCCTAATCGTAAATCGTAAATCGTAAATCGTAAATCTTTTTGCTTATGTTTGTATAAATTTAAACCCTACTGACATGGCAAGGTCAAAACACAATTTCTGCGTGATCATGGCCGGTGGTATCGGCGCACGGTTCTGGCCCATGAGCCGTACAAGCCACCCCAAACAATTCATCGATATCCTGGGAACGGGGGAAACGCTGATCCAGCAGACTTATAAACGGTTCAAACGCATCTGTCCGAAAGAGAACATCTACATTGTCACCAATGAGATTTACAAAACCCTGGTCCAGACGCAAATCCCGGAGATCACCAGCCAGCAGATCCTGATGGAGCCATCGCGCCGCAACACCGCTCCCTGCGTTGCCTATGCCAATTATTGCATCCTTGAACGCGATCCAAATGCCCGCATCGTGGTAGCACCTTCCGATCATATCATTCTCAAGGAGGAGATCTTCCTGCAGAATGTTGAATCGGCCCTGGAGGCTGCCACGGAACACGACTGGCTGCTCACCCTCGGCATCCGCCCCAGCAGGCCCGACACCGGCTACGGCTACATCCAGTATGTGGATGGAAAAAAACATGTTTACCCAAAAGAGAAGCAGATCAGGAAGGTGAAGACCTTCACAGAAAAACCCAACCTGGAACTCGCACAGACATTTCTTCAGTGCGGTGATTTCCTTTGGAATGCCGGAATATTTATCTGGTCGCTGAAGAGCATCATGAAAGCCTTCGAACAATACCTTCCGGATGTGGACGGCCTCTTCAAACTGGGAGTGGGGAAATATGGAACCAAAGATGAAAAAGCGTTCATTGCCTCTACTTACACCGTATGCAAAAGCATCTCCATCGACTACGGCGTCATGGAAAATGCCGATAACGTTTATGTGCTGGCCGCCGACTTCGGCTGGTCCGACCTTGGTACCTGGGGTTCACTCTATGAAAACCGGACCAGGGATAAAAAGGGGAATACGGTGGTTGGAAAACACGTGATGCTGTACGATTCCTCCAACTGCATTATTAACATGCCAAAAGATAAAGTTGCGGTTCTGCAGGGACTCAACGATTACATTGTCGTTGAGTCGGAAAATGTTCTCTTGGTTTGCCGTAAAACAGACGAGCAGCAAATAAGGCAGTTTGTCAACGATGTGATGCTCGAAAAAGGGGAGAAATACGTTTGATCCTGCTTCCTTTGTGAATTCTCCGGTTATCATCGAAAATCCCATACCTTTGATAACCAGATGAAAATATATTTCATCCTTTACCGTTAACTAATAAATATTACCACGATCAAATAAATGCGAACCGAATTTGCATTTTGTTTTTGCATTTTGATTTTTGCATTTTTTTATCCCGGTGACCGAATTTTTAACAATTTCTCTGTAATTAACATCAGCCGGTGGACATATACCTCAGAAAAAGACGATGGAAGCTGTTTCTTTTTGCAGCCGCACTGCTCATCGTAGCCGCATCGCTCTATTACACCAACATCCTGGTCACCGAGATCAGAAAGGATGAACGCAAGAATGTGGAGATATGGGCCGATGCCATCCATCAGAAGGCCGACCTTGTAAATTATACCAACAATCTTTTTGAACAACTCAAGTCGGAAGAGCGGAAAAGGGTTTCGATTGTAGCCGAGGCCCAGCGTCGCATTCTTACGGCTACCTCGAATGAGGACCTGAACTTTTTTCTCAGCATCATCGGCGAAAACACTACCATCCCGGTAATTGTGACCGACGAATCGGGCAGGATCATGACCTCCCGCAACACAAACCTGGGCGACTCGGTAAAAGTACTCGAAGGAGGTCTCAAACAGGAATTTTCAGCTTACCCGCCCATCGTTGTAAAATACCTTTTTAACACGAAAATCTATCTTTATTACAAGGATTCCAACATCTTTGCCAAGCTGAAGACGGTGCTTGACGACCTGATCCGTTCATTTTTCTCTGAAGTGGTTATCAATTCCGCCTCCGTTCCGGTGATCATCACCGACAGTACCGGCCGGAACGTTTACCAGTCGGGAAACATCCCCGAAAACAAACTTCATGATAAAACCTGGGTGGCGAATACCCTTAAATCGATGGCTTCGCAAAATACCCCTATCAGGATCGACCTGGCTGATACCGGTGTGCACTTTATTTTTTACCAGGATTCATTTCTGCTCACGCAACTGAAGTATTATCCTGTCGTACAACTGGGGGTCATTTTTGTTTTCCTGCTGATCGCCTACCTCCTTTTCAGTTATGCGCGCAAGTCGGAGCAGAACCAGGTGTGGGTGGGGCTGGCAAAGGAGACCGCTCATCAGCTCGGTACCCCGCTTTCGTCGATGGTGGCCTGGATGGAACTTTTAAAATTAAAGGGGCTCGACGAAGAGACCATCCGCGAAATTGAGAAGGATGTTCAGCGGCTGGAGACCATTACCGACCGGTTCTCCAAGATCGGCTCGGCGACCAGGCTCGAAAAGACCAACATCGTTGCCGTGGTATACGATACGGTCGGGTATATCCGCTCGAGGATCTCCGCAAAGGTTACTTTCGATATCAAGCCCGGACCGGAACAGGAGATTATCATCCCCCTGAATCTTCATCTTTTTGAATGGGTCATTGAAAACCTGTGTAAAAACGCCGTGGATGCCATGGAGGGAAATGGCAATGTGAACATTGAAATTACCGATGACATTGACCACATCCACATTGATGTAGGCGATACCGGCAAGGGGATCCCGAAATCGCGGTTCAAAACCATCTTCAGGCCCGGGTATACCAGCAAGGCCCGCGGATGGGGGCTTGGACTGACCCTGACCAAGCGTATCGTCGAGAATTATCATTCCGGCAAGATCTTTGTAAAATCTTCGACCCTCAACAAGGGAACCACGTTCCGCATCATCCTGAAAAAATAGCCTCTTGGCCGGAATTTACATCCATATCCCTTTTTGCAGGCGTAAATGCCACTACTGCAACTTCTTTTCACTGGCCTCCGGCAAGCTGAAAGAACCATTCCTCCCCACCCTTAAAAAAGAGATCGCGCTCACCCGTGAATACCTGGCGGGAGAACCCGTGAACACAATCTATTTCGGAGGGGGAACCCCGTCGCTTTACCGGCCGGGGGAGTTGCAGGAGGTGATGGAGCTCCTTACCCCCGCCCCCGGCCCCTCCCCCAGGGGGGAGGGGAGTGTGCTTAGTGAGGTTACGATAGAATTGAATCCTGATGATGTGACGGAGGAGTTTGTGGCGGAACTTAAGCAGACCTGGTTCAACCGGTTCAGCCTGGGGGTGCAGTCGTTTTCGGATGAGGATCTGATATACCTCAACAGGTCGCATACAGCCGGCCAGGCGCTCCGTGCTGTGAAACTCCTCCATGAAGCGGGTTACGAAAATATCAGCATCGACCTGATCTATGGCATTCCGTCTGTCGCTCCCGGCATATGGCAGCAAAATCTTGAAACCGCATTTTCACTCGATGTTCCGCATATTTCGGCCTATGCCCTGACGGTTGAACCGGGAACCCCGCTGGCCTGGATGATCGGCAAACAGAAATCGCCTCCTGTTTGCGATGAATTGCAGGCGGATCAGTTCAGGATGCTGGTGGAAAAAACGAGGGAACATGGTTACCTGCAGTATGAAATTTCTAACTTCTGCAAACCGGGGCACCATGCCATCCACAATACCAGCTACTGGAACGGGATCTCCTACCTCGGGCTCGGCCCTTCGGCGCATAGCTACAACGGCACATCCAGGCGGTGGAATGTTTCAAACCTGTCGAAATACATCGGCTGCCTGAACAACAGCGAATGCATTTACGAGGAGGAGCAACTGACCTCCACACAGAAATACAATGAATACGTGATGACCTCGCTTCGAACCATGTGGGGATGCGACGGGAAAAAAATAATTTTAGATTTTGGATTTACGATTTACGATTTTTTCAGAAAAAATGCGTTGCCCATGATCGGGAAAGGATGGCTCACGGAGATCTCTGGGGTCTGGTTCCTGACGGACGAGGGGAAGTTTTTTGCCGACGGGATTGCGGCGGAGCTGTTTTATACAATGAAGGAATAAATTTCACTGACGTTATAACATCAGTTGGATATTTGCTGCGGTTACATCATAGCTACCTGATAGCTACTCCATAGCTACAGGTTAACACCGGCTTGCTAGGGGGATAAAGGGTTCTATGATCCGGGACGATAGGAGGAACAAGGGTGATTGATCGAAGGGATCATGTAAAGCGATTGTATTTCTGCCTGTTAAGTTCATAAATTGGGAAGATGCAGTTGTACTATTTTAATTGATGCCTGTGATTGTCCAGGCAGGCGGCAGGTTATCGCCGTTGACGTTTTAGGCTGGCCGGCATCAGGCATGACTTAGAATGAGGTTCCTGGGGATTTGACCAAAATATCTCAATCCGGGTGATCACTTCGCGGCTGAATGCCTCCCAGGGATAAATTTTTGCTTGCTGGTATGATTGCGATCGATCAATTTTTATGGGTTTAATGTCAACAATTTCCGGGTAATATTTCTTTTTTTTACAGGAATTATTCCTTTTTTTTTTCCGGATTATAACGGCCGGTAACCTTTCCGCATTCCTTGTTATCAATCTATCTTTGAACCTGCCTTGGTTTGTTGCCGCATTATCATCAGTTAACTGGTTGAAAACTGCCTTCCAACCATCGTAAAGATTCCTGTTTCACCGGCAGTTGGATATGATGGAAAGTCGTCTGTGTTATTTTCCAAACGTAAAGAAATTTACAGTCTTTTGCTTTCTGATTTTGTGAATAGCTTATGCACCAATAATAACAGTGTTTATCATGAAAAAAAAACTGTCTTTTCCCGTTTTCTTTGTCTGGTTTTTCCTGATGACAGCCATTCATGCCTTTCCCCAGACCGCCATCAACAATGATGGCAGCCTGCCTGATCCTTCGGCCGGGCTAGATATGAAATTTTCAACCAAGGGATTTTTACCACCCAGGATGACCTATGCTCAGGTGATCGCCATCACCAATCCTGTGTCTGGACTATACTTATTCTGCACCGATTGCGGACCAACCTCTACCGGCTCCCTGGTCATGTTTATGAACGGAGCCTGGTATATGCTCAACAGTGATTGTTTAACTACCCCTTCTGCGCCTGTTGCCGGGAATTCGGTACCATCATTAACCCAGATCACCTGGAACTGGAATACCGTTTATGGCGCCATTGGTTATAAATGGAATACGGTAAATAACTTTGCAACAGCCATAGAAATGGGTTCAGCTACAACAAAAATGGAAACAGGTTTGACCTGTGGCACCCCCTATATTCGCTATGTATGGGCCTATAATAGTTGCGGAAATTCACAACCCGTGGTTCTGTCCCATTCAACCTTGACCTGCGTGACCTGCCTGCCTATTACGGATCCCCGTGACGGAAAAAATTATAACACTGTATTGATCGGTACTCAATGCTGGATGGCCCAGAACCTGAATGTAGGTACCCGGATAAACGGATCGGTGAACCAAACAAATAACGGGACAGTTGAAAAGCACTGTTACAGTGATAATGAAGCCAATTGTACGATTTATGGAGGACTGTATCAATGGAATGAAATGATGAATTATACAACGTCAAGCAATTCAAATCCAAGTGGCCGGCAAGGTATATGTCCAGCCGGCTGGCATGTACCTTCAGACGCAGAATGGTGCCAGATGGAAATATTCCTGGATCCTACTGTGATTTGCACGAATTCCGGCAATCTTGGTACAAATATAGGCGGAATGCTAAAGGAAACAGGGACGACTCATTGGTCAAGTCCGAATACCGGTGCAACCAATAGCAGTGGGTTCATGGCATTGCCAGGTGGATACAGAAGTGGTGGGTTCTCATACCTCACTACAGGCGCAGATTTCTGGACCACCACCGAATATACAACTTCCAATGGCTATGACTACTTCCTGGGCTATGGCAGTTCACAGATTACGAAGTCCATCGATCCCAAGACCGATTCTTATTCATGTCGGTGCGTAAAGGATTAATTTTCAACATAAAAATCATGTATAAAATGGGAAAGTCATCCATTATTTTCATTGCCTTATTATTGATCGGGAACCAGCTTCATTCACAGGTCAGCATCAATACCGATGGGAGTCAGCCGGATCCTTCGGCAGGAGTAGAGGTGAAATTCAACAACAGAGGGATTCTTCCACCCCGCATGACGAATGCGGAGATGAGCACCATTGCCAACCCTGCCAATGGGTTGATGGTTTACTGTACTGATTGCGGGGCAACCGGGACCGGTGCGATGATGATGTTTAAAGGTGGTAGTTGGATTGCAATGAATGTCAACTGCATCAATCCTGCAACACCTTTTGCAGGTACAAATGTGCCATCATTGACACAGATCATATGGAACTGGAACCCGGTTGCCGGTGCAAACGGATATAAATGGAATACGATAAATAATTATTCAACAGCCATCGATATGATTTCCGCCACTGCAATGACTGAAACAGGTTTGACCTGTGGTAAACCCTATACTCGTTACGTCTGGGCCTATAACGGCTGCGGGTTTTCCACGCCGATATCTCTTTTTCAAATGACTTCTGCCTGTCCATTCGTTTGTGATTCTTCATTCACAATTTTCCATATGACATCCGGAGGTGTTGCACCCGTTAGTAAATTGGTTACTTATGGCACGGTGACCAATATCCCAGGCGCGACTACCAAATGCTGGATTACGAGTAACCTTGGTGCCGACCATCAGGCAACTGCAGTTAGCGATGCTACCGAAACCTCGGCAGGCTGGTATTGGCAATTTAACCGCAAACAGGGGTATAAACTTGCTGATGATGGTACGACCAGAACACCCAATACTACTTGGATATACCCTATAAGTGAAACTTCTGACTGGATAACAGCCAATGACCCGTGCAACATCGAGTTAGGCACCACATGGCGTTTACCAACTTATACGGAGTGGTATAATGTTGACAATACCGGCGGCTGGACCACGTGGACCGGCCCGTGGGGTTCTGGCTTGAAACTACATGCTGCCGGGGGCCTGGACGCCAACTATGGTTCGCTGTATGGGAGTCGCGGCTTGGCCGGCCAGTACTGGAGTAGTACGCAGGGCGGTCCCACTGGCAGCTCGTACCTGTCCTTCAGCATTAATCACAGCTACGCGGACTATCTCAATAAGGCGTTCGGTATGTCCGTCCGCTGCGTCAGAGACTTTTGATAGAGGGCTCAGCAAAATGCCAACTCAACAGTAAAACAACTTCAACATGAAAAAATCATTCATCATTTCCTCATTCTTATTCCTGGCAGGAATACAGCTTTATGCCCAGATCAGCATCAATACCGATGGAAGCCCTCCAAACCCCTCTGCAGGGCTGGATGTGAAGTTTAACAACAAAGGCCTTTTGCCACCAAGGATGACCAATAATCAGATCAATGCGATCGTCAATCCTGCTACCGGGCTGATGGTCTTTTGCTCGGATTGTGCGAATGGGACCGGGGCTATGGCAGTTTTCAGCAATGGACACTGGAACTCGGTCGTCACGGGTTGCCCGGCGACGGAAGCCCCGGTTGCGGGGTCGCATATACCCTATGTAAACCAGATCACCTGGAACTGGAACACGGTGGCAGGCGCAATCGGTTACAGATGGAATACCGAAGCTGTTTATAACACCTCCACCATCGTAGGCGCAACCCCCACATATATAGAGGCAGGGCTTGTGTGCAACACCCTTTATAAGCGATACGCCTGGGCTTATGGAGCCTGCGGGTACTCATCCATCCCTGTTGAACTCTCGCAAACCACCACTTCGGACCCTCCTGCACCTACAGCCAGTACCCCAGTTCCCTCTGTAAACCAAATCGTATGGAACTGGATGGCTGTACCCGGCGCCACAGGGTATAAATGGGACACTACCTTCAATTATGCAACGGCTGCCGATATGGGCTCAGCTACAACAAAAACCGAGACCGGGCTGGCCTGTAACACACTTTATACGAGATATGTATGGGCATACAGCGCCTGCGGAAACTCACCCTATCTTGTCATGACTGCCACCTTCACGATGCCCCCTCCCGCACCTGCAGCCGGAACCCCGGTTCCCTCGTTAAACCAGATCGTATGGAACTGGAATACAGTTTCAGGAGCAACTGGATACAAATGGAACACGACGAATACTTATGCGACCGCCGTGGATATGGGAATTGCCACCACCCAAACTGAAACAGGACTGGGCTGCTACACCGCCTATTCAAGATATATATGGGCTTATAATGCCTGCGGAGCATCCCTGGCAACCATATTAACTTCAACAACTTTGTGGGCCTCCGTGGCGAGTCCGCTCGCCGGAACCCATGTAGTCTCCTATAACAACATTCTGTGGAAATGGAATAAAGTGGCCGGCGCGACCGGGTACAAATGGGGTGTGGTCAATAATTACAATTTAGCGACAGATGTTGGATCCGATACGGCAAGACTTCAGATCAACCTGATCTGCAACAGCCAGTATACAACCTATGTATGGGCCTATAATTCGTGCGTTGGATCTGCCCCCACCCTGATGACGGCTACAACCTTAAACCTTGTTCCCGGGGCTCCCATATATGCCGAAGGCACCCCATCGGTAACAGAAATTACCTGGCACTGGACCCCCGGGTTATATGCATCGGGGTCTAAATGGAATACTGTAAACGATTACACTAACGCCATTGACGTTGGTTATACCTTCATGCATACCGAAACGGGGCTTACCTGCAATACCTCATATACAAGATATGTCTGGGATTATGATTTCTGCACCTTTTCTCCTGTTACGACCATCACGGCCAGTACCCTTATGGACAACCCTCCCCCTAAGCCACTTGCTGGGACACAAGTTGCGGCAACCATGCAGATCCAGTGGAACTGGAGTGCGGTGCAGGGTGCGAACGGGTACAAATGGAATACCTGGAACGACTACACATCGGCACTCGATATGGGCCCCGTAACAACAAAAACAGAAACAGGGCTCACCTGTTCAACTCCTTATGAAAGGTACGTGTGGGCCTATAGCACATGCGGGTATTCAATGCCATTATCCGTTTCTCAAACAACCAATGCATGCTTCCCATGCGGATCTTTCATTACCGTAAATCATATTGCAGGAACAGTAGCGCCGGTTTCAAAAACGGTGATATACGGCACAGTTACGAATATTCCGGGAGAAACCACCAAATGCTGGATTACCAGCAACCTTGGCTCAGACCATCAGGCAACAGCAGTAACTGATACAAATGAAGCGTCAGCCGGGTGGTATTGGCAATTTAACCGGCAGCAGGGGTATAAACACGATGGGACCACCCGTACACCAAATACAATCTGGATTTCAAATATCAATGAAATTTCAGATTGGACAATTGACAATGACCCATGCGCAATCGAACTTGGTGAAAACTGGCGTATTCCGACTTATGCTGAATGGCTCAATGTTAACAATACGGGCGGTTGGACGGGTTGGAATGACGTCTGGAACTCCGGCCTCAGATTACACGTTGCCGGCTACCTCCTGGACCTTAATGGTGCGTTGCACGGCAGGGGCAAAAACGGCGAATACGTCGGGTGCTACTGGAGCAGTACGCAGGACTTCTGGACATACTCCACCGGTTATGCCCTTGCCTTCCAGGTTCTCCAATGCTACGTGGGCAACCTCAGCAAGTCTGCCGGCTATACCATCCGTTGTGTTCTGGAATAATAGTTCAATTTGGATACAACACCAAAGAAAAGGTTTTCAGTCTTGTAATAGCTCTGGCAGAGTGCCATCCTGATGAGGAGGTTCATCTCCGAATCGAAGATGGCAAACCTGGCACGGAAATGACATTTTTCTATGTCAGGTGGGGCTGGCGGTTAAGGTGTTTTACCTGTCAAACCTCAGAAACGTTCCCAGCGGGAGTTTTCTTTTACCCTTGTCGGCGAAATAAAACTCCCCGCTCTGCATGCCGGGGATTTCACCGAAACGGGTTTTAACCAGGTTTTCGGGAATCAGCGACGAAAATCCCAT
>CAIKNA010000344.1 GCA_903828645.1 uncultured Bacteroidales bacterium
AATCCGAACCAATCTCTCACAGTAACCGGTGCGCTAACCAACAGTGCCGGCACATCCGGCCTGGTTATCAAATCAGATGCAACAGGTACCGGGTCACTGATGCACAACACGACCAATGTAGATGCAACAATTGAACGCTACATCAGCGGCACAACAGACCTTTCGGCAAAGAAATATCACCTTGTATCGGTTCCGGTCAATGCCTCAACCTATTTATCTGCAGTTTGGGTGGACTCCTATTTGTTCACCTATCTTGAACCAACCAATACCTGGTTCGCCTGGGATGATCCTATGTCCAATGTTTTACAGACCAAAGAGGGTGCGATGGTTTATTATCCTTTCGGATCATCAAAAATCTATAGTATAACGGGCCAGTTGAACAACGGAACCTATACTCCCACAGTAGCATACACCGGAAGCGACAAAGGGTACAACCTCGTTCCGAATCCTTATCCTTCGGCTATTGACTGGAATGCTGTCAGCGGATGGACAAAAACCCATGTGACAGGAACAATTTATGGTTTCAGCCCAACGGCTAAAAACTATGGTTCGTGGAACGGATCTGACGGCACAAACAGCATGACACGATATATTCCGGCAGGCCAGGGTTTTTTTGTTGTTGCGGATGCCAGTTCCCCATCGCTTACTATGACCAACTCTGTAAGGGTGAATAACACGACAGGTTTTCTGAAGTCGAACTCATTGCCTCCGAACATCTTCCATCTTACTGCTGCCGGCAATGGTGGCCAGGATGAAATTGCCGTTCAATTTGCATATGATGCCACAACGTCGGCCACCGACACTTATGACGCCGAAAAACTGTACGGCGATCTCACAGTGCCTCAGCTTTCTTCATTCACTGCAAATGATGCAACACCACTGAGTATCACCGGGCTGCCTTTTGACCAAAGTTCCACGGCGGTTCCTTTAAAACTCGAAATGACCTATACCGGGGAGGTAATCTTCACGGCAAGTGCAATGGAAAGTTTCCAGAGCGGAACATCTATCAAGCTGGAAGACAAGCAACTTACCCGAATGATCGACCTTCGTACAAATCCTGTTTATACCTTTAACCATACACCACAGGATGCCACCGACCGGTTTGTCTTACATTTTGGCAGCGTTCTTGGCATCGACACCCCTGAGACCCGGTTTTTGAGCAATGTGTTTGTCTCAGGCCGCGAAATCTATCTGGATTATCCTGCATCAACCAATGGTGAATTGATAACTGCCGTATACGACATGCAGGGAAGGACCATCAACCAGTTTCATTTGAATGGTACCGGGCACGATCACTTTACAATTCGAACTTCAGGTGTGTATGTGGTAAAACTCATGCTGCCAGGCGGCATAGAAACTCATAAAATTGTAGCACTCTGATAACCTTCTTAAAATATCTCCTCAAATTACTGATATGAAAAAGTTTACAACAGTTATTACAACCCTTTTACTGGCCTGCCTGTTGACGGTTGCCGTTTCAAATTCATATGCTCAGCAAGGTCCTGGTGGTGTTCCGGGAGACCCGTCAATCGGCGGGACCAATGATCCTGTGAACCATCCGGGCGGCGGCGCCCCTCTGGGCACAGGAGCAGGCATCCTCATCAGCCTGGCCGCTACGTATGGGGCCTACCGTTGTTTTCTCTCCATCCGGAAAATAAAGAAGAACCAACCTGTTCAGAGTTCTGAATAAAACCTTGCCGAAAGACTACCCCTAAAATGAAAGAAACAACTCCACCATTTAATGAAAACGCGGCATATGCCGCAAATGAACCGTTCATGGTTCGTGCAAACGGCAAGGAGGGCGAGCCGGAAGGCACGTTCGACTACATGCGGTTTATCCAGGTGCTTTACCTGCATAAGTGGCTTTTCCTGGCGGGAGTGTTGCTTTGCCTGGTGCTGGGATGCATCTTTGCGTTGAACCAGCCCAAATTCTATGTATCAAAATGCGAGGTGTTTTACAACGAATCCATCAAGAAATTCGTGGTGGAATCGAATGTTCCGGTGATAAAATCCGATTTTGACAAGGATTACTGGCTCAGCCTGATGAAATCGGACCAGCTTGCAAAACTCATGCAAAAAAGTTCGGGACTGCCCTACTCCGAAGAGATCATCAAAAGAATGATCAGCGTGGATGTCAAAGGGAAAAAGGAGGCAGCCATCCCTGTTTTTGAAGTGACGGTCACCTCCAAGCGTGCCGACATCATTCCAATTCTGATCAAATCGTTCGTAGAGTCGCTCAATGAATTGTTGTCACAAAATCAAATGGTCAGCACCGAAAAGCTGGTTGATTTCCTCGCAAAGGAACTTGGCGACAACAATGCCAAGCTTGCCCAGATCGACGAGCAGATTTTGATGAGCGGCAGCAATACAAACAAAGCAGCCCTGCGGGATGTAAAAAAAATTGCTTCGGATCTCGAATCATTCAGAAACAACCTGCTGAACACGCAGATAGATCTGTCGTCGGCCATGGCTTCGCGAAAACAGACGGAAGACGAACTAAAAAACCTCGATGGCACCATTGTGAACGAATCGGCTTTTTCGGAACCCATGAAAGTGCAGTTGATGAACCTGCAGGTGGAACTGGCCAAAGCCCTTACCAAAAACAAAGAAGATCATCCCATCGTCAAGGGAATCCGCGACAACATCGCCCAGATTGACAAAATGCTGAGAGACAGCATTCAGCAAAAACTCGAAATCAAGAGCCTGATCCAAAATCCGTTGAAGGGCCAGCTGATGAGCAAACTGGTCGACTTCCAGATCCAGGAGATCTCGCTGCAAACCCGCGCCCAATCGCTTCAGAGCGTAATTGCCGAGTTTGAGGCCAATATGATTCCCGATTCCACGGATGAAAACCAGCAACAACTGCTCCGCAACAGGGAACTGGTTTTCATGACGATCAACCTGCTGAATTCCAAACTAATCGAAGCTCAATCTGCCGCACAGGGCAGCCTCAGCCGGTTTGTCATCATCGACGATCCTGAAGTTCCCGGTACCGCTTCCAGCAAGGGATTTTTCTATTTTATACTCCTGGCCCTTGTTGCCGGCCTTTTCGTTGGGGGGGGCGCCGTATTTGTCTATGATTTCCTTGATAACCGCCTCATCACCATTGGCGATTATGAGAAATTCTTCAAAGTGCCGGTCATTGGTGTTATTTCGCATAAGAAACACTCCTTTTCACTGGAAAACCCGATTTTAAAGGCATCCTCATACAAAAACATGAACGAGTATGCGGAAATCGTGGAACATATCAAGCAAACCGCAAAAGAGGGCGGCAAAAAAGTGTTTTCCATCTGCAGTCCGCTGAGGAAGGAGGGTAAAACCTCGTTAAGCCTCCGTGTTGCAATTGCCCTGGCCGACAAAGGCAAGAAGGTGCTGCTGGTGGATGTCGATATGTTTTTGCCCAAACTGTCGAATCATTTTCTGGATGAAGGAAACGTAAACCTGTTAAATTATGTTACCGGTGAAAGTGATGTTGATGCGGTAATCCATCCTTCGGGCTACGAAAATCTTTCGTTCACCGGTATTGTAGCCTTGGAAGATCATCAGAAGATCTCGTTTGACAATCCCATGTTCGCCAGTTATATCGATGCAGTGCGCGATCGTTTTGACTTTATCCTGTTTGATACCCCGGCTGCCTTGTACATTCCGGATGTAGCCAGCCTGCTGGATAAAATGGATGGCATTATCGTGATTGTCAGGCTGGTTCATACCACCCGCAGGGCCATGGAAAAAATGCTGAAAATGTTCACCGTTTCCAGGTGCAACGTTACCGGAGTCATCATAAACGACCTGACAATCAA
>CAIKNA010000345.1 GCA_903828645.1 uncultured Bacteroidales bacterium
CCATAAGGATGGTTTTGAAGATGTGGATCCGCGTTTGAAAATTTTCAAACGCACCGTAACACCCATCTCCCATGAACTCATTGACTTTCCAAGCTCCTTTTCCCGCACCCGGCGGGTACCCCCAAAAGAGCTGACGCCATCGAAAAGCGCTGAAAACGTACAGGCCTCTGCCGAACAGCTCATGATTCAGCGTTTTGCTCCGGCCAGTGCATTGGTCAACGATAAAGGCGACATCATTTTCATCACCGGGCGCACCGGAAAATATATGGAACATGTTGCCGGAAAAACAAACCTGAACATTTACGCCATGGCGCGCGAAGGATTGCGTGAGGTGCTGCCGAATGCCTTCCGCAAAGCCATGCAAAACTTTGAACCGGTAATTGTGCATAATCTTAAGGTAGGAACCAATGGGGGGAGCCAGCTTGTGGATATCACCGTTCAACGCATTGAAAGCCCTGATTCGATCAGAGGCATGGTGATCGTAGTATTTACCGATGTTCCTGCCATGATTGAACATGATCCGAAGAACCTGGAAACAGGGAAACGACGGTTGACCGGCAGACAAAAGGAGCTGGAAATCAAGCTGCAGCGTAGTTATGAAGACCTACAAAGCACCCGTGAAGAGATGCAAACCTCGCAGGAAGAGCTGAAATCGACCAACGAAGAGCTGCAATCAACCAACGAAGAGCTGCAATCAACCAACGAGGAGCTTACCACATCGAAGGAGGAGATGCAAAGCCTGAACGAAGAGCTGCAAACCGTGAACGTTGAACTACAAAGCAAAGTAGGAGATTTTATACAGGCCAACAACGACATGAAAAACCTGCTCAATTCTACCGAGGTTGCCACCCTTTTCCTTGACAAGGAGTTGAACATCCGCAGGTTTACCGAAGCGGTGACCAACATCATCAAAATCCGCAACTCGGATATCGGCAGGCTTTTTACCGACCAGGTTTCCAACTTGAAATATCCTGAAATCGAGAGCCATGCACAGCAGGTACTCAGAACCCTTTCACCGGTCGAAACAGCGATCACCTCGAGCGACGGGAGATGGTTCAAGATCCGCATCATGCCTTACCGTACCCTGGACGACCGCATCGACGGGCTGGTGATCACCTTTACCGATATTACCTTTGCTAAAAAGGTGGAGATAGACCTTATAGAAAGTGAGACACGGTTTCGCAAGCTGTATCAGAATTCGCCGGATGCCCATATTATCAGTGATTTTTCCGATGGGCTCGATCATGGCTTTACTGATTGTAACCAGGCTGCACTTGATATGCTGGGTATGGTTTACAAAGAACAGCTTCTTGCCACAAACCGCATTAAATTATCGCCCGAGTATCAACCGGATGGCAGCCTGTCATCTGAAAAATCAGAGGCATTAATTCTGGAGTGCATCGCCAAAGGGAGTATCCGGTTTGAATGGGTGCATTGCCGGTTAAACGGAGAGGAATTTCCTGTTGATACACTGCTGACTATTTTCCAAGAGCGCGGCAAAACTTTTTTACATTCCGTATGGCGCGACATCAGCGAACGCAAAAAGTCGGAAGAAGCCCTGCGCGTGAGCCTGATGAAATATCAAACTCTGTTCGATTTATTCCCGGCGGGGATCACGATATCC
>CAIKNA010000346.1 GCA_903828645.1 uncultured Bacteroidales bacterium
AGTTTAATGGTCTCTGTATAACCTTCGGCTACAACTTTTACAAAGTAGAGCCCCGTTGCCATGTTGGAGAAGTTGAAATCATGCTGTTTTTCACCGATCATGGTTTCGGTCATCACCCTTTCGCCATGCATGGTATAAACAGCAACCTGCACATTGCCATATAGTTTATCACCCTTCTGAACCAGGGTGAAGTTCCCGTTGGTAGGATTCGGGTAGATGCTGAAATTGGCCTGCTCAATGGTGAACGGGTTTTCCTGCTGTCCTGAAACAACGGCAACCATCGGTGCTTTTGCGACTCCGCAATAGGTACCGGTAGAAATCGAACCATGCATATACCCTCCCGGCTCAACGATGGTTCCCGGAAAGTAGATGATGTTCACACCAGCGATGAAGGTAGCCCGACCACCGCTGTGGACATCAAATGTGTTGTCAAAACCGGCAACCGTGATGGTATTGGTGGCATTGTAACAGGTATCCATGGTGCTGGTGACGTTCCCTGTAACCGAAATGTCGCCGCAAACAGGCAGGGTTTGTCCCACCGTCCAGGTCCCGTTTTTCACGCAACCATTGTTATCGGTAACCGATACGGTATAATTACCCGTTGCAAGACCTGTGATATCCTGGGTCGTTGCTCCTTTGCTCCAGAGATAACTGTATGCAGGAGTACCGCCGGTCACGGTAAGATCGATGCTGCCATCGTGCATGGTCGGGCAGGTTGCAGCAACAATGGCGGTTGAAAGACCGATTTCAGACGGCTGTGTAACCACCCAGCTCCCGGTTGCAGTTGAACTTCCGGAATCGGTAACGGTTACCGAATAGGCTCCTGCTGTTATACCGGTGAGCGATGAAGTTGTTGCCCCGTTGCTCCACAGATAAGTATAGGATGGCAATCCACCGGAAACAACCGTACTGATCGATCCATTGGCATTTCCGAAACAACCGGTAACATTGGTAACCGTTCCGGTAACCGAAAGGGGAATCAGCAATGGTGTCGAGAATGTCATGTCGTTGCCATAGATGGTAACCCCCGAAAAGGTGACGGCCCTGATCCTGAAATGGTATGTTGTATTTGACGTAAGCCCGGTAACCGGTGCATCGATGTTCAGCAAAGTGCTGCCATTGACGATGAAAGGGGTTCCATTGATGGTGGTTCCGTAGCTGGTGTTGAGGCCATAGTCAAAATAGAGATTGGCATCAAAAGCATTTGGATTGATCGTACCGTTCAATATTGCAGAATTTGCCAGGATGCCGGATGCAGCTGTGGTTGTTAAAACAGGAACTGCAGAGAACTCATACGCTCCAATGTCCGGTGGGTTTGTACGTGTCACTCCTGCATAGTCGGTCGGGAGTGTTGAAATATAGGTTCCGGCTTTGGGCATGGCTGAAGAAGTTGGCAACAGGTTCGTGGCGGATGTAAATACCGGGTCGATATTTATCGCATGAGCATCCTGCAAAACCGCTGACTGCCAGGCTGCCAGGGTCGTCTCGTCCACACTGTTGTAGTTACCAATCTGAGCCCCGATCCCGTCGCAGAAATAGTCATTGTAATCCAGGGTACTGAAAGCCGACGGGCTGTTTCCGACAGCAATACAATAAGATTTGGACGCAGGGGAACCGGAAACAGGCTGGGATGAATTTTTAAGCAGGTTATTCCGGAAATCAATACCGGTGATCCCATTTCTGATATTGATGCAAGCCGAAACAGCCGCGGTGGATGAACTCAGGTAACTTCCTTCCATCCAGATCGAATTGTGCTGGATCTTGAAATTGCTGCCTGTAGTGATATAGATCCCCCAGGCATTTCCCCCTGTAAATGTGGTATTTGAACCGGCACTTTTAATATTATAGATCAGGTTGTTGGAAATTTCGGTCATCGTGGTGTTGCCGGTAGCCGAATAATTGATACCTACCGCAACGAGAGGATCCAAAGAATAAAGATCATGAATGATATTGTGCTTGATGGTTAAGTTGGTCACGCCGAAGGTGATATTAATTCCGACCGGCTGTCCAAGATAAAATCCGGACATCCCCCCCGGAGGACCGAGGATCTCATTTCCCTGGATAAGCACATTGTTCGAATAGCCCGCCGAAATTCCATAAGCGGTTATGGCCAAACCCGAAACAGACGAGCCAACGATATTATTCGTGACCACGGCGTTGGTGCATATGCCTGAGCTTGTCCCCCCAACCTGTATCCCAAATTTGCCGGCCATCACGGCATTATTTGTGAATAAAAGGTCGTGGAAACCGGCATTGCCTACGATCGTAAAGCAGACAATCCCCTGTTTGTTCCCTATAAAATCGGTAACTGCCTTCACAATGCAGTTCTTGATGGTGATGTTGCCTGCTCCGGCTGTTCCGTTGTTATGCAGGCCGATGGCTGCTGCACCGCCTACACCGGAAAAACTATTGCTGATGGTCATGCTCCGGTCGGTGCCTCCGCTGTTTGAACCGTCAAAGGTCACATACTGGACACCGTTCAGGCTGATCATGCTGTAAAAATAGGGACTGACAGTGCCAATTGCTGTTCCGATCACCGGTGTTATACCGGCAGCGGGACGCATGGTGACAGTATTTACAATGCTGGTACCGGGGATGGGGTTGATCATAAGAGGCCATGTCTCATTCGGGTAGGTATCGTCTGTAAGTTGGAGAACAACCGGGCAATTGACCCCTTCTGTCGAAAGATCCCTGAAAGCTGCGGTAATGGTAGGGTAATACTGGCCAACGCCAACGGTGAGCGTACCACACCTTCCTGCAATGACCTTGTAACCGCTTGCCGGGGATGGCGGTACGGATGCGGTCGGAGGAGAGGCTGAAAATCCGCCGGATCCGATGAGCGGGTAGGTTCCGACAACAGGTACGGTGAACTGGTCCTGTGCCACAACATAGTAATAGACACTGTCTCCCGTACTCACACCACCACCGAACGTAAAAGTATACTGGCTGCTACCTATGGAAACTCCGTCAACATAGCTCCATGTTCCAACGGCAAATTTCTTCCATGCCAATCGCGGCAACCCGATGCCGGAGGTCGGAACCCCATGGGCATCCGTGATCGTGGCAGTAAGAACACGTGCATCTGTCGATGTAGAGTTGGCTAAAGGTGTATAGATGATCGCCGGGGCAAGTTTATCATCGGGAATCCCGGCAAACTCGTCGGCACCCATGTCCGGTGCAACAGCCGGGTAGGAGGGATTGTCGGGATAGCCGGCATTGGGATAGCGTGCATCATTATCGAAATCGTTCACGATGCTGACGGGTGTCGAAACAACCGTGCCGGCACTTTCACATTGCGTAGGAACCGATGTGCTTATATGCAGATCGTAAGGCGACACACCTACATTGACAAATGGCGGGATCTCCGATAGGGAGTAACATTCCCTTGGCCATTCAAGGACCTTGTAGTCGTTCAGGGTCATTGCGGTGGAGAAGTTCGTCCCGTCGGTGATATAGGCGATCAGGTGAGTTGAAGAAGGAGTACCTGCATAGTAATTGTTGTTGTTTACAGTGGGGGCAAAATTAGCCGCTCCAGGTGCATACAGGTTGTAATAATTCGATTTCATGGCAATGACAAGGCCTGAACCTGTCGGAGTTGTATTGTTGACCACGATGTTGTTACGCATATCGACCGAGGCAGGCGCTGAACCAAGATAGATCCCCACCGTACCAAACCCGGAACCGGCTGATGTTCCGTCGAGGTATACAGTGTTATTATAGATACCTAGCATGGCAAGACCGTTCCCGTAGCCATAGATACCATATAATGCATTCGCGGAGGTGGAATTGGGAGCTTTTAATTCTCCAACGTAATTATTATATGCATACAGCGGCCCCCCGTAGCTGGAACCCTGCAGCCAGAGTCCGTAAACAATCGAGGCTGCACCGTTCGACTTCAAATTCTGCACCTTATTGCTGTAAACCGACTGGTTGTTTCCCTCCGAAACATACATTCCGATCACATTACCATTGGTTTGCAGAATGTTGGTGATGCTGTTTTTGTAAATATTTTTCACAGCAGAACCATTGTTGAAATAAATGCCATACGTAACACCGACCCCAACTGTGTTATTGGTATCATTGGCAACAACATCGTCATGAACGTTTGTCATTGCCTGAACTCCGCCGCTCACAAGGTACATCCAGTAGGTTGATCCCGCACCGCCTGTTGCAGATTGCTTACGGACATTCCCGGTTACGGTGTTTCCATAATTGTTGGTGGTTGCCGCTGTTGAAGGAGAGCCTCCGGTGTAAATTCCATAGAGGGCCCCGGTAGCAGCAGCGGTTGTTGAGCCATAGGTATTGTTCGTTATCTGGTTGTTGTATTCGTTAATCGAAACAGCAGAGTTATACAGATACATGTAATAACAGGATCCTGAAGTTGCATTCGGGTAGGTGCAATTTGTCACAATGTTGTTGTAAAAATTGAAGGCGTTGTTCGTACATGTTGTATTCTGGTTGTTGTAAAAACCATAAAAGGACCCGGTACCGTTGTACGCAACACTCACGGTGTTGGCATACACACTGGTATTGGCATTGTTTGACGAATTCAGCTGGATACCCGCAAATGTGCCGGAGGTGTTTGATACTGTTCCGTTAATCGTATTATTGGCAATAACAAGACGATCCTGGTAGGAGATTAAAATCCCGTAACTAGCTGTAATGCTTCCTCCGGGACTTGTAATAGTATTTCCGCCATCCTTGCCGATCTCATTCGATTGGTCGTAGTAGGTGTATGGAGCAGTTGCGTCGGCATAACCATTCATGACAATCCCGCTATAACAACCCGAGATGGTGTTGGAATAGAATTTATTGTTGGCATTGGCGCCCGAGGTGGCAGTAACTGTAAGCAGCGCTGTAGGTGCGGTGCCTGGAAGGATGTTTGCCGAATAGATCCCGACGGTATTTGTATTGAGAGACTGCTTGAGGGTAATGGCACAGTTTTTAATTGTTACAAACTGCGAACCGTCGGTGGCGGAAGCTTTCAGTACGGCATACCCCCATTCAATCACCCCGGTTGTCTCCTTAACATCAATGCCATCGAAGGTAATATAATCTGTTCCCTTCAATGCTATAATGTAATCGTAAACGTTCCCGGCAACAGTAAAACCCGTTATGACCGGGTTGGCCCCTGCGCCACTGCGCTGGAAAACAATCGGATTGGCCTCTGTTCCGGTTGCAGTGATTAAACCGCTTGTTAAACTTGTAAAAAGCTCAGAATAACCTCCGGCAACATTGAACGTAACACCGCCCGGACCCACACCGGCGGAATTAAGGACTGAAATGGCATTGGCAATGGTAGGATAATCACCCGGAATACTTTTTACTCCGCTAATCTGTCCGAAAGTCAATCCACTGATGATCAA
>CAIKNA010000347.1 GCA_903828645.1 uncultured Bacteroidales bacterium
ACCGGTATTGCCAACATTGGACCAGATTGGTACAGCCGGTGTGCCGGCGTTATAATAGAAACCCGGATTGGAATCGGTTTGAAAGATCATCAGGCCGGTGGCGGGAAGGAGAATCAGATCCCGCTGCTGCAGGGTCATCCTCGGCATCAGCAGTCCAAGTGAATCACTTTTGACGTCCAGCATTGCTGAGGTGTCTGGTAATGAACCATCGGTGTTGACTGCCACCTGGGACCGCAGACCCAGTGCAGTAGAGATAAACAGAACTAATAACAGTGTTCTCATGGCACTATGTTTTTTTGATTTTATTTACGTTCTAAATTTTCGAGTCTTTGCATTAACTGTGAAATCTGCATTTTCAGATCTTTGTTTGTTTTTTCCTGAGCTTCGCTTTCCAGTTTCATTGCATCATTTTTTGCACTCAGTTCCTGCACTGCCTTGACCAGTGGAACCACGAACTGTTCATAACTCAGTGAATAGAGGTCGCTGTTGTTTGAAGGGGCTTTAATGCCGCTGAAATCATATCCCGATTCGCTGGCTGCCTGCTCCACTTCCTGTGCCAGGAAACCACTGTACTTAACCTGTTCCACGTCATATTTGCCGGGAAAGTCTTCGGTTTGCTTGTTTCCCGTAACTTCAGTCATGGCTTTGATACTCCCGTGATAGGTTACCGGTCGCAGGCGGTTGATGAAATCAAGTCCTTTCACATCCTCCCTGACATCGTTTTTAATCCTGGCATCTGAGTAGGTACTCCAACCCACCCAACCCCCGATCCAACCTGTACTTGCATTGCCGATGAATGCCTGGTTTGAGGCAGCATTCAGCCAGCCGTAGTTGCCTATGCTGACGGTGTTGTTGAAACTGCCTGTTGTTCCGGATTCATAACCAATGGCGATGTTGTTATCGCCTGTTACATTATAATACAGGGCTTCCAATCCGTCGGCGACATTGTTATTGCCTGAAATATTTGAATAAAGTGCCATTTCTCCATTAGCTACATTGCTCCACCCTGTGGTGTTGCTGTGCATGACTTCAAAACCGTTTGCCACATTAAAGTACCCCACAATATTAGCCATCAATGCCTGGTCTCCGTTGGCAACATTGCCCAAACCATACGTATTATTGGACAATGCCCCAGTTCCGATGGCAGTATTTGAACTTCCGACAGTATTTTTATTCAATGCATCTGCTCCGATTGCCACGTTACCCCATCCGGTCGTATTTGTCAGCATTGCCTGTGTTCCATTGGCAACATTATAGATACCTGTGGAATTGGAATAGAGGGCATCGGTTCCGGTTGCTGTATTTTGTCTCCCGGTGGTATTGTTAAGGAGGGCCCTGACCCCTATAGCAGAATTGGCATATCCCGTGGTGTTGGATTTAAGCGCTTGCCATCCGATGGCGGTGTTCTGATCGCCCGTGGTGTTGCCTGCAAGCACCTGGTCGCCGACGGCCGTGTTACCATTGGCGGTTGTGTTGGCATTCAGCGCGGCATAACCGATCGCCGTGTTGCCGATTCCCGCAGTATTTGAATAGAGTGTCGCGATCCCATTTGCCGTATTGCCGTTTCCCGAAGTGTTATGATACAACGCCTGGAAGCCGTTTGCCGTGTTTTCAACCCCGGTTGTATTGGAAAAAAGTGACTGGAACCCGCTTGCGACATTGTTTATCCCGGTGGTATTGGCGTTGAGCGACTGGTAGCCGATTGAGGTGTTTTGGAGGGCAATTTCTACCCTGCCAGCAAGTTCGTTATTTACCCTGAAGGTCAGGGGTGAACCATCGGTGGTCCCGATAAAGTTTGCAGCCGGGTTTGTTCCGCTGTTGCCCGTTAAAAGCCATTGCGAACCGGTATTGCCAACATTGGACCAGATTGGTACAGCCGGTGTGCCGGCGTTATAATAGAAACCCGGATTGGAATCGGTTTGAAAGATCATCAGGCCGGTGGCGGGAAGGAGAATCAGATCCCGC
>CAIKNA010000348.1 GCA_903828645.1 uncultured Bacteroidales bacterium
ATGCATCTGGTATTACTCTGTGCAATGATGTGATGGTAAGCGGCACACTTAATTTAATTGCAGGGGTAATCGTACCTTCCGGAAAGACTGTTTCATACGGAGAAAGCGGAGTCCTGGCTTATTCCGGAACGTCTTATCCGCTTACAACTTCTGTTGAATTCCCGTTGGTGAATGGTCCGAAGTCCCTGATGATAAACAATTCATCTCCTGCAGGTATTGAATTACATGCCACCCGTAAATTAACCGGATCGCTGACCATTGCTTCACCGGCAAAATTCATTATCCCGGGAGGTACCTGTTTCGCTGTTAACGGCTCAACGGTGCTAAATGGAACTGACTGTCTGCAGATCAGGCCGGATGGTTCCTATATAGACAATGGCGATGCTTATACAGGTACCGGTAATGCCATAGTTGAACGAACTGTCACTGCAGGCGCCTGGCACTATATTTCATCTCCTGTGCAGTCAGCGCAAGCCTCAGTATTCCTCGGTGATTACATCAAACCTTATGCAGAAGGCACATCGGGATTCGGGCCAAACATTGTCTCACCGTTGGAACTTTTTAATACCGCGGAAGGCTATGCACTCTGGCCAACGACGGATCATACAGCGCGTTTTAGCGGGAACCAGCTTAATACCGGAAGCCTGGAGAAAGAAGTTACAGTGACCTATACCGGGCAAAGCGGTCCCGACGAATATGACGGTTGGAATCTAGTAGGAAATCCTTATCCATGCACCATTGACCTGGATATTGCTCATAATGACTGGGAAAATGTTGAAGCAACTGCATATTTCTGGGATCAATCGTTCTCTTCGGGCGGTAATTACAGTGTATATCCGGCAATGTCTGGTTTTGGAACTCATTCACAATATGTTCCGGCTATGCAGGGATTTTTTGTTCATTGTAACGCTGCTGCGACTCATGAGGTTCCCGGCTCAGGAAGCGTACGTTTCAATAATGCATCGAAAGTGGCATCCCCGGAAATTTTCCTGAGAAGAGCCAAGCAATTATTGAACACTTTATTCATAAAAGCCACAGGGTCTGAAAACGATTATTATGACCAGCTTGTTGTCCATTTTGACCCAAACACAACAGGAGGATTTGATCCCGGCTATGATGCACATAAATTGTGGGGGCTGGAGGAGGCTCCGCAGATATATACCATTACTAGTGACATGTTGAAGGCAACTATAAATGTACTGCCGTTTGACACATCCGGAACTACGATTCCAATGGGGTTCAAATCCGGAATCCCGGGAACATATTACATGGTGTTTGACAGCATTTTTTCTTTTGGGGAGGGAATCTCTGTCATCCTTGAAGATCTGGGTATTCACAAGAGTATTGATCTGAAAGAGCATCCGGAATATGATTTTCTTTATGCCGAAGGAGATATCCCTGATCGTTTTCTCCTCCATTTCAACAATCATAAACTGGGTGTCAATTCCAGCGAAAAGCCTCAACCACTCAGGATATATATCCATGCCGGTCAGGTCATAATCGAAAATTCCTGTGTCCAAAATCTGACTGGTGATGTTTTTATGTATGATATGACTGGCCGGGAAATGTTCAGGAGTCCCTTGGTAAATGAACAGATAAACAGGATTAACCATAATTTTGATGCTGGTTGTTATATTCTCAGGATCGTATCAAACCTTGGCACTTTTAACAAAAAAGTCTGTCTTTTTTGAACTTTAGATGATAATCTACACTCCAAAATAAAAGATGAAGAAGTTGCTTAGAATAACAGCCATCCTCCTGGTTCTTAACGGAACGATTGTCTTTACTGCAATTGCAGATCCTCCGGATCCACCCAACCCACCAAATCCCGGGGGATCTCCCGCAGGAAATGGCAATCCTGTCGGAGCACCCATTGACGGGGGGATGGGTTCTGTGTTTATCCTTTGTGCAATGTATGGTGCAAGAAAGATTTATTCTGTAACAGCTAACACAAAATCAAAAAAGTTTTAACGAGAATGTAACATGCTGTTATTCATAATTTAATACAATTCCATATCGTTATCTGAGGATATTTTTGTATCTTTGTAAGGGTATAAACCTGACAACCACGTTTCAGACCCTTTGTAAAACAGGCTGAAACCAGGTGTCGGGACGCTACACGGATCTCAAAAATATTCTCTATGGTACATCTTCCCCCGGCAGGTTTTGTCAGGCGATTTCGCTCAACGGTTTTCCTGGCTATCTTTTTTCTTCTAGCCCAGGCATTAACAGCCCAGATTCCTTCCGGATACTACAATAATGCCACCGGAACGGGAGCTACGCTGAAGACCAACCTGTATAATATCATCAAAGGACATACTTCGATCTCCTATGCAGCTATCTGGACTGCTTACTACACTACCGACCCCAGGTCTGACGGGAAAGTTTGGGACATGTATTCAGATATTCCGGGAGGCACACCCCCATACGAATATACTTTTGGAACTGATCAATGTGGATCTTCCGGCGCAGAAGGAGATTGTTACAGCCGTGAGCATTCTTTTCCGAAGAGCTGGTTTGGTGGAGAAGTTGCGCCAATGTATACTGATTTGTTTCATATTGTTCCGGTTGACCAGTATGTAAACAATATGCGGAGCGA
>CAIKNA010000349.1 GCA_903828645.1 uncultured Bacteroidales bacterium
ACAGTTGAAGCCATAACCATTGGTTGTGGTGTTGATAAAACATACCGGGGTGCTGATACAGCCTATATTTGCCGGGTTTGATGTAAAACCCGCGGTCGGTGGCTGGTACACTTTTACATTGCTGACGAGGGCATAGGTTGAGTCGCAGGCATTGACTGCCGTAACCTTCACGATAAACTGATTGCCGGTCAATCCCTGGCCGCACGAAGATGTAGTGTATGTATGTGGAATAATACTGTCAACCAATAATTCGTCATTCGTTTTAAGGATGCTCGATCCATCGCCAAACTCCATCCTGTAAGTGGTTCCGGGTGAATTGTGGGCGGCCCCGATGATCGTAAATGACCATGTTACAGGTAAACAACCCGATGTGGTTCCCGGCGCGCTGATCCCAACTGCCGGGTTGCTTTGATTTGCAACAATATAGGTAATGGAATTGCTGCATCCGGTCGTCCCGTTGGTAGCTGTAAAGACGAGGTTAAATGCGCCCAGCACTGTGTAAAGATGGCTGGCTGTGGTGAAGCCAAGCGGGTAGGAAACCGGCCCGCCACCATCTCCCCAGTCGATGGTGTAACTCGTGATACAGGAGGTGTTTGTGGTTATATTATTCAGATTTAGCTGGAAATCAGGAGTTGCAGGCGTTGGATTATTATGGCAATTACTAAATGGGTACGTTGCATCCTGATCCTGCAATTGCGGAAATGGTTGCTGTTTGATTGTCACTACCTGTATCGGAGAGGTCGTTGCACATCCACCGCACGAAGTAGTTACCGTAACGGTTACATTGTAATTCGTTGTAGAACAGCCATAGGTTCTGAAGATATGACTGGGATTCTGAAGAGTGCTGGTATTGTTATTTGTTCCCGAGGTCGGATCCCCGAAATTCCAAAGGTAGGTATAACCAGTACCCGATGGTGCCTGGAAATTGACGGCCGTACCCGAGCAGGCACTGTTATTCACCACCGTGGCAACTGCCGTAGGATAATTGTTAATGGTTACATTCAATGTGCTTGAATTGATACAGCCTGCCGCACTTGTTTCAATTACCTTAACCGGTCCGGGGCCTGCTGTTCCTCCCCAGTTGACCGTGATCAGATGGGAGTTTTGCCCTGTGAAAATTACACCACCTGCAACCGACCACACGTATGCACTTCCCGGAATGTCAGGGGTAGAATAAGTAACACCCAAACTGTTCACACAAACACATAGCGGTCCGGATACGAAAGGTGCTGGCAGAGTTTCAATAGTAACATTTTTAGTGACCTCCGTATAACAACCATTCGAAGTTGTTGACTCACCCACTTTAACTGTCCCCGCCCCGGGAACGCCCCACGTTACAGTGATCTGGTTTGTATTTGTTGCCCCGGTGATCGTGCCGCCTGTGACGGTCCATGCGTATGTATCGCCTGTAACAAACGGTGTGGAATAAACAGATCCCACTGAATTCGGACAGACCGTACCAAGTCCGCTAATGACCGGCGAAGGCGAAGGATTGACCGATACCACAACCTGGTCTGTTGCAGTACAGGGTGTAATGGCAGCATCTGTAACGGTAACAGTATAAGTGCCCGCGGTACCCACCGTAATGGAGGCATTGGTTGAGGCATTTGACCACAGGTAGGTAAACGGGAGTGTCCCCCCGGAAGTGATCGCGGTGAGGGTCGTCGTTTGACCTGAACAAATGGTTTTATCGGCACCGGCGTCTACCGAACATTGCGCCTTGGAAACTTGCGGCCACTGCATGGCCAACAGGAAAAAAAAGCTGATTGAAATCGTAAAAATCTTATTCATAAACACATTATTAAATACGATGGCATTGAAACAAGTTACCGGGCTTTGATTATTCTTATCACCTCAGTGTGGTTGTCAACGATCAAACGGAGATGGTAGATCCCTGCCGGAAATTCAGCAACCGAAAAGTCTCTTTTGGAAAAAGCCTCCACTTTCTGATCCTGGATCATTTTACCCATGACATCAAAGATTTGAATAGTGACCGTTTTCCCGATTTCAGGATGTTTGAATTCGATGGTGAATATCCCGGTGGTGGGGTTTGGCCAGATCCGGAAAAGCTGATTTTCACCGGGTAAATCGGATATGTCGGAATTGGCTGTTGCTGTATATGACCCGGTTGGTTCCGGCGTTTTTGATCCGTTGCATGGAATGCACTGGCCGGTGATGGTGGCGCTCAGGTATCCCCCGGCATTGACCGATGTTCCGGCCAGGAACAGGATGTTATCACTGGCAATGAGCCTGACCTGGCCCCCCGCCAATATCATAAACGGCGCTTCACCTCCCAGGATAATATTCTGTACCGCCAGACACTCTGTCTGCTCGTTACCAATGATCATGTTGTTCAGTACCACCTGCCCGGTAAGCAGTGCATTGGTTTTTACCTGGAAATTGGGGGAAGAAGGCCCTGAAAAACAATTGTTCACCCCTGAAACCCTCAGGTTCCCGGTGGTGATGTATCCAGGAAAGTTTACCTTTATTGAATTGGTTCCCGCTCCTGATGCCAGGGTCATCCCCAGTGGAAGGGTCCAGTTATAGGTGTCGGCGTTTTGAATGGGGCTGACCGAATAGGGAACTGCGGTGGCGTTGACACATACCGAAGGCAAACCACTGATCGTTCCTGCGGCGGCCGGAATTCCGGTAACGGTGACGGCATAAGTCGCAGGGTTGAATGCATTGCATCCTTCGCCACTAACATAATTTACACTTACCTGCTGTTGACCCGGTGTATTCCATAAAACCATGATGGTGCTGGTGCCGGCCCCTGCAACAATGGTCCCTCCCGATGAAACAGCCCATACATAGGATGATTTCCCCTCATCAGTGTGATAGGAAGCAGAGGTACCCGAACATACCACATTCGTCCCGGTGATAACCGGCAGGGGCCTTGCAATTATGTTGACCGGCAGTAATGTAGGAGTCGCAGCCTGGCAACCTCCTGAAGAATAGCTTAAAATGACATCCTGTGGTCCGGCTTCATTCCACAAAACAGACATTGAACTGGATGCAGAACTTCCACCTGAAACAATTGATCCTCCGGGTGAAATGCTCCATTGATAACCCGTCATTCCGGGCTGTGTTGTATAGAGTGCCGTGGTTCCCGCGCATACCGAGGTGGGACCTGCAATAACCGGAACCGGCAATGGATTCACCACTATAGGGAGGGTGGTTGGAGTTGCTGCGGGACAACCGTTAGAATTGACATAGGACACGGAGACCGATTGCGGTCCGGTGACATTCCATGAAATGGTTGCCTGGTTCGTATTAGCCCCTGCAGTGATGGTTCCGCCTGCAGATACGGCCCAGTTGTAGTTCGTCATCCCGGGTTCTGTCGAATAAACAGAGGCAGCGGCACCGATGCAAACGGTGCCCGGACCGGAAATTCCGGGAACCGGTGGAGGATTGACATTAACCTGGTAATTCATTGATGTACCCGTGCATCCCTGGAAGGAAGGTACTATATTGATGGTAACGGTTCCGATTGATGGCGTGGAATTATACAATACCCACCCGGGAATTGTATTGCCGGTTCCATTCAGGGGTGCCCCTGTGACTCCGGGCGTGGAGGTGGTCGTCCAACTGCACGTAGTCCCTGGCAACGTCGAAGTAACAATAACCGGTTGTGAGGTGAAGCCTGAACAGATAGTCTGGGAAGCCGGTGATGTCGAAATCAACGGCAAGGGTTGTACCGTGACCATAAAATTGACCGGAATCCCTGTGCAACCATTTGCAACCGGCGTAATGGTATACGAAACAATCCCCGAAGTCATGCCGGTATTGACCAGGATATCCCCGATGAAACCGGTACTGATCCCGCTCGGACTGTTCCCCGTGATGGAGCCGGAAATGACTGAAGAGGTCCATTGGAATGTAGTGCCCGGAACTGTCGAGAAAAGTGAAATACTTGTATTCGAACCGGAACAGATGGTTTTACTTAACGGCGAGTTGGTAATAACGGGAACGGGTTTTACGGTGACAGTTGCACTTCCGCTCATCACGCGCTGACAATTGGTGACCATGTTGGTACCAATGGCAGTATAGGTCCCGGACGTGGAATATACACCGAATGAAATGACACTGCCGGTTCCAACCAATTGAGGCGCAAGAGGCATCCCATCCTTTAACAGTTGATAGGAGACGTTTATTTCGGAACCGTTGAGGTAAATTGACACCCCGTTCCCCCCGCTGCAAAATTCTCCTCCACCGCTAACCGTGAAGGCAAAAGGCAATGGATACACAGTTACAGTTACCTGGTTGCTTGCCATATTAAAACCATCATTCACAGTGACGGTATAGGTTGTGGTTACAGTGGGAATAACAACAGGGTTTGGCAAAACAGAGGACCATTGAGGAGAGCCGGCAGGACTGGAGACCCAGCTATATGTATAGGTTCCGCTGCCTCCGGTGGCAGCTGCGTTAAGCTGTACTGCACCTCCGTTGTTGCAGATAACACCCGGCATTGCAGTACATTCAACACTCAGGGGGCCTCCGTTTGTAAAAACAATAACGTTGTCGCTTGCGGTGCAGGCCTTACTATCTGTCACCATAAGCGAGAATGTAGTGTTAGTGTAAAGATTGGTGGTCTGAGGAGCCAGGGTCGTTCCGCCACTGGCAATGCCGGCAAGCGGGGCCCATGAATATGCCAGCGGCGAAGTACCTCCGCCGGCAATTCCTGCCAGGGACGTGCTTGTTCCGAATGGAATTGATTTATCAGACCCTGCACTTGCATAAGGTAAAGGATTAATTACCACAATAGCGTTGCCCGACATATCCTTTTGACATGTTGACGTCGAATTGGTTGCCTTTGCTGTATATATTCCGGCAGCTGTTTTATTACCGAATGAAATCGCATTGCCAGTGCCGACGACAGGAGTTCCATCTGCAACCCCGTCTTTAAAGCATTGGTAAATTATTCCGGTTTGCGAACCACTAAGCCCTACAGGTTTTCCCATGCCACCTGCGCAATATTCTCCTCCACCCGTAAGGTTAAATATCAAAGGCAATGGATTGACTGTGATCACATGTGTGACCGGGACTCCTGTGCATCCATTCGTTGCAGGTGTGATAGTGATGGTGATTGTTCCCGCCGCACTGCCTGGATTGGTCAGTATCCATGAAGGAATGGGATTCGCCGTGCCACTTGCTGCAGCACCTGTTATCCCTGAGGTAGAAACTGTAGACCACGAATAGGTTGTGCTGGTCAGGGTCGAAGTCAGCACAATGGCCTGTGAACTGGCACCGGTACAGATAGTTTGGTTCGCCGGGGTAGCGGTAGCAACCGGCACCGGTTTTACAACAAGGTTAGCTGAACTGGTTCCCGTTCCGCATTCGTTGGTTGCGTTAAGGGTGATGGTATAGGTGTTGGGTGTGGAATAGGTCACGGCACCTGGGTTAAGCAAAGTTGAACCTGTCGGATTTCCTCCCGGGAACAACCATGAAAATGCAGGGACGTTCCCGTAACACAGTTCATAACTGCCGGTGGGATATACCGTTCCCTGAGCACAGATCGATGTGATGGGTGCAACTGTTACTTTTGGAACTGTTTTCACCGTGACCGTTTTCGTCGAGGTCACTGTGGAACAGCTATTTTGGACAGCCAGGGTGATGGTATAAGTTCCCTGGTCAGTGAAAATAAAGGAAGCGTGCTGAGAATGCTGATCCGAACCGGCGACAAATGACCATGTGCCGGCCGACGGGGTGCAGGTACCGGCACCATTGAAGACCACGCTCCAGGTATAAACAAGGTCGCCGCAGGTGTTCAGGGTCGTGGACGTATTTGTTGCACTGACGTTGAGAGGTTTGCAGCCAATGTCGTTGTTTACTGTGAAACTCGAATTAGGCGAAGGATCAATGCAAATTGTTTTGGTATAAGTAGTACCTGTCGGGCAAGGGGGATTGCTTGCCGTGAGGGTGATGGTATAGGTTCCCCGGTTTGCATAGGTATGACAGGGATTTACCAAAGTGGATGTATTGCTCCCCGAGGAAGGATCACCAAAATTCCAGGAATAGGTGGTGGTTGGCGAACAGTTGAAGCCATAACCATTGGTTGTGGTGTTGATAAAACATACCGGGGTGCTGATACAGCCTATATTTGCCGGGTTTGATGTAAAACCCGCGGTCGGTGGCTGGTACACTTTTACATTGCTGACGAGGGCATAGGTTGA
>CAIKNA010000350.1 GCA_903828645.1 uncultured Bacteroidales bacterium
ATGGGATGGTTGTCATTCAGCAGGTCTTGAATAAGTTCCTGCGACGTCCTGCTTGCAACAATATAGGGTTTCAACCCCAGGTTTGCAGCAAAACCAGTGTTGCGGCGATAATACTGAACCGACACACAATATTCGTTCAGTTCTGCGGCGGGAGCCCGCTTATATTCAAAGCAGTGAAGGTGAATGCGGATGCCCGCATGATGCAAGGCCCTTATTTTATAAAAAACATCAATCACCCCCCCGTAATTTGCGGGAAAAGGAATGTCGAAAGAAACAATATGCAACTCCTGGATACTCAAGCAACTTAAAACTTAAAACTTAACACTTAAAACTTACCGTCCAGTATACCAACCAGCCTTTTCTCCTCCACCTCCCAACACAGTTCCTCCGCTGCCTTCAGCAGGTTTTGCTTGTATACAGCCGTTTTTTCCGGATTGTTCAGCATCGTGTCCAGATGGGCTGCAAGTTTCACCGGGTCATGGCTTTCGATAAACTCACCCACCCCGTAATGATCAACAATGGATTTCATCTCCGGGAACGGGGAAACCAAAACAGGTACATTGGCCTGGATGTAGTCGAGAAATTTATTCGGGAGGCAAAAATGGTAATTGATGCCGACATCTTTTTCGATGGAGAGCCCGATGTCGGCCATCAGGGTATAGCCATGCAAATCCTGGAAGGGGATCTGTCCAAGGAATCTTACTTTTTCGGCAAGCCGTTGCTCCGATGTGAAATTTCTCAGGGATTCGTATATATCCCCTATCCCGGCAATGACCAGGATGGCATCGGTTTTAATGTGTTGCATCGCAAGAATTGCCTGTTCAATTCCCCGGTCAACATTCACGGCACCCTGGTAGAGAATGATTTTCTGCTCTTCCCGGATATTTAAAGATGCCTTGCTGAATGCCCCGCACAGCGGTTTCCTGAAAGGCACATTTCGAATAACCCCGATTTGGTTGCCATATTCCCTGCTATACAGGTCGGCAACAGATTGATTCACGGCGACAACATGGCTTAGTTTTGGGAAAATCCTGTCTTCGATCCATCTCCAGATACGGGTTGTCTTTTTTCTGCCGACAAGTTCCGGAACGCCACGGAAATACTCATGGCAATCGTGCAGATGAAGGATTTTCGATTTTCGATTTTCGATTTTCGATTTTCGATTTTCGATTTTCGATTTACGATTATGAGATCCGGAAAATGGGTGTTTGACCAGGTTTGCAAGGTAATTTGCCGGAAGTGTATCCAGGTCATTGGAAACAAGCAAATCGTACCTGTGAAGGAGCAGGAAGAAAAACAGGGTGATATTGTATTCAGCGTAAAAAAGCGGACCACTGTCAAAGAGCAGTCTCATCCTGTGCATAGGGTAGGAGCGGGGGACCAATGCATTGCTTTTCCTCAGCCTGCGGCCGACGAGCAACACCTCGTAGCCCGAGTTTGCAAGGGCCCGGCACGTCCGGTCCACCCGCTGATCGGTGGTGAGGTCGTTGGTGACGGAGACAATGGCGAAAGGCATGGGATTTACGATTTACGATTTACGATTTACGATTGACGATTGACGATTTGCGATTGAACAAAATTAGCCTTTTCCGGTGAAACTTCAGGTAATTCGATTAATTTTGGCGTTTCAGACGCCATGCATTTAGACCAGAAAGTATCGTTGAAGGCCTTTAATACCTTTGGAATGGAGGTAGAGGCCCGCTATTTCGTCGAAGCAAAAACGCATTCGGAAGTTTTAACACTGCTCAACTACCGTCACATGATCCACATGCCGATCCTCTTTCTTGGTGGCGGCAGCAATGTGCTCTTCACCAGGAATTTCGGGGGTATCGTGATCAGGATCAGTTCGAAAGGAATTGCCATCAGGGAGCAGGACGAAACCCATGTACTTGTAACTGCCGAGGCTGGAGAAAACTGGGACGAATTTGTTCAGTACTGCGTAAACAACCGGTGGTGCGGGCTTGAAAACCTCTCCCTCATTCCCGGCACGGTAGGTGCGGCACCCATCCAGAACATTGG
>CAIKNA010000351.1 GCA_903828645.1 uncultured Bacteroidales bacterium
AACCGGTGGCTTACCGTTCCCATCGTAAACCTCACCTTTCAAAGTTCTGATGTCGCCAAACTTTTTCTCATCATGTACCTGGCCCGGGTGCTCAGCAAGAAACAGGAACTGGTCCAGGATTTTCGCAAAGGCTTCCTCCCTGTGATCATCCCGGTAATTGCCATCACCCTGCTGATCCTGCCTGCAAACTTTTCAACGGCGGCAATTTTATTTGTAACCTGTATTGTTTTGATGTTCATCGGAAGGATCAGCCTGAAATACATGATTTCGCTGGCAGCGCTTGGCATTGTAAGTATATTTATGATTTTCATGCTGTCAAAATCTTTTCCTTCCCTGTTTTCGCGCGGAACCACCTGGGTTGGGCGCATCGACCACTTCCTCCATAAAAAAGAGGCCGATCCCGATGCCACTTACCAGGTTGACCAGGCCAAAATTGCCATTGTCCAGGGCGGAATCCTCGGCAAATCACCCGGAAAAAGCACCCAGCGCAATTTCCTGCCGCATCCCTATTCCGATTTCATTTTTGCCATCATCATTGAAGAGTACGGACTGGTTGGCGGCATCTTCGTCCTGCTGCTTTACCTGATCCTGTTTTTCCGGGTAATCCGGATTGCCACACGAAGCCAGGGAAATTTCGGGTCGCTGCTGAGCATCGGGATCGGGTTCAGCCTGGTATTCCAGGCGTTGATCAACATGGCCGTCGCGGTCAACCTGTTCCCGGTTACCGGCCAGACGCTTCCGCTGGTGAGCATGGGCGGGACCTCTATCTGGTTCACCAGCATATCACTGGGCATCATTCTGAGTGTAAGCCGCACCGCTGAAATCGAGACCAGGGATGGTACCGAGGTGGAAATTCTCCAGGAGCCGACGCGCGGCAGAAACCCCCAAACAGTCCCTGCCACATGAAACGCTTCATCATCAGCGGAGGAGGAACCGGCGGGCATGTATTCCCTGCTATTGCCATTGCCAATGCCATCAAGGCAAAGGTGAAGGATGCTGAGATTCTGTTCATCGGCGCAAAAGGGCGCATGGAGATGGAGAAGGTACCGGCTTCAGGCTATCCCATCGAAGGGCTTACCATCAGCGGTTTTCAGCGCAGGCTGACCTGGAAGAACCTTACCTTCCCCATCAAACTTGCCGGAAGTCTGCTGAAGGCTCGAAGGATTATCACAAAGTTCAAACCGGATGTGGTGATCGGGGTGGGCGGCTATTCAAGCGGGCCTACCCTTCGCGTGGCAACATTCAAAAATATTCCGGCGCTCATCCAGGAGCAGAACTCCTTTCCCGGCGTTACCAACAGGCTGCTGGGCAGCAGGGTGCAGAAAATATGCGTGGCTTATGAAGGAATGGGCAAATATTTCCCGGAACACAAAATTGTCTTTACCGGCAACCCCATCCGTCAGGATGTCGTGAAGATTTCCGGAAAACGTGACGAGGCGCTGCTCTATTTCGGACTGGCCCCCGGAAGAAAAACACTGCTTGTGATCGGGGGCAGCCTTGGAGCAGGAACCATCAACCAGGCCATGCTGAAATTCGTCAGCGAAACCGGTGATGATCAAAATATACAGGTACTCTGGCAAACAGGGAATTTTTATTTCGACAGCATCTCTGCAAAATTAGCGGAGATCGCACCAAAAATCGAAAATCGAAAATCGAAAATCGAAAATCTCCACCTCCTCCCGTTCATCGACCGCATGGATCTGGCTTATGCCGCCGCCGACCTCATCGTTTCCCGGGCCGGGGCCATTGCCATTTCCGAGCTCTGCGTCGTCGGCAAACCGGTTATCCTGGTTCCTTCGCCCAATGTTGCGGAGGATCACCAGATGAAAAACGCCCGGGCTCTTGAATCCCGCATGGCCGCAGTGATCATGCCTGATGCGGAAGCAACAGTCAGGCTGGGACAAACGATCGTTGACCTGTTCGGGAACGAAAAGCTTCAATCAGATTTGAGTACGAATATCGCCGCCCTTGGAATCACCGGTGCCGCTGATAAGATCGCGGATGTCGCCCTGTCCCTCATCGATCCTGATTCGAAATCCGAAATCCGAAATGCGAAATCTGAGATCCGAAATCTGAAATGCGAAATGCGAAATGCGAAATGCGAAATTCCGGAATCAGTATACCTTTTGGGGATTGGAGGCATCGGGATGAGCGCACTGGCGAGGTATTTTTCGATGCAGGGGGCAGCGGTTTCGGGTTATGACAAAACACCTACAGCCCTTACGGACCAGTTGAGCAGGGAGGGGATGCAAATTCACTTTACGGAAGATGTCAGCCTTGTGCCCGCAAATCCCGGTCTTGTCATTTATACACCCGCAGTTCCCGGTGATCACGCTGAGTTCCGCTTCTTCAGGGAAAAATCGATCCCGATGAAAAAGCGGGCCGAAGTATTGGGCATGATCTCCGGAAATTACACAACCATTGCAGTTGCAGGTACCCACGGGAAAACGACCACTTCAACGATGATCGCTCACATGCTGCGGACTGCGGGTGTTGGTACCCTGGCTTTTCTGGGGGGAATTTCAAAAAACTACGGGACAAATTTTTTATGCGAACCGCGGGGGAGCAACGACACCCAAGGTCCTGACGGCAACCAGGCCCGCGCTTACTGCGTGGTTGAAGCAGATGAATATGATAAATCATTTCTGCAGCTTACCCCTCACATTGCGGTAATTACTTCGGCGGACGCCGATCATCTCGATGTTTACGGCAGCCACGGGGATATGAAAAAGAGCTTTGGGGAGTTTACCTCGAAAATCGATGCCGGTGGTTCGCTTGTTATGAAAGCCGGAACCATGGTAACCCCCGTAAATAATACCGGTTATAGGGTTTATGATTACGCCCTCAACGCGGGTGCGCCCTTTTATGCCAAAAATATTCATGTTGAGGATGGTTTGTTCCATTTTGATTTTGTCAACCCGGCCGGTATGGCGCAAGGTCTTGTTTTAGGCGTTCCGGGCATGTTCAACCTTGAAAATGCCATCGCAGCCCTGGCGGTGGGGCACCTGCTGGGGATTGAGGAAAATCACCTCAGGAAGGCATTCAGCTCATACGAGGGTGTGCAGCGGCGCTTTGAATTCCGGATCCGGCGACCGGACCTGGTTTACATCGACGATTACGCCCATCATCCTGCGGAACTAAGGGCGTGCATCAGTGCTGCGCGTGACCTTTACCCTGCCAGAAAGATCACC
>CAIKNA010000352.1 GCA_903828645.1 uncultured Bacteroidales bacterium
ACCATTGATTTCTCCTGAATAAAACGAAAATCAGAACGCTTTATGAAATGGAGATCGAGTTCCCTGGAGATTGTAGAATCTGTGACATTTGTGTATAGTTGTATTCATTCAAACTGTTTCATGTAACCACACATGTAATCGTTATTGTCAACAACCCGAGTATCTCACTATCAGTTGTAGCCGCTGGCGGTTCAGTTTCACCAGGTAAGCCTGCCTGTTCCTCTTCTTTTGGGACAATGGTTCCATCATCCTTCTGGACAATTTCTATATACAGCCAGTCGTCTTTTGGCAGCGATGAATTTGCAAAAGCCGTCGTTTCAGTTCCGGCGTAAGTTGCCCGAATCGGCCTGTCAGTCAATGAAAATCCTCGATCATTGACAGAACTTCTTGATTCAATAATGAAATCCACCGTTGATTCGGTACTGAAATGCGAGTCAATCCTGACGACATCCTGGTTTTCATATAGCCTTACGAAAACCATCGACGATTTTGTCGAAGGATTGGCTATGTTCAGGATATATTGTTTTGTCTCCTGGGTCTGGCCTGCATTATATTCTCCCCAGGGCATCCACCAACTCCCGTTATAAAGGTATGCAGTTTGCTTACCCTCGTTATAATACAACTGCCCTGCTACGGGATTTTGTGGTAAATCCCGTAGCGTATGCAGGACAGCGTTGAGAAGTTGGTTTTGCTGTATATCCAGATCGGACTTAAATGAAGGCATAACAACTTTTTAGTTTCAGAGTTTATCCGACAATTACGATCTGACCGGTGATTGCAGTGGCCGAAGTCCAGGTGACATCGCCGGCGGCATTCACGTTGATATCGACTTCCACGGAATAACGGGTGGTGGAAATGGTTTCATAAACCGCCACAACCACATCTGTAGTGCATCCATGCGTAGCGGCTGCAATGGTCTGGGTTGTGACACCGGAAATCGCTCCGACATACTTCTTGGTGCGACCGGTGGTTTTGCCATCAACATAGGTTTTCGTGGCTTTCTGGGTAGCAAGCTTGGTATCACTGTTTGCAGACAGAGTTCCGTCAGTATCAATGACACCGGATTTAAAATCCATTGTCTCAATGTTGGTGATGGTATTGGCATCCGCATCGATGGATTTATTGGTCAGTGTCTGAACAGCTGCAAGTTTTACCAGGTCAGAGGATTCAGTGTTGTCAACCCCGTCGAAATCGGCAGCAACAATGCCAGACCCTTTGGTAACGTTCGCAATTACCATGTCACCCACACTTACTCCGGCACCGGACGGAGTACTCACCCCGGAAGTTGTACCGGCAACAGTCACTTTCCAGAACCATCCTTTCTGAATGGTCGTGATCCCCTGGGCTGCAATGGTCTGGCTACCATCAAAAGTGCCTTTGTAAACCATCCCGGCGGTGATCTGCCCCTGGATTGTAGCGACCTGAACATCAACGTAGGTCTTGGTCGCTTTCTGGCTGGCCACTTTCACATCGGAATTAGCCGCCAGGTTGCCGTCGATATCAAGGTATGACAAAGGCATCTGCTTGATGTCATCGACATTGGTCAAACCCACCTGAGCCTTGGTCGTGGCGTGAGGGTTGGAGGTTGATGCAAGATGCGTGTCGATCGTGGCATGGGTATTCGTGCCCCGGTTGACCAGGGAGTTATGGTCAATGGCGGTGGGATCGACCGATTTGACCCATGCAGTACCGTTCCAGTACTTTTCAATGTTGGTGATGGTATTCGCATCAGCATCAATGGATTTGTTGGTCAGCGTCTGAGCAGCCGTCAGCCTTACCAGGTCAGAGGATTCAGTGTTATCAACCCCGTCGAAGTCGGCAGCGACAATGGCGGATCCTTTGGTGACGTTTGCAATTACCATGTCACCAACGCTCACTCCGGCCCCGGATGGAGTACTGACTCCGGAAGTGGTCCCGGCAACCGTCACTTTCCAGAACCAGCCTTTCTGAATGGTTGTAATTCCCTGCGCTGCAATGGTCTGGCTTCCGTCAAATGTGCCTTTGTAAACCATCCCGGCAGTGATCTGCCCCTGGATAGAAGCAACCTGAACATCAACGTAGGTCTTGGTCGCCTTCTGGCTGGCTACCTTAACATCAGAATTGGCTGCCAGGTTGCCATCGATATCAAGGTATGCCAAAGGCATCTGCTTGATATCATCGACATTGGTCAACCCTACCTGTGCCTTGGTTGTGGCATGAGGATTGGAAGTCGA
>CAIKNA010000353.1 GCA_903828645.1 uncultured Bacteroidales bacterium
AATTCTGGTTTTAAGGTGATGAGAGCAAAGGCGGGGCTGTGATTTTTTGTGATTGAATGATACGGGTGGAGATTCGGGATGAGGTTGGCTGTGATGAGGGCGGGCGCGTGCCTGGGGTGAGAATTCCGAGGTCTTCAAGACCTCGGAATTCTGGTTTGGGGTGATGAGAGCAAAGGCGGGGCTATGATTTTTGTGATTGAATGACCCCGTAAATGATTTGGGAAGCTAGAGACTATGATCAGGATGTGGGGGTAGGTTGCGGAGAAATAGTATGAGTTGGAATGGGAGTTGATGTCGGCAGCGGGGTTGGCACTGGCGTTGGTGTCAGGGATGATTTGTCGAGGGTAAGTTTGCCAAGATTTGACAACTGTAATTTCAAATCGGGCAGGTTGGTTATATCCCGAACAAAAACCCTCGGTTCAACCAGTTTTGTATTTCTATCGAAAGGGGCACTGATCAATTTCTCATTTGAGATAAAAAAGACAACAGATTCAGGGGAGGTATTGGCGACATAATATATTTCCTGATACTGGGCTGCAGCCCGACCAGCGGTATACGACAAAATCAATGCAAACGCGAGGGTTGTAAGGAAATAAGTTAAGTCTTTGCCCAAAAACTCATCAGCTTTTTGGAATAACGGTTCTTGTGGCATAGGGCGGGTAGGTGCTTGATCCAACAGCTCCATTTTCTGGAGGTAACTGCCAGTAAATTTCTTTGTAAACAGCGGGGGAGCAAATAATATAAGCAGGAACATCGAAATGAGACCTGTAAAATATATCCACTTCCAACTCGACTCAGTCAGGATAAACGCAGGGATCATAAGGATCGTGATGATAATCATCACATAGACCCGGTACTCAATGGATGAATTTATTTTTCCTTTATTGGATGAAATCGTTTTCAGTATTCCGTTGATAAATAAGAAAAGGGCAGCCACGACAAGAACGATCTTGCCACCGATGTTAAACACATCGATCATGGTAACGGAGATCAACTGTAATGGGAGTTCAAAGGCGCCAAAGTAGCCAGCCTGATAAACATAGGTAAAGAGGTAGGCAAAGACGGGCAAGGCGGCGATCAGGATGCTTTCAGAGAGCCTGATCTGGAAACGACCAAGCTTGAATTTTGGTTGCTGCTCTTCGGTTTCTTCTGTCATGCTTACCCGCTATTCGTGAAAGGTATAAAAATATTACGTGACGGTGACCTGGCCGTTCATGAGCATGGGCAGGAGCCAATCACGCAGTTCGGTCAGGGTTTGGGATTCCAATTTCGGGGCCATTTTGATTAAGGTAGGTAGGGACACGGCGACCTCGGCAAGATCATCCGGGGTGAAAGAACCCGGCAAGATCATCTGGGGTGAAAGTAGGGATACGGCGTCGCCGTGTCCCTGCTGGAAACAAAACGGATGGGTGTCAAGGCAGGCGGGCGTATGCCATGCCCCCCAACGTGCGCCCCAACGGTTTTACGATTTAGTAAACCACATCCTACCCATGAAGTTCCCGCAAGTGATGAGCCGGCAGCGTAGGCGGGGGCTGTTTTTTTATTGGTTGAGCAGCCACCCGGCCACTGAACGAATTTGAACTTTTAGAGCCCCAATTTCCAGGTCGTTTTTGTTTGCATCGGATAGCATCAGGATGCTTTCAACTTGAAGGCTGGTGATGGCATCCTTCAGCGCACGGATTTCGTGTTCGCGGGTCGCAGCGTTTTGCAGGTTTTGGGTTACCTGGATCAACTGGCGTTTTTCGGGGAGATAAAAATCCACCTCATACCCGCCGGG
>CAIKNA010000354.1 GCA_903828645.1 uncultured Bacteroidales bacterium
AACCAACGAAATCGGCAGGCTTGATATCCTCCCCTATCGGATTATTCAAAGAATCGCGGACAAGGCAAAGGATGCCGAAGAAATCCTGGTACTGATCATCGGTCCCGGGAGTGTTTACCCCTTGCCCTACACCGGTGACATTGACATTTGTGAACACAACCGATCCATCAGTGAAATTGATGATCACAACAAGGCGGTAGTGAACTGCTGAAGGATTGTCCTGGAATAGAAAGAAGAGTTTTTCCATCACTCCGGAGCGGGAATATTTTGTAGTAGGACGCCACGAGAGGAACTTGAGGTTATTGGCCGGAATGGAAAAATATTCCAGGTACTTTTCGTTGAGCGAAGTCAGTAGTTCATGGTTAAGACCGCCAGCAATTACATAATTCCAACCGGCTGATTGCAGACCTTTGACATTGCCGGCAATGCTTTCTGCAAACGACACCCTGTATTTGAGCAAATAATCCCAGCCATGGGCTTTGGCATTGCCTGACAGTTCAGGGAATTCAAAGCGAGTCATTTCCCACGCTGCAAACTTTGCCCTGATGTAATCTGATATATCAAACCTTGCACAGCCGACGAAATCAGCGGGCTTGATATCCTCCCCTATCGGGTTACCCAGCATATCGCGGATCAGGCAAAGGATGCCAAAGTAATCCCTGTACTGATCATCCGTTCCGGCAGTGTTCACACCCTGAGTAACTCCCGAAACCCCATTATTTGACAACACGACAGTGCCATCGGCTCCGGGCTGCTTTGCCAGCAACATGATCCTGCGATGACTGGCGCTGACAGGGTCGATGGTGACATCAAAGTATTTCTGGATGTCATAATTTTCCTGAAAACACTGATAGATATTGCCAGCAAAATCATTGAAGGTCTGACCGAGATATGCAACTTCAAAGAACAATCCGTCAAAACCGGTGAACCCGGCTGATTGAAAAATCAGGGTTTTCCCGGCAAATTGCAGATGAAATGTATGACCGGCAGTGGTATCGATTCCAGAAACCATCAGTTCAAAATAAGCCCGATCACCAAGGGAGATCATGTAATTATCTGAGCAAGCTTCAAATAATACGGGATTTCCGGCAAAGGATATAAGATCGGGCGTTTGGGTGATGTCAAGCATGGTGCAATAGTACCATGAGATCACAGGGTAATAAAGGACAGTATCAGGGTGTCGAGAAACACTTGAGCTGAGCGGATTTGATCGATGATTTGTTCAGGGTGACAGCAATTTCACTTATAAGGTAATTGATGCCATTTATGCGGTAACGCTTTGTGAAGTCAATCGATTTGAGTTCAATGAAATCCATATGCTTTTCGATTTTGACACCTTTGCGGTCATCCATGATCCAGTTTACCCAGTCTTTCCAGTAGAGATTGAATAATCCATTGCCACCGGTGTAACGAAGTGAGAGGTTACTATTAGTGGCAAAGCCTTTAAGCCGAACCGGGGTTCCCCAGCCTCCGGCCATTCCTACCCAAAACAAACGAGGGGTGATTTTCTGATTGTCAGCTCCCAGGTTCCCGCAATTGACCACGATGTATTTATCGGAAAGGGAAGAGAAAATCGTTTCGTATTTGTTTTTATCATCCCCCCATTTGTAGAAAAACTTATCTGTCAATGATGGCCCGTTTGGCAATTGTTGCCACTCAATGAGAAAAGAAATAGGATTGACTCCCATCTGCCACCATGAGTTTGTATCCACAATATAATAGATATCACCCAGCCAGGTAAATGGGTACGCCGGGATATCCGTAAAACTCTGGACTGCTCCTTTGATATAATCAGTAATCCCTTTTTCCGAATCCAGCTGTTCCTGGTAAACCTTATCCCCACCATCGGGACTCAGCAGGAACCGAAAGCCGGTGATCTGCTCCGGAATCTCTTGGGTAATGGAGAGAATATTCTTTGAAAACTCTACAACTTCTGAGCGAAGCAACACTTCTTTGTTGCTCACTATCCGTACAACCCGTTGCTTGGAATCCACATGAAAGTTGCAATTGAACCACTTCTCCAGTCCTGAGATGAATTCACTGACCTTCACGCTGGGTACCAGGCGGCAATAATAAAGCTGTTGCAGTCCGAATATTACTTCGCTTAGGTTCACCGAATGGTAAATAACCAGGCGGGAAAGCTCGATGCTGGATGTGAAAAATTCATCCTGTAGCCGGTACCCAAAGGTTTCGGCCAGCTTGTTCAGCACATATTTCAGGTAAAGAAAAGGGATCAGGATTGTTCTGCTTTGCCCGTCCGAAGTGGTTTTGTGCAGCCAGCCATCCGGGAATATGTGGTTGTAAGCCATCAGCTCCGGATTGGTTGCCTGTGGATCGAAGAAGTCAAGGTTGGCGATCTCCGGCACTGAAAAATCAACTTCAGGATAAAAATGGGTCAACGACCAGTTGAAGTAATTGACCGCATCCTGATCACTGGGAAAACTTTTCATGCCCAGATCAACCCGGTTCAAAAGGAGGTCTTTGATCTCATAGTTGAAGTTTCCTTTGTTGATGTACAGGGTGCCTTCAAATGATTTGTCATTTGCTGTTTTGATCTTTATCTGACCGGTATAAAGGACCATCCCGTTCCAGCGGATACTGCCTTCATAGGTTTCATAAATACTTTGCCTCGATGCCAATCGATTTTTCCAACCCAGGATTGACATATTCCTTGGCGTGGAAGGAACTTTGAAGGGAAAGGAATAATCGCCAACATCGTTGAAGATCGGGGATTTGAGGTTCAGCGAAACCGAAAAGTCATCAGACAAGTCAA
>CAIKNA010000355.1 GCA_903828645.1 uncultured Bacteroidales bacterium
GGTACCGGTGTTCATGGCTAACCCCACATCGGCCTGCGCCAGGGCCGGCGCATCGTTGGTGCCATCGCCGATCATCCCTACCAAATGCCCGCTTGCCTGTTCTTCACGGATACGGCGCAGTTTATCTTCAGGTGTGGCCTCAGCCATGAAATCATCAACGCCAGCTTCTGCGGCAATGGCGGCTGCAGTTAACGTGTTATCGCCAGTGATCATCACGGTCTTAATGCCCATTTTCCTCAGTTCCGCAAACCGCTGCTTAATGCCGCCTTTGACAATGTCTTTGAGATGAATGACTCCCATAACCTTGTTATCCTCTGCGACAACCAGCGGGGTTGCACCCTGTCGTGCCACGTCGGATACTACGTCTATGATTCTTTGGGGATAAAACCCATTGTTGTTCTGAACAAAGGTCCGGATCGAATCTGATGCGCCTTTGCGGATCTGGTGAAGTTTGCCGTCAGGGCTTTTAAAATCCACCCCGCTCATCCTGGTTTGGGCCGAAAACGGGATGAAGGAGGCCTGCAACTGGTGCACTTCCCGTCCGCGGATGTTGAATTTTTCTTTAGCCAGCACCACGATTGATCTCCCTTCAGGGGTTTCGTCTGACAAGGAAGAAAGTTGCGCCGCATCAGCAAGCTCCTCAATCGTAACCCCTTCAGCCGGGATGAAGTCGATTGCCATCCGGTTCCCGAGGGTAATGGTCCCGGTTTTATCGAGCAGCAGAACATCCGTATCGCCCGCGGCTTCGATGGCTTTTCCGCTGGTGGCAATCACATTCTTGCGCAAAAGCCTGTCCATCCCGCTTATCCCGATGGCACTCAGCAATCCCCCGATCGTTGTCGGGATCAGGCATACAAGCAGGGAAATCAGTACCGGAAGGGTCAGGTTATGATCAGCCGAGAGGCCTGAAGCTTTTAAACTGTAACTGAAGTAGGCAGGCATGCAAACGACCACCAGGAGGAAAATAATCGTCAGACCCGACAAAAGGATGATCAGCGCTATTTCGTTGGGTGTCTTCTGACGTTTGGCGCTTTCCACCAAAGCAATCATGCGGTCCAAAAAGGTGTTGCCTGGTTCGGATGTTACTTTTATCGTGATCTGGTCGCTGATTACCTTCGTTCCCCCTGTAACTGCACAGCGGTCGCCGCCGCTTTCACGGATCACCGGCGCCGATTCACCCGTAATGGCTGATTCATCAACACTGGCTATTCCTTCGATCACATCTCCGTCGGCCGGGATAACATCTCCTGCAGCACAAATAACAACATCATCCTTTTTCAGATCAGTGGCCACAACCAGTTCTTCTTTATTATGAACCAGCCTGCGGGCCTTTGTCTCGGTACGACTTTTACGAAGACTATCGGCCTGCGCTTTCCCGCGGCCTTCGGCAATGGCTTCGGCAAAGTTGGCAAATAGTACGGTAAACCATAACCAGAGCGTGATCTGAAAGTTAAATCCGGAGAAATGACCACTGAAAACATCCACCAATACAACCACTGATGTCATCAGGGCTCCGATCCCAACGATAAAAATAACGGGGTTTTTTATAAGAACTCCCGGGTTCAGTTTAACAAATGAATCTTTGATCGCCCTTACCACAATTTCACCGGTAAATAATTGGCTCATATTTCGATTTTCCATATTCTGAATCCTTGAAAAAAATTAATAGGTAACTCCCAGGTTCATTAAGAAATGCTCAGCAACAGGCCCCAATGCCAGCGGGGGGAAGAAGGTCAGTCCTCCTACGATGATGATCACACTTAATAGCAGCAGCACAAACAACCAGTTGTCGGTTTTAAAGGTGCCGGATGATACGGGTGTGATCTTTTTCTTTCCCATGCTCCCGGCGATGGCCATCACCGGCACAATCACCCCAAATCGGCCGATGATCATCCCGAATCCGGTCATCAGGTTATAAAAGACCGTATTTGCGTTGAGTCCTGCAAATGCGCTTCCATTGTTGCCGGCAGCAGAACTGAAGGCATATAGAATTTCTGAAAGCCCGTGAGGGCCGGCATTATTGAGCCCTGCAAGGCCTGCAGGCACCGAGCAGGCAATGGCCGAAAACAATTTAATGACGAGGCTTGGAGCCAGTACTGCAAAAATGGCCATTTTGACCTCAAATGCTTCGACTTTTTTTCCCAGGTATTCCGGCGTCCGGCCAACCATAAGCCCGGCAATAAATACAGTGAGAAGTATAAATATGACCATGCCGTAAAGTCCTGAGCCGACCCCGCCAAAAATGATTTCCCCAAGCATGATGTTGAATAAGGAAACCAGGCCGGACAGGGGAGATAAACTGTCGTGCATGCAGTTTACCGCACCGCAGGAAGCATCGGTGGTAACAACGGAATACAACACACTGTTGGTTATCCCGAACCGGGTCTCTTTTCCTTCCATGCTCCCGGCAATATTCAACACATTGTTATGACCATATTCTGACCAGAGCGACAGGGCAAGGCCCGCTGCAAACAGGATAAACATGGTGATGAAAATTGTCCATGCCTGCCGTTTGGACTTCGCATAATGTCCATATGTAAATACAAGTCCGCCTGAGATGATAAGGAGGGCAAGCATTTCCAGGAAATTGGTGAAAGGGGTCGGACTTTCGAACGGATGGGCGGCGTTTGCATTAAAAAAACCTCCCCCATTGGTGCCAAGTTGCTTGATGGCACTTTGTGACGCAACCGGCCCGAGCGGAATTACCTGTTCAGTGCCTTGCAACGTGGTGGCTTTAACATAATGCGAGAAAGTCTGTACCGCTCCCTGGCCAACAAAAAGCATCGTAAGAACAATGGATAAGGGCAGTAAGACATATACCACAATACGGGTCATGTCAGCCCAGAAATTGCCGAGGTTTTCGGTGGTCTTCCTCGTTAACCCGCGCACCAAAGCCAGCAATACGGCGATCCCGGTGGCTGCACTTACAAAGTTCTGCACGGTCAGCCCTACCATCTGAACCAGGTAGCTCAGCGTATTTTCGCCACTGTATGACTGCCAGTTGGTATTGGTGATGAAACTGGCAGCGGTATTAAATGACAGATGCCATGATACGTTCGGCAGTTTTTCTGCATTCAGAGGCAAATAGGCCTGGATGAGCTGTAAAAGGAATAAAAACACCATGCCAAACAGGTTGAAAAGGAGGATGCCATAGGTATAGCTCTTCCAGTTCATCTCTTCTTCACTTTTTATTCCTGACACCCTGTAAACTGATTTTTCCAGCCAGCCAAAAACCGGTTTCATGAAATGGTTCTCACCCATGAAGACCTTTGCCATAAATTTACCCAGCAAAGGGCACAGGGCAACAAAGGCAATTATGAATAACACTATCTGCATCATTTCATTCATATTATTCCTGCTTTAAATTTTCAGCAACTATTTTTTTAATGTTAAAATTTATCGGGCCGCAATAAAGTATATACCAGGTAACCCATGATCAGCAGGGCAACAATACCCCCGATCAGGTAACTCATGGGGCCATTGGAGACAACCGCACCCGGCGGGGCCGGAGCCGCCACAAGCAGGAGCATCGATTTGACAACTCTGTTTTTCATTTTGATTTGAATTTTTTGATTCATCGCAATACTGCGTTCTTTAAGTCAATTTGTTTGTGCTCGTTTGAATATTTGTTTGATTCATAACTGATCGTTTTCAAACCAATGCAAAGATCGTGTTGAAATTATAAGTGTTTTATAGCAATTAGCCGTTGGATATAAAGATTTTATAAAGAGGCTGTTCCGGAATAATCATTCGTTGACAACTCAAGTTTCTGCCGGGCATCAAGGTTATATTTCCTCCTGTACCGGGCATAAAATCACCTTAAAACCCTCGTTAATCACGGGTTTTACTTAGGGAAAAGCAGTTTTGCCAGGATGAGGGTGCCATCCCATTAATAAAGGTATCCACAAACCGTAATATTTTATTCAGAACTCTGTCGCCAATTTTCTTTCGCTCTAAAACTGAAGGTTTGGTGCCTTCAATTAAATCAAGGACTTCATCCCGCAATGGTTCCCGCTCGGCAAA
>CAIKNA010000356.1 GCA_903828645.1 uncultured Bacteroidales bacterium
AAAAAGGATTATTACCGTAAACGGAAGAGAAAAAAAGATGAAAAAAGTTTGCCACTTTCTGTCCCCGGATTGTCCCCTGGATTTTATGGCATTTATGTCTCATTAAACTGATATGGGAAATATTATTCGACATACCGGTATCAATATCGGCGGGTTAAACCCGGTAAGCTGGATTTATCGGGAAGACGTTGCAATCTTTTCCGGCAGTGATTCATCGCTCTATTGTCTAATAGTACCAAAGCCAGGCAAGTCCTGGAACTTACTGTACGGCACCCCGGAGACGATCCAGCTTGAATCAGAGCAGCAGGATACCCCGGGCGGAATGAAATACCTTTATAAACTAAAGGTTCTTGTTCCCAAAGACCGGATTGCGGTTGAAGCCGAACTCTTCCACATGACCGGTCGTCGGCTGATCCTTAAAGTTGGCGACAAAAACGGCACAATCCGTATTTTGGGAACAATGGACATCCCAATGAAAGTGACAAGCAAGCTGCTCAAACCCGCCGCCATGGAAACATTCAACGGTTACGAGTTGCTTTTCTCAGGCGAGTTCTCCAGGCCTGCCGGGTTCCTTCAACCCCCGACCGGTATCACCATTGAAGATGAGAACCAGGATTGATCCGCTTGTCTTTTTAGTCCTTTATTAGCCCGTCATACCATTATAATATTGTATCCTCAAAAAAAGGGTACAATGAATCCCATCTTAGCAGAAATCTTCTCCGGCGCTTGGTTGATCTCCAATGAAAGATCAACCGCTTATGCTTCGATTTTGCTTTCGCTCATCAAAGGAGAAAGCTTCAGCGAAGGTGATTCTGCTATCGCTCGTGAAAGAAACCGCTCGTATGTTATCAGTGGCATGGGGGATCAGAAACAAAGATTCGGATTTTCCGATACCAACATCCCTGAAGGGTCTGTTGCCGTCATTCCAATCCGGTCGGAAATCCTCAAATATGATCAGCCCTGCGGACCCAGAGGGTCGCAGTCGATCCTGACCGATGTAAAATCGGCAGATCAGAATCCAAACATTAAAAGCATTCTCCTGGTTGTGGACAGTCCCGGTGGCCAAGTCACCGGAACCGACCTTCTGGCTGAAGCCATAAGGAATTCTGCAACACCGGTAGTTGCTTATATCGAAGGAATGGCTGCTAGCGCCGCCTATTGGATCATATCCGGAGCATCAAAGATCATCGCAAGCTCTGATCTTGACCGCATCGGTTCCATAGGAACGATGCTTATGGTGGAAGACCTCAAACCAGCCCTCGAAGCTGAAGGGATAAAATTCCATGAAGTCTATGCAAGCCTTTCGGTGGATAAGAACAAAGACTTTAACCAGGTGCTGGATGGAAACTATGAGGCCTACCAGAAGAATGTCCTGGATGTGATCAACACTAAGTTCTTATCCTCGGTAAAAACCAACCGGTCTGCAGTTGAAGATTCAACATTGACCGGTAAGATTTATTTCGCCCCGCAGGCGATTGCCCTGGGGCTGATCGATGAAATCGGATCGCTCGATTATGCAATCTCCCTTTCCGATTCCCTGACAAACGAAAAAAACATCCAATCAACCAATCACGAAACCAAAAATTCCGAATCGATGAAGATAAAAATGACGTGGAAAGCGATTCAAAGCTTTTTCAAAATGGACCCGGCCAGTCTGGATGCCCAGGAGCTGACCGAAGAAAGGATCCAGCAGATCAATGACCAACTGGCCACCGTAACTGCCCGCAATGAAGAACTGGAAAACCTGCTTTCTGCTGAGACGGCAGCCAAGGAAACAGCTTTATCCGATCTGGAAGCTTTGCGGTCAGAGGATGCCGGTGCAGAAACCATTGCTGCAAAAGCAGCTGATAAAATCGATGGTGCCAACGATAACCCGGTTTTTGCACATGACAAGATCGCCGATGAATACTGCGCATAATCACAATTAAAAACCAATTAATTCCAAGATAAAATGGCAGAAACAATTTCTTTACAAGACCTTAAAACCGCATTTGGCACCTATATCGGTACCAACCAGAAAGACATTCTGCGGCTTTTAACCCAACCTACCGTGTCTGAAAAGTACATGACCACGGTAGCTTCACAGGATCTTGTTT
>CAIKNA010000357.1 GCA_903828645.1 uncultured Bacteroidales bacterium
CCGGTGAAAATGATGCAAGGCGCTGTTTCCCATTCTGAGATAAGGCTGTCAGCTTACCGGAAACAATATTGTAGACAGAGTATGAAGCGATGGTTGAATGCCGGTAAATGGCCTCTTCATGGGTTGCAAAAAGAATCTTTGTTTCATCATTGCTGAGTTCATAGTTTCCCATTTCGATCGGAACAGTATCCCCTGCAGGAATTAATTTACCCGATGTCACAATTGTCCTGGTTAACCTGCCCGTAACATATTCATAGATGTTCAGGCTGTCTTTCTTCAGAAGACAATATTCTTCCCCGTTTTTCATTGGTTTCAGCCCTGTAACTCCACGGGATGAAAATTTACGGTTGACATAAATATCTTCAAGGGTAAGTTTATTTGCGGTCTGACTGAAAGTGTTCCATGCAGGAAGAAGGAATAAAAGGATGAGCAGCTTTTTCATGATAAAAGTTAATTTGTTTTAAGATCTGGTATTGGCGGCAAAGGTAGGGAAGATCGCAAAACAATGCATTATGAAATGGGTTCACTTAACGGAATGATGGAATGCTCATTCAACCGAGCTTAAACCGACATTCAACCGAGCTGGAGCGGGTTTTCTCGGACTTAGCTCGGTTGAACCTCGGTTCAAGGGCGGTTTCAAGACGGTTTCATACAGGCATAAGGCACATGGGACCAGTGACTGTCTTGTCCTAAAATAAATTACCGTACAAATGATTTGTGCGACTCTGCGTCCCTGCCAGCCGGCAGGCAGGTTTGCGGTGAAGGAAATCTAGTTGTCAAATAGTGATACAGGCAAATGCCAGGAGGCAAGAAAGTCAAAATGCAAACTGGTAATGAGTAAAATGGCAAATCAGGCTGCCTGCTTGCTATTCGGTTTTCGACTTTCGACTTTCAACTTTTGGCTTTCGACTTAACATACTTGGAACCTTACTATTCCGGATGTAATTATAAAAACCACCCACAGTTGTTAGGTTATTAACAGTCTTTTCCTTAAATTTGAAGCCACATTTATATAGTTACCATAGGATTTCTGTCACATATTCACTGTTTCATATTTCCTATCATTATCCTTTCCAAACCGAGAAGCATGAAAAAATTATCTCTTGCAATTGCTATCCTGTTGCTTATTGGCAGCGCCTTGTATGCACAGGTAGGCATTAACACCACGAATGCCCAACCCGACCCTTCGGCAGGGCTTGATGTAAGTTTTACCAACAAAGGGCTCCTGCCGCCCCGCGTTGCACTAACGGCCATCAATTCTGCGCTGCCTGTTACGGCCCCGGCGGTTGGCCTGCTTGTGTATAATATATCGGTTGCAGGAACTGCACCATATAATGTAATGGCTGGTTATTACTGCTGGGATGGAACGAAATGGAATCCCGTGGCAACGCCCCCGGGAACAAACCCCGGGGAAATGCAATACTGGAATGGTGCACAATGGGTAACTATTCCTGCAGGTTCGAATGGCCAGGTACTAATTTTCCGCAATGGTATACCCGCTTGGGGGGTGCAGGGTCTACCTTCATCTCCCTGCGGTAATTCTTTCGGTATCAACCATTATGCGGGAGCCGTTGCCCCGGTTACTAAATCAGTTATCTATGGCACAGTTAGTAATATTCCGGGGGAAACTTCCAAATGCTGGATTACCAGCAACCTTGGGGCCGACCACCAGGCAACTGCCGTAAACGATGCCGCTGAAGCATCTGCAGGCTGGTACTGGCAATTTAACCTTAAACAGGGCTACAAACATGACGGTACTACCAGGACCCCAAATACCACATGGATAACCTCACCCAGCGGAAATTATGATTGGGTAGCTGAAAACGATCCCTGTTCCCTTGAACTTGGTTTTGGCTGGCGGATTCCGACCATGACCGAATGGTCTGATATCTATGGAGCGGGAAACTGGGGAAACTATGGAAACTGGTTTGGCCCATGGGACTCCGGCTTGAAGCTCCATGCTGCCGGGAGAATGTCACGCTTAGAAGGTTCACTTTGCACATATGATTTTGGTTGTCGTGGCAATTCCGGCTTCTTCTGGAGTAGCAGCAATTTTGATGGCCCTGATGGCGGTGATTTTGAATTCCGAATTAATGGAGGGACCTTTCTTGATTATGAGAACAAGGCATGCGGTTTGTCTGTCCGCTGCATCAGAGACTATTAATTCATTTGATTTTTTTTCCTGAGCGGAACCGAATAATTTCTGTCTGACAATTCTAATTCCATAATTCCCTGTCATACCCTGCCAAACCGATAATTGATGAAAAAAATTTCCATTCTTATCTCTTTCATTCTTCTTTTTTCCTTTGCAGCATTTGCCCAGGTAGGCATCAACACAACAGGAGTGCAACCTGACCCGTCGGCCGGGCTGGATGTAAGTTTCACCAACAAAGGACTTCTTCCGCCACGCGTTGCGCTCACAGGAACCAATTCTGCTGCGCCTGTTACTGCTCCTGCGGTCGGCCTGCTTGTCTACAATATTGCTGTGGCAGGAACTTCACCAAACGATGTTAAAGCAGGGTACTACTACTGGAACGGATCAAAGTGGACTCCTTTTTTTCCTCCTCCCGGCACAAACGTCGGAGATATGCGGTTCTGGAACGGAACCCAATGGATTATCGTTCCCGCAGGTACAAACGGACAGGTGCTGACTTTTAACAACGGTGTACCCACATGGGAGATTCCATGCAGTTCTGTTCCAAACGCACCAACCCCCGGAACCCATGTTCCTTCGCCGACACAAATTGTCTGGAACTGGAATGCAGTTGCAGGCGCCGTCGGTTACAAATGGAATACAGCAAACAGTTACGCCACAGCTATGGACATGGATACTGTTACAACCCGGACAGAAACCGGTTTGACATGCAGCACTGCATACACGCGATATGCATGGGCGTATAATGCCTGCGGGAATTCAACAGCGCTGACCATGACCCAGACATCTTCCGTCTGTTGCGGTTCTTCCTTCAGCATTAGCCATATGGCCGGAGCCGTTGCGCCTATCGCCAAAACAGTAACCTATGGTACCGTCACAAATATACCGGGAGAAGCCGCCAAGTGCTGGATCACTAGCAACCTTGGTGCCGACCACCAGGCAACTGCCGTAACCGACGCCACTGAAGCATCAGCCGGCTGGTACTGGCAGTTTAACCGCAAGCAGGGATTTAAGCACGATGGCACGACCCGAACGCCCAATACCACCTGGATCAATAGCATCAGTGAAAATTCAGACTGGATAATCGGCAACGATCCCTGTGCGACTGAACTGGGCACCGGTTGGCGAATCCCTACCCTCACTGAATGGACCAATGTGGATGCAAGCGGAAACTGGACCAGCTATAACGGATCCTGGAGTTCTGCACTCAAAATCCATGCTGCCGGTACCCTGGGCGACGCTGATGGATCATTGTCCAACCGCGGCGGGTACGGCAACTATTGGAGCAGTGCGCAGAGCAGTGCCACGAGCGGATCGTTCCTGTTCATCAGCAGTAACGCAAGCGCCACCTATGGCAACAGCAAGGCCTACGGTTTTTCCCTCCGCTGCGTGAGAGATATATGCTGGGCTGCTCCAACCGCACCAACCTCCGGAACCTATATTTCTTCTCCGGTACAAATTGTCTGGAACTGGAACACGGTAAGCGGAGCCATCGGCTACAAATGGAATACGGTAAATGATTATGCTTCCGCAACTGACATGGGCACAGCTATAACTAAAACAGAAACCGGTTTGACATGCAACACTGCTTACACACGATATGCCTGGGCTTATAATACTTGCGGGAATTCAACAGCGTTGACCATGAACCAGGCAACCTCTTCATGCGCGGTTACATGTGGGTCTTCTTTCATAATTACCCACGTAGCAGGAGTCGTAGCGCCAGTCGCTAAAACAGTCACGTATGGTACGGTTGCCAACATCCCGGGAGATCCCGCCAAATGCTGGATTACCAGCAACCTTGGTGCCGACCAGCAGGCTTCTGCCGTAACCGATGCCACTGAATCTTCAGCCGGCTGGTACTGGCAGTTTAACCGGAAACAGGGATACAAGCATGATGGCACTACCCGGACACCCAATACCAC
>CAIKNA010000358.1 GCA_903828645.1 uncultured Bacteroidales bacterium
GGCTCCCACGAAATAGTTAAAAGTTACGGCATCGATTTCGGGCATGAACCCGTTCTTGTACCCGAGACCTGCCAGGAAATTCAGGGTAGGCAAGCTGTTTCGGTTTGCCGAAACAATATCCCACCCGGCCGATTTGATCTTATCCCCTGCAGTCCTGATCTCAGGGTTGTTCCTGAAAGCCAGGTCGAGGATCGAATCGGTTGCAATCCTGAAGGTTGACTGGTTGACGACGGTGTCATTCAGGTACGCGGTTCCGCTCTTCCCGGTGAGCATGCCCAGCATGTTGTACTGCTTGTTGAGCTGGGTGGCGAGGTCGGTGTAAAAATTTTCGGCATTGGTGTATTTTACCTGGGTAGAAACGAGATCATAGGTCAGTGCATCCCCGTTCTTCACCTTTACACCGATCTGTTTCAGTGTAGATTGCAGCAGTTGGATCTGTTCCTGCTGGACCACAATGCTCTTGTTGAGAAAGATGATGGAATAATAGACCTGGGCCACCTGGTAGGCCAGCTGGATTTTAAAGTTCTCGAGATTGTCTTTTGAAATTTCCAGGTCGCTTTTTGCCTTGTTCACATTAACCGGTGTACGCAGGTCCACCAGTGGCTGGACAATGCTGACAGAGGCATTGTAATTGTCGGCCGGCTGTATCCTTACATCCTGGGTTTGGCCCTGGCCTGTCGGGAATGGAATAACCGGCGTTGGATACATGTGTCGATACGACAGGTCTCCGCCGGCAACGGGGAGGTACCCGGCTTTTCCAAAATCGACCTTTACTTCGCTCATCTTTACCAGATCGCTCATCTCCCCGACCCGTGGATATTTCTGAAACGACTGTTCAACAAGCAGTTTGAGCGAAACCGGCGCATCAACCTGCTGGGCAGGTAACGTTGCCCGGAGAAGAAAAACCGCGATTACCAAAAACAGAATTCTTATCATATTCAATGGTTTATTAAACATTTCTCCTTTGAAATTCAACATTCTTTGTTCAATATTCGATAATCATTTCTCAATGCGCTTCCCCCGCCATGGCCACCTTTTCCCCGCTAATCCGCCTGTTGCGCGTAAAGAAGATCAGGGGAAAGGCAATGAGAATAAAGAGTGTTGCATAAAGGAATGCATCGAGGTAACTGAGCATATAGGTTTGTTTCATCACCGAAAGTTCGATCACCCGGTAGGTTTGTTGCTGCAGGTTTGCAGCCACCGGGAGTTTTGACTGAAGCCCCTGGAAAATCTGGTTATACCGTTCTGTGAACTGCTGCCCACCACTATAAATGTTGCTTATCAGGTCGGTGCGGTGAATGGCAGCGCGATGGGCGATGTAATTGTTGATGATGGCAATTCCGAAGGAGCCTCCAAGCTGGCGCATCATATTGTTCAGGGCCACTCCCTGGGGGATGTCTCTTGGCTGCAACCCCGCCACGGCCATGGCATTCAGCGGCACCATCAGGCAGGCCAGCCCGGCCCCCCTGATCATCAGTGGCAGGGCGAAGAAGCCGGAGGAGACATTCAGATCGGCCCGCGACATCAGGATCCCGAATCCCATGAGGGTAATGAAGCCGATGGTTACAAAGAATTTTGGAGGTGTACCCGCCTGGAGCCGCTTCCCGATGAATGGCATGATAAGCAGGGAGAGGATGGATGCAGGCAGTAGTGTGAGCCCGGTTTCATAGGCGGTATAACCCAATACCCGCTGGAGCATCAGTGGGAAGACAAAAACGGATGTGAAGAGAATAAACCCCACGATGAACGTAAGCAGGGTCGTCAGGGCAAGGTTCCAGTCTTTTAAAATCCGGAGATTGACAACAGGCTGTTTTTGCTTCAACTCCCACCAGATAAAACTGATGAGTCCGACAACCGCGACCATGGTGAGCCAGATGATCAGCCGGGAATCGAACCAGTCTTCGGCTTCCCCCCTTTCCAGGACATATTGGAGGGAACCGATGCCGATGGTGAGCAGGAAGATCCCCGACCAGTCGATCTTTGGTTTTGCCGAAATGTCAAAGCTTTTCGGGATAAACCGGTAAGTAAGGATGCTGGCGATAATTCCGAAGGGAACGTTGATGTAGAAGATCAGGGGCCAGGAGTAGCTGTCGATGATAATCCCCCCGACGGTCGGACCGAGGGTGGGCCCGAGCACGATGCCCATGCCGAAGAGGGCGGCCGCAAGTCCGCGCTGCTTGCCCGGGAAGGTTTCGAAAAGGATGGATTGAGATGTTGAGAGCAAACCGCCTCCCCCGAGACCCTGGACAAACCGCCAGAGGACGATCTGCCATAACGAGGTCGACATCCCGCAAAAAACCGAAGCAATGGTGAATATGGCGATGGAGGCCATGTAATACCTCCGTCGGCCGAAATAGGCCGCCAGGAACCCTGTCATCGGGATGATGATTACGTTGGCGATGGCATAGGAGGTGATCACCCAGGCGATGTCTTCGATGGAAGCGCCAAGGTTGCCAGCCATCTGGTTCAGCGCGACATTCACAATAGAGGTGTCGATCAGCTCCATGATGGCTGCCGAAATGGTGGTGAGGGCGATGATGATCTTCGCTATTTTGCTGAGGGATGCCATCGGCCGGGTTAGATAGGAACTGAAACAACTACGCTCATGCCGGCCCGCAGGATATTCTTGTATTTCGCGGCGTCGATGATCTCAATCCGAACCGGGATCCGCTGGGTCACCTTTACAAAGTTCCCTGTCGCGTTGTCGGGTGGAAGAAGTGAAAATTTGGCCCCGGTTGCATCCGATAAAGAGATTACCGTTCCTTCAACATTCAATTTCGGATAACCGTCAATTTTAATCGTTACAACTTGTCCAACATGGATGTTCCTGAGCTGGTTTTCTTTGAAATTTGCAACGATCCACCGGCTCTGGCTGCTGACAATGGTGAACAGTGGCGTACCTGCCTGGATGAATTGCCCTTCATCAATATTTCTTTTTCCAAGTTTCCCGTCGGCAATGGCATAAATGCGGCAATAGCTGATTTTTAACTTTTGCTGTTCGATGCGGGCTTTCCGGATTTCGGCCTGGGATTCGGCCTTATTCACGAGCGACCGGAGAACCTCCAGGCGGGTTTCGGAAACCTTCACATCCATCTGGCTTGCCTCAAGTTGCTTCGCGTTGATGTCGAAATTCGACTGGGTGTCGTCCATCTGTCTTTTGGTGATGGCATTCCCGTCGAAAAGGCTTTTATCCCGGGCCAGGTCATTGGATGCTTTGGTTTGCCTCAAGCGGATCACCTCCAGGTTCCCCCTGGAAAAGGCAAGGGATGCCTCCGCACTGGTAAGGGATGCCTTAGCGTTTTCAATGTCCGACAGAGACTGGTTGAAGTCGGCCTGCATCTCCTGCAACTGAAGCTCGAACTCGGAGGAGTCGACCACCATCAGGAGCTGATCTTTTTTCACGTCAGCGTAGTCATCGGCATAGATCTTGTCCACAAATCCTGAAACCCGCGAAAGGATTGGAATCATCCTCATCTCCACTTGAGCATTGTCGGTTTCTTCATGATGAAAGGCATACCAGACTTCTTTGGAGAGATACACCAGCGCGGTCACGACGACGATACCGATGATTATCCGGGGGACAAGTTTCTTCCCTGCTTTCTTTTCATTTTTGGATTCAGTCTCCATGTAAAATGTTTTTTATATTTTTGCAAAAGTAAATCAAGTTGACGGAATATAGACAATGTGGTTGACTAATAATTAATCTATAAAGCCCAATGCTCTCAAAATCAGTCAAAAAAAAATTGCTTGCAAAGAAACCTCCCAGGGAAGAAAGTATCGGCCGGCAGATCTATTTTTTATACCGGTATCTTTCGGTATGGGGTGACCACAGGTGGCCGAAACTCGGCTCCCAGCCTTTGGGACCCAGCCACATTCATCTTCTGGCCACCATCGGGCTCGATGGGGTATCTAACAGTGAAATGGCACGCCGGGCATATGTTTCAAAGCAGGCAATGAGTAAATCCGTAAAGGAAATGCTGAAGCATGAGCTTATTGTAATCGACCCCAACGAACACGACAGCCGGTGCAATATTATTTCCTTGACCGACAAGGGAGCCGGGATGCTGATGCAGATCTGGGAAACAAATAAATTGCTGATGGCACAGTTCGAACAACGGGTTGGTAAGACAAAATCGAAAAAGTTGTTCGCGTTGATGGCCGAACTGGTCGAATCTCTTGATACGATTGCGAGTCAGACCCCGTTGCACAGCAATTGAAAAACCGGTAAGAGGCTATTCCTTCAAAGGTTCTTTAAAGTTCCAACCCGGCTCTTTGGGCTCCACAATTTTTTTTGTCAGGTAAGCGCCAAGCAATTGGCCCAAACCTCCTCCGCCATCGTTGCTGGTAACAAGCGTATCCGGAACGACCTTGACATTTCCGGCTGCCAGTTTTTCGGCAACCTGCACGGCGATGACTCCCTCCTGGCCAATGGCCTGCCGTTGTTTTTCGTAGGCTTCTGCAGTGGCGGTTCCCTCTGCCAGGATGGCAACCCCCTTTGCCTTTCCGATGGATTCGATGCCGGATGCTTCGCCGGCTTTTTCAAGGCGGGTCGATTCTCCTTTGCCTTCAGCCTCATTGATCGCCTTCTGCTTGCGGTTTTCCGCTATTTTAACCTCAATTTCAGATTGAACGAGATCAACCTGCTTGTCTGCCTCGGCTGTTGTTTTTGCCATCGCAATACGGGTCTGCTGCGCCTTTTGCTGTTCAACATACATTGCCTGTTCCTGTTGGGCAATGATGCGGTCGGTCTGCGTTTTCATCAGGTTTTCCGGCAGCTGGATCTGGCAGATCAGCACAGAGACCAGTTCCACATGGTATTTTTCCAGCTCGCGGCGGGCGCGGTCCTCGGCCTTCTGCTGTTCCTCGTGCCGGTTTTGCATGAAACTCATGGCCGAGGTGGTTGATGCCTGGTTGCGGAAACTGGAATCGATCATCGGATGGATCACATGTTCGATCAGGTTCTGGATCGAACCGATCTTCGCAACCATGTAAGGGGACTGGTCGGGACGGACGCGGATGACTACCTTGACAGCTACCTTGATCTCAAAACCGTCGTTCGAAACCACAACCAGGGGATCGAACGGCGTACTCTGGTTTTCATCCCAGTCGATGGTGATGTTGGTCGTATCCACCACGTAGGCGATATAGGCCCTGCGGTTCAGGTAATAAATACCAGGTCCTGCAACCTCCTGCTGGATTCCACGATAGCCCTTGGGCACGACATATCTTTCAATGCCGACATCGATCCGGGTCTCGGCATTTGCAACTTCCGAAGTCGACGCATCATGGGCTTCATCTCTTTTTTCGGCTGCGGCAATGCTTTTTGCAATCTCTCTGATCTGCACAGGCTCCTTGCCGACGTTTGAAACCAGCACGGCGACCTGGCCGCGTTCAACCACGGCAACACTGTCAAGCTCAACGCTGAACATCAGTGAATTGATGTAATAGGTGCCCGGTTTCAGTACATCGAACTGGGGGCCGCGCTGGCCGCCGTTTTCAAGAAATCTGGTAACATCCTGGTAATTATTGTGGTCAGGGATGGATTTGGCCACAAATTCGGTCTCAGGCAGGGGTTGTCCGTCGCGTGCCACCACAATTCCCACTTTCTGATCGGGAATAATGATTGTTTCTTTGATTTCTACCCTGAAAAGATCGGTGTTGATACGATATTTCCCCGGCAGCAAAATTGAAACCTGGGGCCCTTTTTCTCCGCCATTCTTCAGGAAGGTCTCCCCGTCCTCATAATTGCTGTGTCCTTCAATGGTCTTTGCCAGCAAACGTCCCCCGCTGATCTGCCTGCCGTCCTGGGAAGTGATGATCCCGATCTGGCCCTTGTCGATCATGGTAACAGGTACCTTTTTTACTTTAAACAGGAGCGGGTTGATACGGTAGTTTCCCGGGGGCAGCGCCTTGATCTGGGGCCCTTTTTCACCGCCGTTTTTCAGGAAGGCCTCCCCGTCCTGGTAGAGATCGCAGTCAACCACCTTGCCAAAAATACGTCCTGCCGGGATAGGGGCTCCGTCAATGGATTCAACGATGCCAACCTGATTCTCCTCGATCACGGTTACCGGTTCAATTTTCAGGTTGAAGAGGAACGGGTTGATCCGGTAAATTCCAGGGGGAAGGAGCTGGATCTGCACGCCTTTTTCACCCCCGTTTTTAAGGAACAATTCACCATCCTGGAAAAGATTGCATTCAACGGTTTGAGCAAATATTTTACCCGAAGGAACGGGGTTGCCATCCACCGAGATCACCACCCCGATCTCATTGTTGCCTATGACGGTAAATTCCTGTTTCTTTGTTTTGTAAATGAAGGGGATCAGCAGGTATAGCCCGGGCCCCTTGGCTCTTGCCTGGACGCCGATCTCATTGTTCATGGCAAAAATACGGTCCTTCGGCATCTCTTTGCCGAACCACCTGCGCTCCAGGATGTTGATCTCCTTTCCGCCAACGATGAGGATTGAACTATACAAAAAAATGATAACAAAAACAGCAGCTATGCTGATTACTGCTAACATCAATATCGACGAAATTTCCATGACGAAAAGATTTTATTTCAAAAATACGCTTTAAAAGGTAAAAGTGAATTCTTATTTGATAAGATTTTTGTAATGAAGGTAACGGCCTACGATGTCATCCACAAACCCTTCGGTTTTGTAGTCGATCGGGTAGGAATCGGAACTGTCGGGTTTTGCCACCGGATCTTTTTTTGAACGCCGCAGCAGGTAGTAATCCACATGGTTGTTCCAACGGTTTTTGTCTTTCCCGAATTTTTCAGCTTTTTCCCGGGCGGCCATCACCCGGCCGATACCGACGTTGTAACATGCCAGGACAAAATAGATCCGTTCAATAGGGCTCGTAATTTCGTCGGGGAGCTGATCATCTATGAAACGCAGGTATTTTACCCCTCCTGCAATCTGTCGCGCAGGGGTGGCCATGTTGTCGATCCCGAATTTAGCAGCTGTTTCGGGCATCAGCTGCATCAGCCCGCTGGCGCTTCTCGTAGAGATGAGTCCCTGTTTGAAGTTTGACTCCTGGTAGATCAGCGAGGCCAGCAACCGCCAATCCCATTTCAACAGTTTGCTCTGCGCCCTGATGGCATCATCGAAAGGGGAGAGTTTATTTCCAATAACCGAGAAATAATCACTTTGCAGAAATCCGGCGAGGTGCTGGTTGTCAAAATATGCGAGGTAGGTTTGTTTCAACTCCTTTGATGCTTTGAACTCCTTCAGCCATGCGTTCACCTCGGTACGAAGGGAATCCGACGAAAGACCCACGCCCCAGGCATAGGGAAACAGCGGGAAAGCGAGCACAGAAATATCGATATTCCGGTAAAACCGGTGGTACTCCATGGCGACATTTTCCTGGCAAATGGCAAAGCGGATTTTACCCGTCGAAACGCGTTTGATCAGCTCCTCCTGGGTGATGTCCGTCTCCTCTTTCAGGATGGCATTTTTTCCTGTTTTTTTAAAAAAGGAATGATATTGATCGGCCAGAAAGGGACTCCTCCGAACATAAACGGTATCCTTTGGGAAATTCTTCAGGGAGCCGATCACCTCCTGGTCCTTCCTGCCTGCATTTCCCCCTTTTCGCTGAACCAGTACGAGCCTGGTTTCTCCAAACGGATCGGAAAACCTGACGAGTTTTCTGCCATCCCCGGAGACCGGAAGGTTGAGCGCGATCAGGTCGGCGGCATTGTATCGCAGGTAATACCCGAGTTTCGAAATGTCGTTGCTGGCAATAATCCGAAGCGAAACACCCAGGTAGTCGGCAAATGATTCCAGCATTTCGAGCTGGTAGCCCATGGGTTGTCCCTTGTACAGGAAGTAGTTGAGCGTGTTCTGATCGGTGAGGGCCACCAGGTAGCCGCGTTCCCGGATGCGGCGCAGGGCATCTTTTTTGGCCTCTTCACGATGATACAGGTTTCGTGTTACGAAAAAAGCTATTGCAACAACAGTCAATCCCAGGAGTACGGCCCTGAGAATGATGTATTTCCTGGATGTCTTTTTCAATATATCTGTTTAAGAGACTTTTCGGTATCTCAGGATGGCCAGGGTCAGACTGCAAACGGCATAAACAACCAGTGACCAAAAGTGGCGGCTGATATCTGCAAAACCTGATCCCTTCAGCAACACCATCCGCATGATCCTGATAAAATACATCACCGGGTTCAGTCTGTCAAGGTTTTGCGCCCATTGCGGCATGCTCTCGATGGAGGTGAACAAACCGCTCATCAGGATGAAGACCACCATGAAAAAGAACGAAACCAGCATCGCTTGCTGCTGCGTATGGGTGATGGTCGAAATCAGCAGGCCAAAAGACAAAATTACAAAAAGATAGACAGATGCCGACAGGAAAATTAATCCGAGGTTTCCTTCCATCGGAATATTGAACAGAACCTTACCGACGGTGAGGCCGAAGGCAAGTTCAAAAAGCCCGATGATCCAGAATGGCAGGAGTTTGCCGGAGATAAACTGGATTTTATTGATTGGGGTAACATTGATTTGTTCGATGGTTCCGAGCTCCATCTCACGCACAATGTTCATGCCCGAGAGCAAAAGCCCGATGATCGTCACCAGCAGTACAAGTATCCCTGGAACCATGTAGGTTTTATAGTTCAACTTGGGATTATACCAGTAACTGTAATCGGTTTGAATGTTCCGAAGCCCGGCCAGCATTGCCGGGGTGGTGTTTTTCAGCAGCATTTCGCGGTTGTAATCGAGCAGGATCATGGTCGAATAGGCGTTGGTAAGGCCGGCGCTCTGACCGTTGATGGCATTGATCACAAACTGAACTTTAGCACGGCCCTCCTTCAGCAGGTTCTTTTCAAAATCCGCAGGAATCTGCAGGATCATGTCGGCGGTGCCCCGTTTCATCTCGTCTTCCGCCTCACGATAAGAAAAGCCGGTACTTTGGATCAGGTAAAAGGGCGACCCGCGGAATTTACTCACGAGGGTACGGGAGGTGGCTGAAAGGTCAAGGTCAACCACCGAAACACGGATGTGCTTCATCTCATAGGTTGCGGCATTGACCAGGATGATAAGCTGAAAAACGGGGACCACGAAAATGATCGGCAGCATCGATTTGTTGCGGAAGACCTGCAAAAATTCCTTCTGGATGATGTATAGAATTGTTCTCATCAGGTTAGCCGGACGTTAAACTTTTTAATGCTGATTCCCAGGAAAATAGCGGTAAATGCCATCAGGATTAGCGTTTCGCGCCATACATACCCGATGCCGTTGCCCTGCAGCATGATGCTCTTGATGATAATGATATAGTATTTGGGAGGCATGAAATGGCAAAGAACCTGCATGATCATCGGCATGTTTTCTACCGGGAAGATAAAACCGCTCAGCAGGATCGTGGGAAGCATCAGCACAACCAGTGAGATCATCATCGCCACCTGCTGGCTGTTGGTGATGCTGGAGATCAGGATGCCGAGCGACAGGGCCATGCAGATATAGAGGAAACTCTCGAGAAGCAGCAGGAAGATGCTTCCCAGGATCGGCATACCGAAGACCAGGTTTCCAAGCACAAGGATGATGCAGGCATCTGCGAAGGCCAGGAAAACGTAAGGAAACACCTTCCCGACGATGATTTGCCAGGGCTTCATCGGGGAGACCAGCAGCAACTCCATGGTTCCGAGCTCTTTTTCCCTGGTGATAGAGAGGGAGGTCATCAGGGCCGAAATCAGCATCAGCAGCATGGCCATCAGCCCGGGAACGAACATGTAAACGCCTTTCAGCTCCCCGTTGTACATCATCCTCACTTCGGGGATTATCTGCAGAGGAACCTGCTCGGAATTCATGGAAACCAGGTAGTTGCTGATGATCCCGCTGGCATAATTTACCAGCATGTTGGCAGTATTCGGGTCAGAGGCATCCCCGATGATCTGGATGCGGGCTGTCCCTGTCTTCTCCAGTTTTTGTGCAAACCCGGGTTCGTAAATGAGCGCCAGTTTGACGTCTCCCTGGCGGAAAACCGGGTCAATTTCGGTTACCGATCTGAGATTCCTTTCCAGGATAAAGTAACCTGAGGAGAGTATCTTGTCGCTGATCTTGCGGGTTACGACATCCTTCGAAGGATCGTAGATGGCAATTTTAGCATCCTTGATCTCATTGGTGAGCACATAACCGAACAACATCAGCTGAACGGCAGGCATTCCAAAGAGGATCAGCAGGGTGCGATAATCCCTGAAGATATGGTAAAACTCCTTGATGACAAAACCGCGGAACCGTTTCATTCAATCTCCCTTTTTGTAGCCCAGTAATAGAAAAACCTCGAAGCCGACACGAGCAATGGTACCCCCATTGTGACATAAAAGTTGTAGAGCCATTCTTTGTCGATCACATCAAACCTGCGGAGCATGATCCCTCCGCTGATCATGATGGTCATCATGAAATATCCACGCAGGTTGAAAAACGAAAATGCACACGGGTAAGGGATATTGAGTCCATGGATCCGTTTGATGTGTTTCCGTGAAATTTTCGCAAAAAGCGCTAGGTAAAAGATCATCCCGAACACCAGGCCTCCCGCGAGCCTCCAGCCAAGGTGCTCGCCATGCTGGAAAAGATAGCTCAGACCCCGTCCCGAAAGGATTCCTCCCGCTGCAGTCCATGCAAGGCCGGCAATGAAGAGCAGGTTGTGCTTGCTTACGGAGGGTTTATATTTTTGTAAAACGGTCATTTATCAATGTTTTCAATTACCCCGCCCCGGGGAAAGCGTTAAGCCCTGGCCAGTTTTATAAATACTTCGTTCATTGATGGTGCATCGAACTGTTGTTTCAGGTTGTCGGGGGTGTCGAGCGCAGCAATCCTTCCCTCAACCATGATCGATACACGGTCGCAGTATTCCGCTTCATCCATATAGTGGGTCGTTACAAACACCGTTATCCCGGTATGGGCTGCTTCGTAAATCATATCCCAGAATTGACGGCGGGTGATCGGATCCACACCTCCTGTCGGTTCATCCAGGAATACGATCTTCGGGTTGTGCAGGATGGCAACAGAGAAGGCCAGTTTTTGCTTCCATCCCAGCGGAATATCCCTGATCAGCTTGTTGCGGGCCGATTCGAACCCGAGCTGCAGCATCAGCGAATGTGCACGCGAATCGATCTCCTTTTTAAGCAAGCCATAAATACCACCGTAAAATCGGATGTTCTCGTAAACGGTGAGGTCGTCGTAGAGTGAAAACCGCTGGCTCATATACCCGATGTTCTGCTTTACCTTTTCTCGCTGGGTGTAAATATCGAAACCCGCAACAGACAATTCCCCCGAAGTGGGATAGGATAATCCGCAGAGGATCTTGATGGCGGTGGTTTTCCCGGCGCCGTTGGCCCCCAGGAAACCAAAGATCTCCCCCTTTTTTACTTCAAACGTAAGCCGGTCATTTGCCACAAACGAGCCAAATTTCTTGACCAGGTTTTTTACGGTGATGATATTTTCACTTGTAACTGTCATGTTGCCTGGCGAATATAACCAGTGAGGCACTCAGGGTACTTAGAAACACTAAGAATCAATTTCATTATCAAACATTTTTGAACATTGTCATCCCACTTTCACTTAGTGCCCCATTTAGTGCACATTTAGTGCCTCAGTGGTTATTATTCATCAGCTCCATAAAACAATCCTCTATGGTTGCTTCGATTGGCATGATTTCCACCGATTCATGTTTGTTTTTTTTTAAAAAACCGGATAAAATATCCTTTTCGACTTCCCGGTTGCGGAATGAAACATGGGCCGTTTGCCCGAAGGCATATACGCTGTGTACCCCGGGATATTTCCTGAGTTCGCCCAACAGGTTGTAAATATCGCCTGCCTTCACCGAAAGCAGCGACAGCGGATAGTTCCGGATAACCTCCCGAGGTGTGCTGATGGTCATGATATGGCCGTTTTGCATCAGGGCGACCCGGTCGCACAGGCTTGCCTCATCCATGTATGGCGTCGATACAAGGATGGTAATACCGGCCTCCTTCAGCCTTTTCAACATTTCCCAGAATTCAAGCCGCGAAACGGCATCCACCCCGGTGGTGGGTTCATCAAGGAACAGCACATCCGGTTTGTGGATCATGGCACACGACAAGGCAAGTTTCTGTTTCATTCCACCCGACAATTTCCCGGCCTTCCTGTTTTTAAAGGGTTCTATCTGCTGGTAGATCTCCCTGACCAGGTGGTAATTTTCCCTGATGGTTGTGCCGAAAATAGTTGCAAAAAAGTTCAGGTTTTCTTCAACGGTGAGGTCCTGGTAAAGCGAAAATTTTCCCGGCATGTAGCCGGCGATATTCCTGATCTTTTTGTAATCCTTCACCACATCAAAGCCCTCCACGCTGCAGGTGCCGGTGGTGGCTAAAAGCAGGGTTGTCAGGATGCGGAAAAGGGTGGTTTTTCCGGCTCCGTCAGGACCGATAAAACCAAAAAGTTCACCCCTGGAAACATCGAAGGAGATGTTGTCCAGTGCCAGGGTCTCCCCAAACCGTTTGGTCAGTTGCTCAACATGGACGGAAGCGGCCGGTGTCATTTAATTCTGAGGTGGTGTGGATTTTGTCCAGTATGTGTTTCTTCCGAGCAGCGAAACGCCGACATAACCGCGAACTTTCAGCTTGGACGGATTCTCAAACTGGATGTAGCATTTATAGGTCTTCCCGTTTTTAGGATCATAAATGGTGCCGTCCGACCACTCGTCTTTTCCATTGAACGAAAAATTCTTCATGTTGACCATCCCGATCAGCGGGAGCGATTTTAGTTTGCCATCGGGATTTTCCTTATCGGTACGCGGTTTGCCGGTCGTTTTATCATTGGGCTCCCTAAGCCATACCAGTTTTCCGAAATATTTGCCATTTTCCTTGTACAAGGTAATTTTGCCGGTTGCCTCCTGGTTCAGCCAGGTGCCAATGATGTCATCGGCTTTGTGGGTTTGTGCCGATGCGGTTAATCCCGTCCACAGGGTCATGACCAGCAGCATTAAAAGGGTTGAGGTTGTTTTTTTCATGTTTTTGTTTTTGTTTAATTTGAAATCAGTTTTATCTCCCCGGGCA
>CAIKNA010000359.1 GCA_903828645.1 uncultured Bacteroidales bacterium
ATTGCTGTTGTTTGCAAAGCCTCTTAGCCGCACCGGGGTTCCCCAGCCTCCGGCCATCCCGACCCAAAACAAACGGGGGCTGATTTTCTGATTGTCAGCTCCCAGATTCCCGCAATTGACCACAATATACTTATCCGAAAGGGAAGAGAATATCGTTTCGTATTTGTTTTTATCATCCCCCCATTTGTAGAAAAACTTGTCGGTCAGTGATGGCCCGTTTGGCAATTGCTGCCATTCAATGAGAAATGAAATGCCATTGACTGCCAACTGCCACCAAGTGTTTGTGTCCACAATATAATAGATGTCACCGAGCCAGGTAAATGGATACGGCGGAATTTCCGCAAAACTTCCCACCGCACCTTTGATCATTTCTGTGATCCCTTTTTCTGAATCCAGCTGCTCCTGGTAAACCTTGTCCCCACCATCGGGACCAAGCAGAAACCGAAAGCCGGTGACCTGTTCCGGAATCTCCTGGGTAATGGAGAGAATATTCTTAGAAAACTCTTCTACTTCTGAGCGAAGCAACACTTCTTTGTTGCTGACTATACGCACTACCCTTTGCCTGGAATCAACATGAAAGCTGCAATTGAACCACTTCTCCAGTCCCGAGATGAATTCACTGACCTTCACACTGGGAACCAGGCGGCAGTAGAATAATTGCTGCAGTCCGAATATAACTTCGCTCAGGTTCACCGAATGGTAAATTACCAGGCGGGAAAGCTCTATGCTGGAAGTAAAGAAATCATCCTGCAACCGGTAGCCAAAGTTCTCTGCCAGCTTGTTCAGCACATATTTCAGGTAAAGAAAAGGGATCAGAATGGTTCTGCTTTGCCCATCCGAGGTGGTTTTATGCAACCAGCCATCGGGGAAAATATGGTTGTAGGCCATCAGTTCCGGATTGGTTGCTTGTGGATCAAAAAAGTCAAGGTTGCCGATCTCCGGCACAGAAAAATCAACTTCCGGATAAAAATGGGTCAACGACCAGTTGAAGTAATTGACGGCATCCTGATCACTGGGAAAGGTTTTCATACCCAAATCCACCCGGTTCAAAAGAAGGTCTTTGATTTCATAGTTGAAGTTCCCTTTGTTGATGTAGAGGGTGCCTTCAAATGATTTGTCATTTGCTGTTTTGATCTTTATCTGACCGGTATAAAGTACCATCCCGTTCCAGCGGATACTGCCTTCATAAGTTTCATAAATACTCCGTTTCGATGCCAACCGGTTTTTCCATCCCAGGATTGACATATTCCTTGCCGTAGAAGGAACTTTGAATGGAAAGGAATAATCGCCAACATCGTTGAAGATCGGGGATTTGAGGTTCAGTGAAACCGAAAAATCATCGGAAAGGTCAAGGCTCTGGTCGGCAATCAGGATGGACAGCATAAGGAGTTACATTTATTTGGATACTTCGGCCTCAATCTGGTTGACCTTGTTCGTTGTTTCCCGAAGGTGATCAAAGGAAATGAAAGCAGGGATGCCATTCTCGATCAAGGTATTCAGCCGGTTGAGACTTGCCAGGAATGCAGGATCAACCACTGAGGGAACACCTGCCTGGACTGAATCAGGAGCATCCAAATATCGGCCAACGGCTCTTTGGGGCACTCTTGCAAAATTGATCGCATCAATAACGTGAGGGTAGTTTACCATCAGGTTTTTTGTCGTTTTGGGATCAATGACAATCTCCTGGCCGGTCTCGCTGATCAGCGTTGGGGTGGAATACAACCCGGTTTCAGGCGAATTCACCAGGGGAACATCTTTATAGAGTTTGTTGTCATCCTGACCTATCACCGAATAGCGACCTTTGGCTGCTTCCGGTACCTTCTGGCTCAGGATGTAACCGATTTGGACTGCCCCTAGTGCAGCAGTGATCACGCTCATGACAATGCCGATTACCGGGCCACCGGACAGCGCAGATGCCACAGCTTGAGCGACACTGATAATCGCATTGAACAGGGCCATTTCCTTGGCACGGACAGCCTGGTCATGTTCTATTTTTTTCTTTTTCTTATCCCGGTCGGTATCCATTTTACCAACTATGGAATCATATTGCGACTTTGAAATGAGCTTTGCATCAAGCTGCGCCTTTAAATTTGC
>CAIKNA010000360.1 GCA_903828645.1 uncultured Bacteroidales bacterium
CCAGGTTTATGACAACGACGAATTCAAAGCCAACCTGGGTGCAGCCGTCACCACTGCCGGAACATATTACTATGCCAGCCGCTTCCAGTTTGGAAACGGAAGCTATCTTTATGGCGGATTTAACGGCGGGTTCTGGAACGGAACCACCAATATCTCCGGGGTTCTCACCATAACCGCAGCCGTTCCCGAAATCATCAACCTGGAGAATGTCATTGTCGCAAACGGGGAAAACACGTGTTACGGCGCCGTGCAAACCATCTATGTTGCCGGAGGCCTCACAACATTTACGGTGCAGAGCGGAGGTTCAGCCACCATGATCGCGGGGCAGAACATCGATTACCTGCCGGGAACAACGGTTGAACCGGGCGGATACATGCACGGGACCATCACGGACAATGGCCAGTATTGCGGTTCTGCAAAGACCCCGGCGATGGTTTCCGCCGGAACGCAGGATCCGGCAACCATTATGGAAACAACATCCTTCCGGATCTACCCGAACCCGACCACGGGCGCATTTACCCTTGAACAATCGGGCAGCGGAACCTTCCGGAACATGACAGTGGAGATTTACAGCATGCTGGGAGGACGGATCAGGTCGCAGAATATCATCGGGGAGAAAAAGCATCAGTTCATGCTCTCCAGTGAACCAACAGGAATCTACCTGGTCCGGGTTTTAACCGGCGACAAGGTTGAAACGATCAAGGTTATTAAAAATTGATGGGGTGTTTTTCGATGAATTAGAACATCTTAGGGAACAAAAAGGGGGCGGAAGCCCCTTTTTTGTTTCAATGCAGGATTTTGGTTGGAAACCATTGATTGATCAGCCCGAAAAAACTAGTTCCCTGCGCGGCTGATGGCCCCCTGGTGAATAGCCCTTACTTCCCTGATCAGCCGCTCCGGTGAAATAACCATCACAGCCATGCCATAGGAGAGGATCTCCATCACAAGGTCGCGGGTGATGAAAAGTGTCAGCCTTATCCTGAACTCCTGTTCATTGTCAGCCAGGACGACCTGCGATTCGTGAATGGGGTAGCTTTTGATGTATTTCCCCTGCTCGGGCTCAAAGGCGAGGACGATCTCCTCGGGTTGCGCGTCATCGGGGTTGATCACCCCGAAGCAATAGCGGAACATTTCATTTACATCGAGATGGCCGGGATAGTCAAACCGGCCGGGAGTCGTTTGAAAATCAAGGATGCGGTCGAGACCGAACGTTTTTATCCTGCGGTCGTTCCGGTCTTTTGCCAGCAGATACCACCTGCCCTTTGATTCCTTCAGCGCATAGGGCTCCACAAGCCTCTCTTTTGGTTCGTCACTGTCGAATCTCTGGTGAAGCAGCAGGATAACCACCCGGTTCTTAATGGCATGCAGCAGCCCGTGAAAATGGTGGGTGCCATGTGCCTTCCGTTTCTCGAAAAACATGTATTGGGCAATGTCTCCGGCAATTTTGAGCGAATTGATGGTGTCGATCGATTCGAGCATGCGGTTGTTCAGGTCGCTTTGCTGGTCCTCGGCAATGAAATAGACTCCTTTGGAAAAATCGTACCGGATATCGATTTTAAACAACTCCCTGATCTCGGCGAGGTCGCGGATAAAGGTGCGGTTTGAAACTGAAAAAGTACGGTCGAGAAATTCCGATTCCCTGGTAAGGTAGTCGTTGATCTCCTTAAAAGTGGCCTCCCCGCTGCGGCGGAGTTTTTTAATGATGGAGAGATACCTGAAGATATAGTCCTGCTTGGCCATGGTACACCTGGTTTATGTCAGCATCCTGCGCAACGCAAGTTACGGTTTTGGCCGGTTCTTTCGTAACGGAAATCGCCAATTGTTGAACCCTCCTCTGTCTCCTCCTCCGGTTTGAACCTTTTCCAGAGATACTCCTTCTCATCGTAATACCACTCATCGTCCTCCGTTACATTGATCTCGTTCCAGTCGATGACCTTGCCGGTACGGGGGTCATAAATTTCATAATCCGACCCGGTTTTCTGCCCGAATTCGATCGCATCCTGCATCCGGGCGAATTCCCTCTTCTCTCTTTTTCCCAATGGCTCCTTGTAAACAGTCAGTAAAAGCATGATTTTCGCGGTTTTGAATTAACTTTTAAACATGCAACCCGGTCAGCGCAACCATTGTATTAAAGTTTTTTGCCAGTCGTGTTGCTTATCGGGTGTAAAATTAATCCGGGACTACGCCAAAACGTGACGTAGTCTAAAAATATTTAAAAAAACCCGTCCGATCAGCTTGTTAAAGGGAGTCAGAAAGCCCATGGATGTGCCACACAGGTAATTTTGATACCAAACATGGCTGAAATAGCGTTATTTTTGCAGAATATTTCATGAGCAGATGAGGCATAACCCGTTTTCCCTGTTTTTAATTTTCCTTTTTATCCTGGTACTGGCCGGTTCAATGGCAGCCCAGTCATGGACCTTTATCAAGGAAAAGGACGGGATAAAAATTTACACCCGCAGGGAACCCGGCAAACCCCTGAAGTCGTTCAAAGCGGTCACCGACCTCCATGCGCCAAAAGAGATGGTCTACAACCTGATCGGAAATGTAAAGAACCTTGACTGGTGGGATAAAAACCTGAAAGAGATCAAGGTGCTCTATTATGAAAAGGACAGCCGGTCGCAATACTACCTGGTTTATGATGCCCCCTGGCCGGTGACCGACCGCGATCTGTGCGTTGATGCGACGATCAGCACCGACCCGGTAACGGGCATCCGCACGGTACACTCAGTACCACTCATCGGTGTGGTGCCTGAACGGTCCGATCTCATCCGGATAAAAGATTACTGGCAAAGCTGGGTTCTGGAGCCAACCGGCAAGGATGTGGTGCATTGCGTGCTTGAAGGTTATGTTGATCCTGCGGGAAGTGTGCCCGATTGGATCTACAACATGGTGATCACCGAAACTCCCCTTAAGATCATCAGGGGGATCAAACACAAGCTTGAAAAAAACTGAGACGAGACCCCCATCCCCCTTCCCCCAAAGGGCTACTCTTTATACACATCTATTTTCACCGGTGTCTCATTACAACATTAACCTGTTCGTTGAATAACACATGGATCCCCAAGCCCCATCGGGGCGTAATCTTTGTAGCCGCAATGGCAGGGTAGATTATCAGCCCCATCGGGGCGGCATAAAATCAACTATTACACGTATAATTGTGTCAAAATATATCAACCAATTGAATAGATTAATTTCGCAGCTACGCTGCTTTGATGCACTCGTCTGTGACGTTTCTACAAAGATCAGGCAACTACGTTGCCAATTGGGTAATTCGAAAACTTGTTGTTTATCAAACAAACAAGATGTGTA
>CAIKNA010000361.1 GCA_903828645.1 uncultured Bacteroidales bacterium
AGATTTAGGTGACAAAAATATACTTATTATTACAAATTAATACACGCTGATAATGATTAATACATTTGGCTACAAATGCGTCGTGTAAAATTTAGATACCTGCCACTAAAGTTGACAGTTTTTCAGTACTACCTTCCAAACAACCAGTAAATACAGCCTATTCAGAAGGGCCTCTGTTAAGAAAGAGGAACTCGTTGCTGAGCTTGGTTCTGCCTTCCTGGGTGGCATTGCAAACCTTGACCCTGACATCCGCAATTCAGCAGCCTATATCCGGGGATGGGCGTCTGCCCTGAGAGATAATCAGAAGTGGATCATGTGGGCTGCTGCCCGGGCAGAGAAGGCGGCGAACTACATCCTTGGGACAGAACAGAAGATCGTCGATGAACAGGGAGTCTCCGTACCCGAAGAAATCGAAGCTTAACAATCATATTTATTCAACCGGCGAGCCAGATGCCAAGATAAATCCCCAGGGCAGGGGTTTTTCAACATGAGTTATACAAAACAGTCAGGAGATCCCAGGCAGATGACTTCACGATTTGCCTCTACTTGTCATACTTGCGGCAAGCCGATTAAAAAAGGTGAAGAGATCATCTACTGGCCGAATGGCAAAAAAGCAGGCCACCTCGCTTGTGATCAGGCAGACTTCGCCCGTTCAGTGGCCTCATTCGAAGATGAAGAAGCCATTTCACGCCAGTTTGGTCAGCATTACATGTAAATGCACAAACACACACGATCATGAAAGACTTCGTTTACATTGATGAGGTTCCCATTGATGAACCTTGCGCCCAGGTTGGTTCGGCAAACTACTATCACCTGGCGATGATCGAAATTGCCGTTCACAAGGCCCAGTTGATCCGTCAATTCGGCAATCCTCCCGATGGTTCCTTCTTCAAAACAGCACCGAATCAACACGATGCCGGAACCTACTACACACTGAACTTCGTATTTGATGATGAGATTGATTCTCATGTCGGCTATGCCTATCTCCTTGAAAACGGGCATACGCGGTGGGATACGGAATCAATTGTTGACATCATCGAAAGGGATCCCCGCTACTTCGAACTTGTTGAAGAATCGAACAAAATTGAGTCGCCAAGACTTAACGCCTTCGTTCAGCAGGTCATGAAGATCATGAATCAGCCCTAGTTTCAACCAGTCTTTTACCCACCCTGGTACCAGGATGGGTAAAAGGCTTCTTTTTTTTTGTTAGGTGGTCATCAGATGTACAACGCTTTTTCTTTGTGGTAATCGCGGCAAAGAAAAAGCCAGGCAAAAAGAAAGCCGATTGAAACCGGGGTGCTTTTTAAAGTAAAAAGCAACCAAAAAGCCCGCGCACTATTACTCAAAATTTCATGCGAAGTTAAACTCATGAAAATATCATGTCACTAAAGGTGTCTCGCACCGGCTTCATAGATCGGCTCTGAGCGAGTCTCCCTTCGGGTTCATTCAGATTTTTGAAGGGAAAAATCTGACCCGAACCTTTGTTCCAGAATTTTCATTCCGTTTGTTTGAAAGGCATAAATTTTTCTTAAACCAGGCTGAGCCAGATGCCTGAAAAAGTCTCCAGGGCAGGAGCGAAACACAATGTCAAAGCCTACCACCACCATCAAGCCGACGAACGGAAAGCCAAAAGGCCCAGTTGATCCCACCGTTGTTGCCGCAGAGAACATCATTGCAGAAGTTGCCGCTGACCAGGTTAAACCGGTTCTGAACATCATCCCTGAACCTGTCGCAGAAGTGAAACCGGAGCCTGTAAAAAAGGAGATGACCATGCTGGAAAAGATCCTCAAGATTGAAAACCTACAGCTTGTCATCGAAAAGAGGGCCAAACTGGTCCAGACCCGGGGCGAACTTGACCGGTTTCAGACATCTTCCAACGATTTCAACTGCAGCATGCGGCTGAATGACTCAGACGGGAATGTCTTCACCACCAGTTTCACCCCTGGAATCAAGAAGGTGATTGATTTTCTCAGGACATCATTCGATGCGAGCATCTCGGAAGTCGAAGACAAAATAAACTTCTGAGGATTCGGGAGTTCCGCTGGGGCGGAACTCCCATTTTTAATGATCGTCAACCTTTTTTTAGTGCTATATTATATTCCATTAGGACCTCGGTAGTTTGATTGTCAACCATACATGAGCAGTTAAACCCTTCCAAACTTGATACCTATGGTGTCTGCTTGGGTGTGCTCCGGATTTCCGTCGGTATTGAGAATATCGGGGTTGAAAAAGCTGATTTCGCCCAGGCGTTAGAGTGATGGTGAAAGAATCGTACGTTTTTACTCCTGTGTATCGTATTAATTTTTTATAGCTTTGTATCCTGATTTCATATCTGTTTTGGCAAAGATGGTGTTAAATAAGTTCATTGCGAGTATTTTGTTAGCTGCCTCTTTATGCGGATTGCGCATTCCATTGTATGCTCAGAATTCCATTATTGTCGATAGCCTTTTAACTTCATTATCAGCCGCGAAAGATTCACAGTCGAAAATCGATGCCCTGCTTGGTTTATCTGCCGAACTTGAAGGCGCTGAGCAAAACAAGGCACTGAGCTATGCCCAGCAGGCATACCTGCTCTCCAGGCAATCAGGGAACAACAATAGAGAGATTAACTCATTGATACAAAAAGGGAACTGCTACTTCAGGATGAGCGATTACAAACGGGCAATGACATGTGCTGAAACTGCAATGACAAAGGCTGAAGAGTTAAAGATGGATAAGGAAATAGCACTCTCTATGAATTTGATTGGGGCGATTTATAATGAACTTGGAGAATATGAAAACAGTTCGGAACAATTTTTTCAAAGCCTGAGTATTTTTGAAAAAATCCATGACAATAAAGGAATTTCACAATCCCTTGGGCTTATTGGTCTTGTGTATTGGTATCAGGATGATTATCCAAAGGCTTTGGTGTATTTGAAAAAATCGTTACCAATTGCAAGAGAGTTGCGGGATCAGTCGCTGATTACAAAAAATTTGAACAATCTTTCCATTGTTTACCTGAGCACAGACAAATTTGACACGGCACTGAGGTATGTTAATGAAGCGCTCAAAATAAACGAGCAACTCAATGATAAACGCAAAATGGGGGTTAACTATAATAACATCGGGTTGATCCAGATCAGACAAAAAAAATATGATGAAGCGATAATCAGTATTCAAAAAGCCCTTGAATTTCATAAGGAAATTAATAACCGGGTTCACATTGCCAATTGTTATCTCAGCATGGGCAAATGCTATGATTCAACAGGGAACAAGTCAGCGTCTATTATTGCTTATCAAGAGGCGCTTAAGGTGGCTCAACAAAACGGGTACAGCAACATTATTTATACATCTGCCGGAAAATTATCAGAACTTTACCTTGAACGCAAAGACACAGGAAGTGCATTTCAGTATAAAGTTATTGAAAATCAAAGCAAAGACACTGTGATTCAATTGCGAAAAGAAAAGTTCATGTCAAATCTTGAAGTACAGTATCAAGCCCAAAAAAAGGATTATGAGAAAAAAATTGCCCAGCAGAAAAAAGAGAGCATGATGTTGATTACCATCCTTGGACTTGTTGCCGGGTTGCTGATAACAATTTTATTCTTATCAAGGAACCGAATCAAGGCCAGAAATGTTGATTTGGTAAACCAGGCTCTGGAGAAAGAACTGAGTTTTAAGAACAAAGAGCTGTCGATTAACCTGATGGCGATGATGAAAAAAAACGAAATGCTGGCCGACATCTCATCCAGGTTGATTCAGATTGAAAAAGAAGCGATAAACGATGAAACCAAGAATGCAATAACCAAAATCAGTCACGAACTCAGAAAAGGTGCCGATGAGAAATTATGGAAGGAGTTTTCGGCCCGGTTCCAGGAAGTACATAGCGGGTTCTATGAAGCATTGCTGGAGAATTTTCCCGATCTGACTCAAAATGAATTAAAGCTTTGTGCCTTCCTACGGTTAAACATGTCAACCAAGGATATCTCGGAATTAACCGGGCAAAGCAAACTCACCCTCGAAAATGCAAGGTACCGGTTAAGAAAGAAACTTGGTATAACGAATTCAGAATCCAATCTTGTAACTTTTCTGTTGAACATTTAAGAATACTTCTATTACTTCCGCCATTCAGGCGGGGGGGGCAAGTCAATTATCCCCTGTCGGGGGAATCTTGCGCCATTTCACCTCACATACTTCAGGTATACAGCCGTTTACCTTCGTGAATTCATTCGAAGGTGCTGTCATTCTGATAGTCTGAATCCGTGAAATATCAATTTGCCCAGTTAAAATAGAGGTGAATCCGACCTGCAAACGTGTTTTTGTAGGGGTTTTATATTTGGTGTGAGCCAATTACCGGTTCATCTTTGCGGCTCAAAACTACAAGATAGTAACGACCATGAAAAACCCGGGTAAGAAAAAAGGTACTGTGTTAAAAACGCCGGCAATTGAACCGAACGAAAATGAGAAATACCTGAAAAAACTTGACATACAAAAGGCAGTCATCAAGAAGATCATGGACCTATCAACAAACAGATTCAGGAAGAAAAGTTGAAGGAAGAAAAGACAAGGCATACGAAGAAATGAAGTGTTTAATTGCTGACCCTGAGATACTTGAAAATACATTATTTATTAACTAACTTTAAATCCAACCCTATGAGAAAAAGAGTACTGTTGCTGATGGCTGCACTAATTATGTACGGCATCTCATTTGCCCAATCACTGTCGGGCACAAAAACAATTCCCGGAAATTATCCTACTGTTGCCGATGCCATCACTGCGCTGAACACGTTAGGAGTGGAAGCACCGGGTGTTACATTCAGCATTGCGGCCGATTACACGGAAACATTTGCTGCACCATCTTCAGGTCTTATTACCGCCACCGGCACTTACTCCAGTCCCATCGTATTTGTTAAGAACGGGACAGGCGCAAATCCAGTCATCACCGCAGCTACTGTTGTCGGATCAACTACTGCTGACTATGCCATTTGCCTTTCCGGGAGCGACTATGTTACCTTCGACGGCATTGATGTAACCGACCCTTCAGGCACCATTGAGTGGGGATACGCCCTTCTGAAAGCTTCTGCAACCGATGGGGTTCAGCATGTTACTATTAAAAACTGTACCATCACAATGAATAAAATAAATATGGCAACGTACGCCATCTATTCAAACAATGTTACACTTGCAGCTCCTACCGTGCAATTGCCGGTGACTGCCGTGAGCGGTACAAATTCAAGTAACAATTTCTACGGAAACACGATTACAAATTCCTACGGTGGAATGTATTTCTGGGGTTACGCTGATCCCACAGCCCCTTACACATATTATGACAGAGGAAATGATGTCGGCTCTGTTGCAGGTAATACATTTACCAATTTTGCCGGTGGCACCATGGCCTCATACCAGGTTTATATGACATTCCAGACGGTTTTCACCATTGCCAACTGCAATATCAACGGAGGCAGTGGAACCGGTATCATTTATGGGATCTTCGGAGGCAATGCAAACAATGCAAGCGGCAGCATATATGGCAATACCGTGCAAATCACCAGTTCGGGTACCAATAGTGCCATTTACGGGATTAATAATAACGGTCTGGGGCAAAATGGCACAACAAATACAATCAACATATATAACAATACGGTACAAAATTGCCTGCAAACTACTACAACCGGTGCGCAATTTTACGGGGTACATAATACAGCCACTTCATATAATACAAATTTTTATGGTAACGTGGTGAATAATAATGTGTTTTCAGGATCGGGTATTATGAACCTGTGTTCTACGACAGCATCAACTTCCACCGCCCCTGCCGGAGGAGTACAAAATGTTTACAACAACACGGTCAGCAATAATCAGAGGACAGGGTTGGGAACCCAATCGGCAAATTCCGATTTTTACTGTTTAAGGGTGGCAGGATATGCGAATACGTCCATCCATGATAATAACATTTTTGGCAACACCATCGGCCCAATTGGCGCTTCCGTTTATGGTAATATGTATTCCCTGCATTGCAACAACCAGTTCGCATCGCTTACCGTTTACAATAATTCCATTCATGATCAGACATTAACCACTGCTTCCACCAGCGCTTATCTTTCCAACCTGATGTATGGTATTTATGCAGCGCCGGCCGCCACATCAGCCAACAACAGCATATACAACAATTCGCTCTACAACCTTACGATCGCGCTAACTTCATCCGGCATTGGCACTATTTATGGCCTGTTCAATATGTATCAAAGCAGTATTTACGGGAATACATTATATAATCTGAATGTTACCAGCACATCCACCGGAGCCGGTTATGGTTACGGTTATTATCTTCAGGGCCAGACAGGTAATATTAATATGTACAATAACAAGCTTTACGGGGTTTCGATGGCCGGCACTGCGGGCTACCTTTATGGGATTTATACCCTCACCGGAGCTAATTTTAATATTTACAACAACTATCTCTATGACCTCAGTACCCCAAAATCAAACAATGCAACGGGATTGAATGGGGTTTACCTCAGCGGGGGCACCAATGTCAACTTGTTTTACAATACCATTTATCTGAATAGTACGAGCAACTCAACCGGTACTTTTAAATCAAGCGGGATCTATGCAGCAACGGCATCTAACGTGCAGCTCCGCAACAACATTGTGGTTAATTTATCCAAAGCTCCTGCAAGTACTACCTATTCATCAGCAGCCTACCGGAGAAGTTCCACAGCATTAACATCGTATGGTCCGCTGTCGACCGGCAATGATTTTTATGCAGGGCCGCCAACAGCAAATAGCCTTGTCTTCACCGATGGAACGAATAATATTCAAACCCTGGCTGCATTTAAGACATTCGTCAGCCCAAGGGATACCTCATCGGTAACGGAATTGCCGCCTTTTGTTAATGTAGCTACAGCGCCATACGATCTTCATCTGCAAACAACTGTTCCAACGCAATGTGAAAGCGGAGGTTCCACGGTTTCCACACCGGATATTACCTTCGATTATGACAACGATGCCCGTTATCCTAACCCCGGATATCCGAACAATCCACTCTCACCAGCCACGGCATCTGATATCGGAGCCGACGAATTTGCCGGACTGCATCTTGATATCAGCCCGCCGACTGTTTTATTCACACCCTTCCTGAATACATCGTCAACGATTCAACGAACGCTTACAACTTCCATCACCGACCCGTCAGGGGTTCCCATCACAGGAACGGATCGCCCCGTATTGTACTGGAAAATCAATAGTGGCACATGGGCTAGTGAAACCGGAATATGGGTCATCGGAAACACTTTTACCTTTACATTCGGAGCCGGTGTGGTATTGAACGATGTTGTTTCCTACTATATCGTCGCCCAGGATATGGTATCTCCTACGCCCAACATCGGATCCACTCCATCAGCCGGGGCTGCCGGTTTTACAGCCAGTCCTCCCGCCTGTACAACTGCCCCGACCACGCCTTATACCTATACGATCATTGGTTCAATTTGCGGAACATTTAACGTTGGATCGGGACAAACATTTACCACCCTTACTGCTGCCATCGCCGACCTTAACATCAAGGAAATTACCTGTCCGGTTACCTTCCTGCTCACTGATGCAACCTATTCCACCTCCGAAACATTCCCGATTGTTGTCAATATCAACCTCGGCTCAAGTGCGGTGAACACAGTGACCATTAAGACAGGACCGGGGAACAATGCTGCTATAACCGGTTCTTTGAACAATGGAGCGCTGCTCAAGGTGCTGAATTCAAATACGATCATCGATGGTTCGAATACTGTTGGAGGAACTACCAGGAACCTGACGATCAGCAACACCAGTATCACTGCCCCCAATGTTGTGCTGATCGGATCGACCAACACCAGGTCCATAACCAATACAACGCTGAAAAACTGTACGGTCATCAACGGAATCAATTCCGCAAATGCGATCAATATTTCCGATGGCGCTGCAACGGGAACAGCCGGTTATTTCAACAACATCACCATACAGAACAACAGCGTTCAGCTGGCTTTGACCGGAATTTTCGGCATTGCAACAGTGGTATCAGGAAACGGCGCCGGATTGCTGATTACCGGCAACGACCTGAATACATCGGGCACCAACGCGATCAAACAGACCGGCATTAAATTGCAAGGCGTGGATGGAGCTGTTATTTCAAACAACACGATCGGCAACCTAGGCAATACCAACCTTGCCCTTGATCTGGCAGGAATCCTGATATCCACAGGAACGGTTAACAGCACCGTTTCCGGCAATACCATTTCAGGAATCAATGGCGGTGGTTCTGCTGGCCCCATCGGGATTGCCATCACTCCCGGCATCTTAAATGCCAATATCAATGTCATGGATAACACGATATCGGGACTAACATCAACCTCTTCCTCCCCCTCTTATGGTATTTGGTTTTATGGTGCTACCGGCGGATGCACGATCCAAAGGAATAAAATCTTCAATATCATGAATTTAGAAGCCAGTGGTTTTGCTGCTATCGGCATTGGTCTGGGATCGACCCTCACCATTGCAAACACTACCGTTAAGAATAACCTAATCTATGATGTAAGCGCAAGGGGCCATGCTTTCTTAACGGGCAATAATGGATACGGATTGAATATTATGAGCGGAGGCGGGTATAAACTTTATTTCAATACAATACGGTTATCGACCGACCAAATTGATCCTTTAGGTCTCCCCGCATGTCTGATCATTCTTGCTGCCGTTACCACCCCGAATTGCCTCGATATCAGGAATAATATTTTCTACATTGATGCATCTGTCGGAACAAACCGCTATGCCGTTATATGCAATGCACCCAGCGCTGTTTTCAGCAGCATTGACTACAACGACTATTATTCTTCTGGCCCGAATTTAGGCTATATCGGTGCAGCCAACCGGAGTGATCTGGTTTCCTGGCAGGCAGGAACCGGCACGGATGTGAACTCGGTCAGTATCAATCCGTCTTTTGTCTCCCTCACCTATCAGTTCCCGACAAATGGTGCCTTAAAACACCTCGGCACCTATCTTGCAGCCGTCCCGACTGATTTCAACGGAGTAACCCGAACCAATCCCCCTGATGTTGGCGCATATGAATTCGCATCAACTCCTGTTTTGGTAACCACAGCCGCAACCGGTATAGTTATCACAGGAGCCACACTCAATGGAACTGTGAATCCGGTCGACGAAAATGTCAACATGTATTTTGATTACGGTCTTAATACCTCCTATGGGTACACGGTCGCCGGAACACCTCCAACGGTATCGGGAAACAATACCCAATCCGTCAGTGCAGCGGTAACAGGCTTGACTGGAAATACTATTTACCACTATCGTTTGAGAGGGGTCACTTTCTCCAGTGTCACGGTCAATGGAAACGATATGACTTTTACCACCCTGGCAAATCCGCTTGGCATTTCCGGAACCGTTACCGACGTCTCAGGTTGTTATGGTAATGCAAATGGTGCAATCAGTACGCTGGTAACCGGTGGAGTTTCCCCCTTCTCCTATATTTGGAGCAACGGGACAACCTCACAGAATTTATCAGGGTTGATTGCCGGAACCTTTTCCGTAACTGTAACGGATGCATCCAGTTCTACGATCACTGGCAGCTGGGTGGTTAGCCAGCCTTCGGAACTTACGCTTTCAGCCACAACCGCTGATGCAAGTTGCCCGACGGGAAATGATGGAAGCATTGATCTTACCCCGACCGGTGGAGTTCCAGCATACAGCTACCTGTGGAGCAATGGTGTAACAACTCAGGATGTTTCAGGACTGATTCCTGGTAATTATACAGTAACGGTTACCGATAATAATGTCTGTTCGAAAACCGGTAGCTGGGCAGTAGTCCAAATTTCCTCGATTTGTGCGAACATCTCAGTTTCCGGAGATGTCACCGGCACTGTATGTTACAATGCAACAAATACAATAACCGTTGCGGGCGGCGCAACGACTTTTGTTGTTGAGCCCACGGGCAGTGCAACCTTTATCGCCGGCGTAAACATTATCTATTTGCCTGGAACGACAGTTTTGAGCGGCGGTTATATGCTTGGCACGATCTCAACCGGCACTTATTGCACCGGTCCGACAAAGTCAATTGTTTCGGCTGATGCAGGACCAGATGAGCGCCTGTTCAACATTAACAAGGCTTACTTCACCATTTACCCGAATCCCACGAATGGCAACTTTACGCTGGTACAAAAAAATGACAACCTGTATGGAAATGTAAAAGTTGAAGTTTTCAGCATGGGTGGTATGAAGGTGATGAACGAAACCATTATCGGAGAAAAGAAACATGATTTCAGGTTCTCAGACATGGCAACCGGGCTCTACTTCGTAAAAGTCGTTGCAGATGGCTACGTAGAAACGATCAAGTTGATCAAATTATAACCCCCCCCCCAACCCCAACCCCCTTCCTTTCAACAGGAAGGGGGAATTTGGCGGGGTACTGTGCCTGGTACTTGTAATACTAAAATTCAAAAACAATGAAAAAATTTACCAAAACGATGAGATCAATGATTCTCATTGCTGTTTCGATGCTTATCTTCGTTTTTTCCGGGATTGCGCAGCAGACGATGCTGTTGACTGAAAGCTTTGAGACAGGCACAGGAACAACTCCCCCGGCCGGATGGGCACTGGAACAGATTACAGGGACCACCCTCGGGGTGAACTTTGTTACCACCAGTACCTCCCCGACAATTGCCGCCGCCTATGATGGCGTGAAATTTGTCCAGTATAACGCTTATGGCATCAGCAGTGGCTCCACCCGCATGAAGAGGACTATAGCAGTCTCCACCATGAACAAATCATTCATCATGGTTGATTTTGCCTGGTATGAAGATCCGGCCTATGCAACAAACGCCGATAAAGTTGATGTGCAATGGTCAACAAATGGCACCACCTGGAGCACTGCGGGTAGCTTCAACAGATACAATGCTGTGGCAGGATGGAAGTTAAAGAATGTTGTTCTTCCGAATGGTGCCAGTAATCAGGCCACCCTCTATATTTCATTCCTGTTTACTTCCGCGTATGGGAATAACTGCGCATTAGACCTGGTACATGTTACCGCCGGGCCTGCCGCTCCTCCTGCCGTTGTAACGATCGGTACAGGAACGGTTCCTTCGGAATACCCATACACCACTTACTGGATGGGCGGCAGGACTCAGATGCTATATACTGCTGCTGAATTAACAGCCACAGGGGCCACCGCCGGGAATATCACGTCCATCGGGTTTAATGTTATTTCCAATTCTACCCAGCTGATGAACGGGTTCAATGTTAAACTGGGCGCCACTGCCCTTATCTCGTTGGCTGCAGGGTATGTGAATGGCCTTACCTCCTATTATACGACACCATATTCAGTTCCCGGAACCGGTTGGCAAAATATTACTCTCACCACACCATTCATCTGGAATGGCACTTCCAACGTTCTTGTAGAAATTTGCTATGCAAATACGACCTATTCCGATTTTTCCAAGGTTTATGGTACATCATTGGCCAATAAAATCGCAGGGCACAGCGCCGATCTCCAGACAGAATGTACCACATCGGTGAATAATGTTCCTCCGGCACGCCCCAATATACGGTTAGGTGTTCCCCCGATCACGCTTGGCGCGTTGACAGGCTATGTGAGAGATGTGAACACGCTCGCCCCGGTTGCCGGGGCTATCGTAATTATTGGCACAAAAAGAGATACGTCCCGCGCCAACGGCATCTACATCATTTACAACCTCAATTCCGGGTCCGTTACGGCCAACTGCACTGCTTCCGGTTATATCTCAGGTTCTGCGACAGCCAACATTGTAACAGGCTCTTTAACCAACCTTGATATTCTGATGTCGCCGGGACCGAAAGTCGGTGGTTTTGTTACAGATGCTTCGACAGGCGCTCCGATTATTGGCGCCACTGTTACCATCAGCACCGGCGCTAACGCTGTGACGACACTTACTGTTGCCGGTGGTAACTATCTAAGCCCTTTGCTCTCCAGCTATGGGGTACAACCTGTTGTGATCGGAAAAACCGGTTATGATGACTTTGCAGGAACTGTTACCCTGGTACCCAACACAACAGCTACTCAGAATGCAGCCTTACTGCCCACTGTGGTTCAGCCCGGCCCTTTCACCGCTGCATTGAACAATCTTTTAAGTCCGACTGCGGTCAACCTCAACTGGGTAGCTCCCCAGGGCATGTACCAGCTTATCTATGACGATGGCGTACAGGATAACTTTGCAATCTGGGCCACAGCCGGCAACCTCAATGCGTTAAAAATCACTCCGCTAACATGGCCTGCAAAATTAATCGGAGGTAAAGTGAACCTCGGAACTGCTGCAAACTATCCTGCCAGCTCGCTTCCGCTTGCCAAATTCAAGATGATGGCTTATAAAGCCGATGGTGCCGGAGGCCTCCCGGGAACGAAACTTGACAGTGTGGAAGTTACACCTACAGGTTTTGGCTGGGCAGATTTCACTTTTGCAAATTCAATTACCATCAATTCAGGCGATTTTTACCTGGTGATGAGACAGGGTGGCATTCCTCCCCATGCGGCAGGAATTGGTGTTGACCTGACCAATTCCCAGCTTCGCAGTTATTCAAGATTCGTCAGCGGGGGTGCTCCCTGGGTGCCAGCCGCAGGAAATTTTATGATCCGTGCCATCATGCAGGGCTCAGGTGGCCCGATGTTGAGTGACAACCCAATGGCTGGCAAGGAACTCATCACTGCAGGTGCTCCCAAAGGCCTGATATATGAAACTCCGGTTGCTACAATTACAGGTCACGAAGGTGTTGCTGATGATGTCCCTTTGTCCATGTCATACCAGGTATGGCGGCTGAAACAGGGCCAGGAAGGCAACCAGGCTCTCTGGACTTCCATCTGGACAGGAATTGTGAATATGGCAGTTGACAATGGCTGGCCAACCCTGCCAAACGGACCTTACCGGTGGGCTGTAAAGGCAATCTATTCCCCTCCGGGCCAGCGTTTTTCCGAACCAACGTTCTCAAACGTCATCGGCAAAGGCTGGATTGCCAATGTAAATGTCTGCATTTCTTTAACCTGTGCTGCCAATCCTAAAGCGGGAACAGTAGTTAAACTGGTTAACACTGATTATCCCGACACCAGCTATGTCAAAATAACCGACACTTCCGGGTGCACCCATTTTACCGGTATCTGGAAGGGTAACTACCAGTTGTCGGTTACCTGTTTCAGTTATCCGCTCTATACGCAGAATCTGACGATTTCGGGAGATGCCACATACAACGTGATGCTAATTCAGGACACTGCACCACCAACCAACTTTGCCGTAAACGATCAGACGCTGAAAGCCTCATGGAGTCCCCCGAGAACCATCGTTTATCAGCTCGACGAGCCATTTGCCAACTTCACTGCCAACGGATGGATTGTTGCAGGAGCCAACTGGACTGTGCCTGCAACAAGAGGAAACCCTGCCCCTTGTGCTGAGTTTAATTATTATCCCGGCGTTTCCGGGTATGATCAATATTTGACCAGTAAATCATTCGCCGGCATCAATGCCCCGCAAATGAAACTGAGATATGACATTCTGCTTGATAATTATGGAACCACCACCGTGAACACCATGGCTGTTGAGTTATGGAACGGAGCTGCATGGTCGGTGCTGAAAACCTATTCCAGCGACGGGGGCAACTTCCCGTTTACCAGCGAGACCATTGATATTTCTTCTCAAACGCACAGCCCTGCCTTCAAGATTCGTTTCCATGCAAGTGGTGGTAACAGCAGCGATTTAAACTGGTGGGATATCGACAATGTGAAAATTTTCAGTACTGATGGCACCAGTGGCCCGAATCCATGCGTTATTGGGTACAACTTTTACCTGAACAATGTACAGAGTGCTTTCACCCCTGATACAACCTACAACATTCCATCGAACCAGGTGGTTTATGGCCAAAATTACCAGGCATGTGTTAAGGCTGTTTATGGAAATGGGTACAGTCCACAGGTTTGTGTGAATATGACGTCACATTTCCTCTATCCTGCCCGTTTGCTTACTGCTAATGGTATTGGATGCACGACCTACCTTTCCTGGAAGAAACCGGTTACCGCCAGTGGTGCAACGCCAGACGGGCTTGCCGGTTACAACATTTATAGGGATGGAGTTTTTATCCATACCAACCCCCATCAGGATTCCATCACCTACTATGATTATGACCGTGATCCGGGAACCTACAAATATGATGTAAAGGCCAGGTATGACCTTGCTGCTTTTGGATTCCCGGGCCAGTTTGGTGAATCACTTACCAATACTGCAGGTGAAAAATCCGTCACACTGAACTGCGGTGCACCGCTGCCATTCTATGAACCCTGGGATATTGGATTATTTACCTTCCAGGGTTGGTCTCCAACCGGCCACTGGACCATGAATACCGGCATCGGCAATCCGGCTCCCTGCGCTGATTTTGCATGGCAGCCTGGTATCACTAACTACTCACAGGCGCTGACCAGCGAAGTGATTGACGCTTCTCCCTGGACATGTACCACAGTGTGGCTTGATTTCGACATGAAGCTGATTGACCGCAACAACACAGGCAAAGAAAAGCTCACCGTTGATTTGTTCTACAACAATACCTGGCACCAGAAGTTGGAAATGACCAACAACGGATCAACAAACTGGATATCGAAACATATAGACATCAGCTCGGTAAGGGGTAAGTCTTTCAGGGTCCGCTTTGTTGCCAACGGAGTGAATTCTGTTGATATGCTGCACTGGTACGTTGACAACGTGCATGCTTATGGTGTTTGCAAGCCGCCTGAAACATTAAGCTATACAGAATCGCATAACACGGTGAACCTGACATGGACTGCACCGATATGCAGCAGCATTGGCAGCGGATACCTGGTCAATTATATTTACGATAATGGCATGATGAGCAGTGGAATTTCCATTAATCCCGGCTACAATATTAAAATGGGCAACTACTTCCCGATCGACCCTGCAACAACGGGACAATTGGTCTCATTTGACATGTACTTCACGCAGGCAAACACTTCTACTGCTCAATCCTGTGTACTATACATATACAATGCGGCCCATAATCTCATAGGCACTTCAGCTCCATTTATGAATCCTGCGGCTACTTTTCCCTCCGGTTCATGGATTACCGTTCCGATGAATGAATTGCCTTTCACAGGCCCTTTCTATGCATTGGTCGATTACCAGGTCAATTCGGCTCCTTTTAAAAACTATTTTGGTTATGATAGCCAAACACCGCAGGTGCTGCCATCAGGCCTTGGGTGGACATGGAGAGATGGTGTGTTTGCTTCTGCCGTGACTGCATTTAATTATGCAGCACCGGTTACCTTCCTGCAACGTGCCACTGTCTGGGTAAACGGGAAGAAAAAGGAACTTTCGGTCAATCCTGTCGAAATGCCGGTGAGCATGGATGAAACACCAATTAAAGGTGCTGCCGTTAACCTGAATTCTGATGTGGTAGTTGGGTGTACTGGTCATCCGGAAGCACCTGTTTCAACTGATGCTTCTGCATTAATGGGATATAATGTATGGCGTACCGGCTCAACCGGGGTGATCCCTTATATTAAGCTGAATGGCACACCAGTCATCGATACAACCTTTACCGACGTTCTTCCTCTCACAGGAATTGGAAATTACAAATACTATGTAACCTCCATATTCAACGATGCCGTTGCCAACACCTTCCTTTGCGAATCACGGGGAAGCGATACGGTTGCCGTAATGTTCCCTGCAGTGGGTATCGATGAAACCAGCAACGGACGGATCTCTGTATTTCCGAACCCGGCACAGGATGTTGTAACTATTCAGAGCGACTATTCTATCTCTGGTGTTACTGTTTTGAATTGCACAGGTCAAACCGTTTATGTCAACAGCCATGCAAATGCTAAAACCTTAAAATTCAAAGTCACGGAACTTAAACCAGGTGTTTATTTGGTGAGGATAACAACCAACGCAGGTATTCGAACAGTGAAAATATCGGTGATTCATTAGCGCGGCAAAAGCAACCTACACCTATAAGGGGCGACCACATTGGTCGCCCCTTATACATGTATTTTCAGTTGTGTCATTAAACTAATTTATCATGCTTTTTTCTTAACCAGGCGCCGATTAACGTATTCTTTAGAAAGAAAACCGACTCCGGGTCATGGGGGCCGATGCTGCTGATTTTCTGCAAAATATCTTCAAACAAGTTGAGCAGCATTTTCTTTTCAAATGTTTTTGTTGCTTCCACAAAGAAATCTACAATGGGGTAATAAATTTTACATTGGGACTTGAAGTCACTTTTTCTTTTACAGGTTCTGACTAAACTCGATATATTCTCAAATGAATCCAGTTCAAAGAAAATCGCAAGGCCCAAGATACGCATACCCGGATCAATGTCATTCCTGACACTGGCATATTCAACGTTGTTATTCAAAGTATTATAGCATTGCAATGCTTTTTTGATATCACTATTACACAAATTGTAACTATTCACCCCCTACAAGTGTAGGGCATTAATTTCGGAGAGAGAATGCAAAGGA
>CAIKNA010000362.1 GCA_903828645.1 uncultured Bacteroidales bacterium
CCACCCAGCGGCAATCCTCCGTGTAAATTGAATGGCTTGCCACTTAGGAGGGTTACCGTGTCGAAACACATGGTAAAGGAAACGAGCGGAACAGGGTTGCCGCTCATAATGATCTTGGCGGAACTGGCCGGGTTGCCCGTGACACAGTTGAGATTGGAGGTGATCATGCACCGGATGCTGTCGCCCACGACCGGGTTGCAGGTGAACGTGGTTGAATTGTTACCGGCATTCACCCCGTTCAATTTCCATTGATACGATGGCGTCCCTCCTCCGTTGGTCGGGTTGGCGGTGAAGGTGACCGCAGTTCCCGGGCAGAACGGGTTGGTCGGTGTTGAAATGGAAACCCCTGCCGGAAGGTTGGTGTTGACCGTCATCGTAATGATGTTTGAAAAGGCCGGGTTGCCGGTTATACAGGATGCCGATGAATTCAGGATGCAGGATACCTGGTCGCCATTGGCCGGTGAGTAGGTGAATGACGGGCTGTTCGTCCCGGTATTGCTACCGTTGACCTTCCATTGATAAGCCGGGACCAGACCGCCATTGTTTGGAGTTGCTGAAAATATCACCTGGCTGCCGGCACAAAATGGATTTGATGAAGCCGTGATCGCAACACTCACTGCAAGTACTGGACTCGCAGTCATGGTTACCGGAGTGCTGGTTGCCGGATTGCCTGTGACACAGTTGTCAGAGGAAGTCAGCTCGCATGTTACTACATCTCCATTAAGTGGTGTGTAGGTGAATGAGGAGCTGTTGGTACCTGCATTACTTCCATTTACCTTCCACAGATAAATAGGAAACAGGCCGCCATGATTGGGAATTGCAATAAATGTTACCTGGCTTCCCAGGCAGAAAGGATTTGCCGAGGGAGTGATCGAAAGGGTCACGGCAGGGTTTGGAGTGACGGTCATGGTTACCGGGGGACTTAGAGCCGGATTACCGGTAACACAGTTATCCGAGGAAGTCAGGTCGCAGGTTACAACATCTCCATTCAGCGGTGTGTATGTGTAGGTAGAATTGGTTGCACCGATAACATTGATGGCGTTCACTTTCCACTGATAAATTGGTGTAATTCCTCCATGTATGGGAACAGCTGTAAATGTAACCACTGTCCCTACACATACCGGGTTTACTGAAGGTGAAATCGAATTGATGACAGGCAGATTCGGGTCTACGACCATTGTTATTGAATTCGATGTGGCCGGATTATTTGCAATACAAACCAAAATTGATGATGTTAGGACACATGTCACAATATCTCCATTAATGGGATTATAAGTATAAATAGGATTGTTGGTTCCCGCATTAATTCCGTTCACTTTCCACTGGTATATAGGTGAAGTTCCCTGATTTGTTGGAGTTGCAGTAAAGGTCACAGATGAACCAGAACAAACCTGAGATTGCGATGCTGTAATAGCTACATCTACTGGTAAACCAGCCGCAACATCAACATTTAACAGAGTCGCTGTTCCGGCTGTACAACCATTTGGTTCGGAATAATTCACACTCACCCATTGTACACCGGGGGTGTTCCAGGTTACAGAGATGAAGTCCTGTGTGGAATTTCCTCCGCCTGTATTAATTCCCCCAGGCGAAATATTCCATACATAACCTGTTTTACCTGATTCAGTGGTATAGGTAATATTCTCGCCTTGGCATAAACTTGTAATACCCGTCAGCGTTGGCACTGCACCCCGGATGACGTTTACTACAATGGATTTTGGGAATCCATTGTCACAACTGTTAATCCCGTAAACGGAAATTGTGTCTGTTCCCACAACAGATCCCGCACTTACATTCACTGAGGTTGAACCCTGCCCCGATGTAATGGAGAGGTTGCCGGAAACACACCAGTGGTAATCGGTTGCTGAATGAATTGGGTCAATGGAATAGATGCTTCCTGAACTATTTGTGCAAATTTCGATCGGTCCGTTTATCTGGAGCGCTGTATCAGGAGAATAACAATCGGTGAATTTTACAAGAAATACTGCTAACAAACTCGGCTTTTCTGTCAGAAAAGCTCCGGGCGTTGCAATGTAATTGAATGACCCTGACCTGGTGCAATGATTGGCGTTATTGTCACTGTTATTTTCGGATACTGTATTACTTAATAAATAAATGTTGTCGTAATGATCTACGGCACAACCCATTGCTCCTTCCTGCCCTGTTCCGCCATAATAGGTCCCCCAGAAACGTTGACCGCCCGAGTTGAATTTTCCCAGGAAAGAATCATAGAAACCACCCCTGTAAACAGATTGAAATGCACCCGGTGATGGAATGATGTTATTTTGATCGTGGGTTGATCCTGCAATTATAATATTTGCACTATCATCGACTGCTGCCTCTGTTACATTTGTGCCTCCTGTCCCATAATACGTCCCCCAAAGTCTAATACCGTTATAATTGAACTTGGCGAGATATCCACCTACTCCTGTCTCTTGAAAAGAACCCGGAGTGGCTATATTTGTTATCGAACTGGTCACGCCGTAGATATATACATTATTTCCAGTATCAGCAGTACAACCATAATTCCAGTCATCAAATTCCCCGGCATAATAGGTGCCCCAGAGGCGCTGTCCATTTAGGTTAAAGGCTGCAAGAAATGTTTTTTGGAATCCATTTAAATTTGGCAAAAAGGATCCCGGTGTAGCAATATTATTGGCAGACAATGTATTACCGGAAAGAAACACGTAGCCCTGGTTGATGACTGCACAGCACGGATTCTGATCTGCATTACTACCTCCGTAGTAGGTGCCCCAAACACGTTGCCCGTTAGCAGTGAATTTCGCCAGAAAGGTATCATAATTGCCCCCCGGACTGGTCTGATGTGCCCCTGGCGAGGCTATAAAATCCGGTGAATCCGTTAAGCCGGTACAGTAAACATTTCCATTGGTATCAACCGTGCAAACCTCAATCCCTTCCTGGCCCCACGGACTATATTCATTCCCGCCATAATAAGTACCCCAGATCCTCTGACCTCCTGAGGTAAATTTTATCAACATCCCATCCTGCTGACCATGTAATACAGTCTGGTAAGCGCCGGTTGAGGCTATACTGTTATTTGAGGTGGTATAACCTACAAGAAAAATATTGTCATTTCGGTCGACTGAACAACCGTAACCGCTCTCACTGGCACTGCCGCCATAATAGGTGCCCCAAAGTCGCTGTCCATCTGTGTTAAACTTCCCTAGAAAAGCATCCGTAGTACCAGAAATTATCACTTGGTAGGCTCCGGTAGTTGCGATATTGTTCGTGGACATAGTCCCACCTGCAATAATGATATTTCCCAACCCATCTGTCGAACATGCTTTCTTTTGAGTACCGGTAGTGTTAATTCCTCCGTAATAAGTTCCCCATCTCCTGGTTGGAACAGGATCAATTAGCAAATATGCACCATTTGGAATAGTCTTATCAACAGAAAATCCATAAAGTTGATCCTTGATTTTTTTGAACCTGCCTTTAACAGGCACCTGGATATTATTCAAACTATAATAACACAAGGGGATGGTTTCATCAATATCCCCAACACTTGTAATCATTTGAATTTTTTCTTTAAACGATTTTATCCTTTGCGGCCCTGTTACCTTAAGTTGAATAGATGCAATATCAGCTCCCGGCTGAACAAGGAAATTATATTCAAAAACGCCATCATTACTAATAAACTGAAGGTCGATGTCAGGATAAATATTTTTATAGATGATGCCACAAAACGATTTAACTAAAGTCACACCTTCTTCGGGTGTTCCCGTAGTGTAATAATTCAGATAGTCTTTTAACGGGGCAGAAGTTTCAATGACAGGATCGGGATTTGCATTCTGCAGATCGATGTCGATGCGGTGGAAATGATATTCAGGAACTAATGAATCATTTTTCGGATTTGGATTTCTAAGGTTTTGATTATTTGATGGGACATGATGTGGATTAGGCTTGTATTCTATAGAGTAAACATCATAACTGAATCCTGCTTTCCTCAATTGCACATTCATTCCCGGTGTATTCAACAGATAAAGAACTGAAGGGTTTGGCTTATTATTCTGTTCAATAATCTGGCCCTTGTTTTCAATGAAACCTGTTCTTTGTTTTAATCCCTCTTTATTAATAGGTACTTCATTCTGAGCATGGGTAACCATAGGCAGAAAGAGCATCGTCAGGAAGATGCATGTCAAAAATCTGATTGGTCGTCTTTCTATCAAATTTCTATTTGATTAAACTTTATAAACTTCTTTCTTTTCAATCCCTCAAACACCTCACCGGGAACGCATTTGCCCGGCTCGACGGGTAAAGCGACACCGAAAAATCATACACATTCATCCCGTGCGAGATCGCTTTGATGGCATTCCATGGCGTGGAAGTCCAGAAGAGCGTGGCAAACCCGTTGAAGCTCCAGTTTGAATTCAGATAGAAGACACCGCTGGTCTGTGCGTGGAATCCTGCCATGATGGTATCCTGCAGAGGTTTGCCGGCTAAACCATTGCCCAGGTAAAAATTGAACAGCGTTGTCCATTCTGCTTCCGTGGGAATGTGCCAGCTTGGGGGGCACAAGCCCTGTCCGGCCGGAGTGTCATCGTATTTCATCACCTCATCCCACTGGTAAAGTCCGCCATATTTGGTACAATTGCCTGTTACGTCACTGTAGCAATATTTTTCTGAAAGGCAATTGTCGTTCTGAACCTGTGAGGAATTCAGTACCGTTCCGTAATTCAGGTTGGAAGCCATCCAGCATTGAGAACCGATTTGTACTGTCGGGTAAACTTTGTTATCCCGGATGTC
>CAIKNA010000363.1 GCA_903828645.1 uncultured Bacteroidales bacterium
CCCCCGACCTACTAATTACGAATCAGTTGCTCTACCAACTGAGCTAAAGAGGCATGACCCCCTCCCCTGCCCCTCCCACTGCGGGGGAGGGGTTTGGGGGTGGGGGTAGTCGGGATGAGAAGACTCGAACTTCCGACCCCCACGTCCCGAACGTGGTGCGCTAGCCAACTGCGCTACATCCCGTCATTGAGCATGCAAAAATACAACTTTTTTCAAGATTGGCAAATACAATTGACACTCCGGTTTTTTCCGCCCGGCGTTCCCTCTTTAAAACACAAAACATCCTTCGAAATTATCTGAAGCAATTTTTGTACTTTTGTCCCGTTTAGCGTATCTCTGTGTGCTTTATAAATCTCCAAACCTATCCCTCTGTTAAATCCCCTGCAATCACTCCAATGCAACCTTCAATGAAAAGCTTACACATTGCCATCCTGATGATCACGTTCACATTAGGCGCCTGTAATAATGGAAAGAATGTGAAAAATCAGCAAAACAACAAGCAGAACGGTCCCCAGGTGGTGGAAGGAACTATTGTCAAACCCACCCTGCTTCAACATTCCATCACAGTTTCCGGCACCGTAAAGTCGTTTGAGGAAACAGTGCTGATGCCCGATGTGTCGGGTCGGGTAGTAACACTGAATTTACCCGAGGGTCAATTCATAAAAAAAGGCACCCTGCTGGTAAAACTTTTTGACGGCGATCTGCAGGCCACGCTGCGAAAATTGCAAACCCAGCTGGAAATAGCACGCCAGACAAAAAAAAGGCAGACCGAACTCCTCACGGTCAACGGCATCAGCGAGCTGGAATATGACCAGACTACACTCCAGGTAAACTCAATCAGCGACGATATCGAAGTGCTGAAGGCCCAGATCAGTAAAACGGAGGTTCTAGCCCCATACGACGGGGTGATCGGGTTGAAAAATATCAGCATCGGGGCCCAGGTTACACCGGGGACCCCTCTTACAACCATCCGTCAGACCAACCAGATGAAACTCGATTTCAGTGTTCCGGAGAAATACATCGACGAGATTTCCGAAGGAAAAATTGTCAGGTTTACCATACAGGGTAAAGACAGTTCTTTTTCCGCGCGGATCATCGCTGCCGAAGGCGGAGTCGAAGCGACTACGCGCAACCTGCGTGTTCGGGCTGTCGTGAGCCGTCAGGATCCCTCTCTCAGCCCCGGAGTATTTGCAACCGTGGAGGTTCCGCTTGCCATTACGCCGAATGCCCTGATGATACCGACACAGGCTGTGATCCCGTCTGAACGCAACAAGAAAGTGATCGTAGCCAGGGGAGGAAAGGCAATTTTCGTGACCATCGAAACGGGAACACGCAACTCACAGGATATCGAAGTTGTTTCAGGGCTGAAGGCGGGCGATACCATTGTTACTACCGGGGTCCTCTTCCTGAAACCAAATTCTCCGCTGAAATTTTCAAAAATCCGCTGAACCCGGTAAAGTATATCGGCTAAAAATTATCCAATGTCAATATCCGATTTTGCGCTAAAACGTCCGGTTGCATCCATTGTGATGAGCCTCATCATCGTGTTGTTCGGGGTAGTGGGATATACCTTCCTGGGGGTCCGGCTTTATCCCGCGATAGACCCCCCCACCATCAATGTTCAGACTTCATACACCGGGGCGAACCCCGAGATCATCGAATCCCAGATCACCGAACCCCTCGAAAAAGCCATCAACGGGATTGAAGGAATTAAATCGATTTCCTCCTCCTCCTCTACGGGAAGCAGCACCATCGTTGTAGAATTCAATGTTGGCGCCGATCTTGAAAAAGCAGCCAACGATGTGCGCGATAAAACATCACAGGCAACAAGAAGTCTGCCGATGGATATTGACGCGCCGCCCGTGGTGAGCAAAGCCGATGCCAATTCCGACCCGATCATCACCGTTGCAGTTCAGAGCACCACGATGAACGCCCTTGACCTAAGCGATTATGCCGAGAATGTGCTGCAGGAAAAACTTCAGACGATCCCCGGTGTGAGTTCCGTTGCCCTTTACGGGCAGAAACGCCCGGCCATGAGGCTCTGGCTGAAACCAGACCGGATGGCAGCATACAACCTCACTGCCGAAGATGTTAACCTGGCCCTGGGAAAGGAGAACGTAGAACTCCCGAGCGGGAAAGTGCGGGGAAAAAACACCGAGCTTATCATTAAAACATTCGGGAGACTGGTAACAGAGGATGATTTCAACAACATTATCATCAAACAGACCAACGACCAGGTGATCCGTTTGAGCGATATCGGGGAGGCCGTCCTGGGGCCTGAAAACGAAGAGACCCAGGTGAGGCTGAACGGTGTGGAAGGGATCAGCCTGGCGCTCATCCCCCTGCCGGGAGCCAACCACATCGAAATCGCAGACGAATTTTACAAACGTTTCGCCCAGATCCAAAAAGAGATGCCCGCCGGCATGAACCTCTATATCGGCTATGATAAAACCAAGTTCGTAAGGCAATCGGTAAAAGATGTAGGCGAAACGCTGCTCATAGCCATCTCCCTGGTGGTGCTCATTGTTTTTCTCTTCTTCCGCAACTGGGTCATCGCCCTGCGTCCGCTGATCGACATTCCTGTTTCGCTGATCGGCTCATTTTTCATCATGTACATTTTCGGTTTCTCCGTGAATGTACTTACGCTCCTGGCCATCGTGCTTGCAACCGGACTGGTGGTGGATGACGGAATTGTGGTGACGGAGAATATCTTTAAGAAGATCGAACTTGGCATGGATAAATGGAAGGCGGCATTTTCCGGGACAAGGGAGATCCTCTTTGCTGTCATCTCCACATCCCTTACCCTGGCGATCGTTTTTATCCCGGTGATTTTCCTGAGTGGCTTTACAGGCAGGCTTTTCCGTGAATTCGGCATCGTTGTCGCCGGGGCCGTGCTGATCTCGGCTTTTGTTTCGCTCACACTTACGCCCGTCCTTAATGTTAAAATGGGCGGAAGCCTGTCGCGGCATTCGCGTTTTTACAATGCCACAGAACCATTTTACGCGGGGCTGGATAATGGCTACAGGAAGATGCTCGGTTATTTTATCAGGCGGAAATATCTTTCTTTCATCATCCTTGGGATATGCCTGCTCCTGGTTTTTTTGCTTGGGTCGACAATCAAATCGGAACTTGCACCCCTGGAAGATCACAGCATCCTCAGGACCAGCGTGACCGCACCTGAAGGAACCGACTTCGACAACATGCAACTCCTGATGGACCGGATCGCACAACGGGTGATGGACAGCATCCCAGAGGGTCGGCTGGTTTTTGCGAGAACTGCGATGGGAGGCGGTGCTTCGACCACCAACACGGGTGGACTGAACGTTTTCCTGACCGAACCCAATGAACGGAAGGCGACCCAACAGCAGGTTTATGACCGGCTGACAAAACTTTATAAGAAATTCCCCGAAGCCCGGATCTTTGCCAACCAGGAGCAGACCATCACCACTTCATTGTCGGGCGGCGGGCAACTCCCCGTCCAGTTTGTGCTGCAGAACCTGGATTTCGATAAACTTCAGAAATTCCTTCCCATGTTTATCGATGAAGCAAGAAAGGACAGCGTTTTCGGGAATGTTGATGTAAACCTTAAATTTAACAAACCGGAACTTAACCTCACGGTCGACCGGTTAAAAGCCACCGGCCTTGGCGTAAACGTGATGGACATTTCCAATACCCTTCAGTTCGCCATGAGCGGGAGAAGATATGCCTATTTCCTGCGCAACGGGAAACAGTACTTTGTGATCGGCCAGGTGGAGCGTCCGTCGCGCAGCGATCCTTCCAATATCACTTCGCTTTATGTGAGGAACAATTCCGGTACGCTGATCCAGCTGGATAACCTGGTCAGCATGCAGGAAAACAGCAGTCCGCCAACGCTTTATCACTTCAACCGGTTCAAATCGGCAACTGTTTCAGCCTCGCTGGCCAGCGGTCATACACTTGGTGAAGGGATTACCGAGATGCAGAAGATCTCAAAAAAAGTCCTGGACGACTCTTTCCAGACAGCCCTGCTGGGACCCTCGCGCGATTTTGCCGAGAGCAGTTCGAATACTTCCTTTGCGCTTATCCTGGCGCTGGTGCTGATCTACCTCATCCTGGCCGCCCAGTTCGAGAGTTTTCGCGATCCTTTCATCATCATGCTTACGGTGCCGCTTGCCATGGCAGGCGCGCTGCTCAGCCTGTGGGTTACCGGAAACACGTTGAATATTTTTTCCGAAATCGGGATGATCATGCTCATCGGGCTGGTCACCAAGAACGGCATCCTGATCGTTGAATTCGCCAACCAGAAACGAAAAGCAGGGCTGGTAAAGGCGGAAGCAGCATTTGAAGCTGCGGCCGCCCGTCTGCGCCCCATCCTGATGACCTCCCTCGCCACAATTTTCGGTGCATTGCCCATCGCCCTGGCACTGGGAGCCGGCGCTTCGAGCCGTGTCCCGCTGGGGGTCGTGATCGTAGGGGGATTGCTCTTCGCCCTGATCCTCACTTTATTCGTCATCCCCACCATGTACATCATCATGGCAAGCAACAAAACCCGCGAAGACATCGTTGACCCGACAGAAATTGTAAAATGACCCAACTTTCAATGAACATGCGCAAGCCATTGACTTTCGTTTTCATACTCGCCTTCAGTGTTGGTTTCGGCCAGGCTGTGATGACAGTGAATGATGCCATCGCAATCGCACTGAAACAGAACTACGACATCCTCATTTCCCGCACATCTGCTGATATCAATGCAGCCAACAGTACTGCCGGGAATGCCGGTATGCTCCCGAATATAAGTGTCGGCGCATCCGATATTTTTGCCCATAACAACGTAGCCACCGATCTCTCCAGCGGAACCAGGATCACTTCCTCAGATGCCCATTCCAACACATTTGCGGCGGATGTTGCCCTCAACTGGACCCTTTTTGACGGAGGAAAAATGTTTGTCACCCGGAAAAAACTGAATGAGATCCGTGAACTGGGGGAGATCCAGTTTAAGGATAAAATGAGCCAGACACTTTACGGGGTGATCCTGGCGTACTACGAGGTGGTGAGGCAAAAACAACAGCTTGCATCACTGAACGAAGTAATCCGTTACAACAAGGAACGCGTCAATATCCTGCAGGCAAGCTTTAACGCGGGGCTTGTTCCCAAGACCGACCTGCTGCAGTCACAGGTCGATCTCAATGTTTACCTCGAGAACGCCATTGTCCAGGAGACCGTCATCCTCGACTCAAAAAGAACCCTGAACCAATGGTTGTGCCGCGATGCTGATTCGCTTTACGAAGTGGTCGACTCCATTGATCTCTCTTACATTCCCGATAAAAATGAACTGAACAAAATATTATATACCCAGAACACGCAGGTGCTGGGTTCGCAGAAACAGGTTGATGTGAACAACCTCGCGATCCGGGAACTTTCAGCCCAGCGCTATCCATGGCTTTCCCTTTCAACCGGTTATTATGCCCTGTTTAACGACAACTCTGCAAGTACGGTGCTTAAAAGCAGGAGTTATGGCCCCCAGGTGGGAGGTTCGCTCAGCTTCCCGATTTTTTACGGCGGGAATATCAACAGGCAGGTCAAGGTCGCGCGTTTGCAGGAACAGGGTGCCCGTTACAACCTGGAGAGTACAAAAACTGCGGTAAATACACAATTGCAAAATTCCCTTTCAGATTATCATCATGCCATGCAACTGCTCGACCTGGAGAGAAGCAATACATTGCTTGCCAGGGAGAATCTCACCATCTCCATGCATCGCCTTCGCCTGGGGCAAACCACTGCCCTTGAAGTTCGGCAGGCAGAAGAAAGCTACATTCAGTCTCTGACCAGGTTTATACAGTTTGCATATACAGCCAAAGTTGCGGAAACCAAACTCAAACAACTTGTTGCGACCCTTTAAGTGGAACAGGAGATAAAAAAATGATTTGATGAATTACAGAACCAGATTTGCCCTGCTTATTCCCATTTTTCTTGTTTTATCCATTCCCGGGAAACCACAGAAACCCTTTACCGGCAAACAGAAAGCCGCTCAATGCGAACTGGTTAAATCGGCGTGCCGTCATGCCTGGAACGGTTATAAACAATATGCCTATGGTTGTGATGCCCTGAAACCCATCAGTAAAAAAGGGCATAACTGGTATGGAAAATCATTCCTGATGACCCCGCTTGATGCGTATGACACATTTTTCCTGCTTGGCCTGAAGACGCAAGCCGAAGAAGCAAAAACAATGGTAATCGCCAACCTCAACTTCAATGTCGACCAGGAGGTCCAGTTGTTTGAGATCAACATCCGGCTGATGGGAGGGCTGCTTTCAGCCTACGAATTATCGCATGATGAACGGTTACTGGCCCTGGCCGTAGACCTTGGAGCAAGATTGTTGCCGGCATTCAACTCCCCCACCGGGATGCCTTACCGGTTTGTAAATCTGAAAACCGGGAAAACCCGCGATTCAGTCAGCAATCCTGCGGAAATCGGGACTTACCTGCTCGAGTTCGGTAAGTTGACAGCGTTTACCGGAGATTCAGGCTATTACCGTGTTGCAAAAAAAGCCGCCTTTGAAGTTTACAAACGGCGGAGCGACATCGACCTGGTTGGAACGACCATTGATGTCAACACCGGGGAATGGAAGAATAGAGAAAGCCAGATTGGCGCCCGGATTGATTCCTATTATGAATACCTATATAAAGCGTGGTTGCTATTCGGAGACAAGGAGTGCTTACAAGCCTGGCAGATTCACAACAGGGCCATAAAAAAATTCCTGTTGACCGAAGTTCCGCCGGGTTGGTATTTCACCCGCGTGGACATGAGATCGGGTAAAGAGACTCACCCGCTTTACGGGGCGCTGGATGCCTTCTATGCCGGCATCCTGGCATTGTCGGGGGATACCGTAACGGCCGGGAAAATCCAAATGGGAAATTATCACATGTGGACAACCTTCAACCCCGAACCTGAAGAGTTCAATTTCAGGACCGGCGAGGTTACTGACGCCTCCTATCCATTGCGCCCCGAGAACATTGAAAGCTGCTTTTACCTTTACCGCAAAACCAAAAATCCCGAATACCAGCGGATGGGGCAGCACATGATCAACGACATTCTTATGAAATGCAGGACCGAAGCCGGTTATGCCGAGATAAAAAACGTGAAAACACTTGAACTTTCCGATTCCATGGAAAGTTTTTTCCTGGCAGAAACCCTCAAATACGCCTACCTGTTGTTCGCCCCGGAAAACACGCTTGATCTGAGCAAGGTTGTGTTTAATACGGAGGCGCATCCATTGCGGATAATAAATGACAAATGACAAATGACAAGTGACAAATGACAAGTGACAAATGGTGCAACTCTTACGGGCAAATTCCAGATTCAGCGGAGCACTTGTCGCTTGTCATTTGTCACTTGTCACTTTTTCGATTACCTTTGTAAAATAATTCAGCATTTTGACATTTCACGATTTTGGTTTTGAGGCGCGGCTCATTGAAGGCATAGAAGCATTGGGGTACGACAGCGCCACCCCCATCCAGGAGCAGGCGATTCCTGCCATTTTAGCCGGTAAAGACCTGATCGGGTCGGCCCAGACCGGCACCGGGAAAACGGCTGCATTCCTGCTGCCAATCATCCAGAAGATTATTTCAGTACCCCATGACGACGCCATCAAGGCGCTGGTGATCGTTCCCACCCGGGAACTGGCCCAGCAGATCGACCAGCACATGGAGGGACTTTCTTACTTCACGCCGGTCAGTTCCATCCCTGTATATGGCGGCACCGATGGAGCATCTTTTTCACGGGAAAGGCAGGCGCTTGCCAACGGCGCCGACATGGTGATCTGTACCCCCGGCCGCATGATAGCCCACTTAAACATGGGCTACGTGAACCTCTCCAGCCTCCGGTACCTGATCCTTGACGAAGCCGACCGGATGCTCGATATGGGGTTTTACGATGACATCCTGAAGATCATGTCGTATGTGCCTGCAAACCGGCAAACCCTCTGTTTTACGGCCACCATGCCTAAAGACATGCGCGAACTGGCCCGGAAAATCCTGAAAGACCCGGTTGAGATCAACATTGCCCCATCCAAGCCAGCCGAAAACATCCTCCAGATGGCCTACGTAGTGTATGATGCCCAGAAAATCCCCCTGGTTCAATACCTGCTGAAGGACCTTAAACTGCGCAGCATCCTGATCTTCTGTTCGACGAAAAGCGCAACAAAGCAGTTGAGTGCCGCCCTGAAAAAATTACGGCTCAATGCTGAAGAGATCCATTCGGACCTGGATCAGCCCGAACGGGAAAAGGTGCTGAACCGTTTCAGGAGCAGGGAGCTGAATATCCTCGTCGCCACCGATATTGTTTCCAGGGGTATTGATATTGAAGACATCGACATGGTGGTCAATTTCGATGTACCAAACGACGGGGAGGATTACATCCACCGCATCGGCCGCACGGCCAGGGCAAAAGCCAAAGGGGCCGCCATCACCCTGATCAATGAAAAAGACCAGGGCAAGTTTGCTACCATTGAAACACTGCTGGGCAAGTCAATCTACAAAGGGGCCATCCCTGTCCATCTTGGCGAGGGCCCTGCATTTGATCCGAAGAAACACCGGGGCACCTTTCGTAAAGGCGGGTTCAGGAAGAAATAATTCATAACATTTCTAAGATTTTTTTAATTTTTATAGTTGAATTGATAATTATTATATCTACATTTGCAAATATTATTTTTAATTCGATTATTATTATGAAAAATGGAAAAGTAAAATTCTTTAATGAGTCAAAAGGATTTGGATTTATTATGGACTCCGAGACAGGCAAAGAATATTTCGTTCATGCCTCTGGTTTAATTGACCGTATC
>CAIKNA010000364.1 GCA_903828645.1 uncultured Bacteroidales bacterium
GTCATCAATAGTCATCTGAATCGTGGTCAAAACCTGACAAGCGTTTATCCAGGTTTTCAATATCTTCGTAATCTTCTATATGATCAAGTTTTTCATCTTCCTCAGAATCTTCCTGTTCCCCAAATAAAAAATCGTCGCTTTCATTGTCGCCGGCCCGGTTAGTTTCAAAAGCCGGTTCTTCGTCCACTTCTTCAATCAGTCCGCCCAACTCATTTTCAATGGCTGCCAACTCATGTTCATCTTCAACAATATCGTCGAATTTCACAAGTTGTTCTAATTTAGGAAGCGGGACTTTAGGGACGACCATCCTCTGCACCACTGGTGCCGCAACTGCCAAAACAGGCTGTTCGGCCTTTTTGGGTAATTCGGCAATACGCTTGATGCATTTCGGGTACGAGGATGTCTCATCCGCCGGGAAGATTTTAAACAATTCAAGGTGAAATGAGAAGATATCTCGACCAATGAACTCATAAATCATCTTCTGGTGCGGATCCTCGATGTAGTTCTTCAACTTCTCAGTCTTCATCAGCGGCAGTGTAACTGACTCTGTAACAACCTGGTCAAGATCTTCGTCATATTTTCTTACATGGCGCTTTTCGGACTTCAGCGATATTTCCCGGTCTTTTTTATACTTTTTGTCTGTCATAAAAAAAGAGGCACGGTCGCAATGCATCAATTCAGCAGAATCCAATAGAATATAATGGAAATCAAGAAAAGTCTGATTCGGCTGAATTTCGATTTCCCTGAGAAATCCATCATGCTCTTCGCATGTTATTCTAAAACGATAAATCAACATAGCTGTTCCGCGTAGAAATCAGGTCCAAAAATATAAAATTCCACCAAACAATCGGAAAAAAATGTTCAACTGTTTTTTTTATCCAGGCCGAGTTTTTCTCCCAACCTGAGCATCAGTTGATATGCTTCGTCAAAATTATTGGCAATTTCGCCTTCAAGGATGGCTTCGGTAATTGCATCCTTGATGATCCCAACCGATTTGGAAGGCGGGATGCCGAAAGTTTTCATGATCACCTCCCCGGTGACCGGAGGCTGCCAGTTTCTCAACTGGTCCTTCTCCTCTATTTCCCTGAGTTTTTGCCTGACAATGTTGAAGTTTGCAAGATACCGCCTTACTTTATTCGGATTTTTGGAAGTGATATCTGCGTTGCACAGGAGCATGAGGTCGTCAATGTCTTCGCCTGCCTCAAAGAGAAGCCTGCGAACCGCCGAATCTGTAACCACATCTTCAGCCAGAACGATGGGCCGGAGATGGAGCAACACCAGTTTTTCGACATAATGCATTTTTTCGTTCAGCGGAAGTTTAAGCTGCCTGAATATGTTCGGGACCATTTTAGCTCCCTTGAATTCATGGGCATGAAAAGTCCATCCGGTGCCCTGCACGAATTTTTTCGTGACAGGTTTGGCAATATCATGAAGGATAGCCGCCCACCGAAGCCACAGGTCGTTGGAAACCTCTGCGACATTATCCAGCACTGCAAGGGTATGGTGGAAATTATCCTTGTGGCCTTTACCATCGATTATTTCGGACCCCTTGAGTTCACAAAACTCAGGGAAAATGATTTTCAAAAGCCCGGTTTCATCCAGTAACCGAAATCCTGCCGACGGAACGCCAGCCTGGATGATCTGGTTTAATTCATCTGAAACCCGTTCCATCGAGACAATCGAAATCCGTTCGCAATTCCGCGTGATTGCCTCAAAGCAGGAAGGTTCGATGGTGAAACAAAGTTGGGTGGCAAACCTGATTGCACGCATCATGCGCAGAGGATCATCAGAAAATGTGATATCCGGGTCGAGGGGAGTTCTGATAATTTTTTCCTTCAGATCGCTGATGCCATTGAAAGGGTCAACCAATTGTCCGTAATTTTCACGGGTCAGATTGATGGCCATTGCATTAATGGTAAAGTCGCGGCGGTTCTGGTCGTCTTCGTTCGTACCGTCCTCAACAATAGGCTTGCGGGAATTGCGGCGGTAAGACTCCTTTCGAGCACCGACGAATTCAATTTTCCAGCCATGGAAATTGAGCATGGCAGTGCCAAAATTCTTAAAAAATTTCACCGGGGTATCCTCATTCAGTTTGGCAGCCACCTGGTGGGCAAAATCAATGCCACTGCCAAGCACAACGATGTCGATATCCTGTTTGTTGTCGCGGTTCAGCAAAAGGTCGCGAACAAACCCACCGATAACGAAAGCCTGCACTTGCATTTCGCCCGCGACCTGCGAGATTATCTCAAAGATTGGATTTGTTAAATGCTTTTTCAAATCAATTTGTCTTTCTTTGCGGTGCTCTGTGCCTTCTTCGTGGTCCTCTGAAGTAAAAAAGATTTAAAGGGTGAGGAACGCACGGTTTTTTCAGAGAGCCCCAGAGGTAGTACAACCGATTTTGCAAAAGTAAGGATTTACCGCAAAAACTTTCGGTAAAAATCTGCAAAAACGTCTTTGTGGATTTCAACCGGTGTTGTATCTTTGGCGTCCAATTGTGAAATATTTAACTATAAATAAACAAACTACTTATGGCAAAAAGAACAATCGTAGCGATGCCCGGGGATGGCATCGGCAAAGTCGTTTTGGATGAGGCCATCCGCGTATTGGATGCTGCCGGTTTTGACGCGGAATATGTTCATGGAGACATTGGTTGGGAATTCTGGTGCAAAGAAGGTGATCCATTTCCGGAACGAACACAGAAATTGCTCGAAAAACATAAAATCGGTCTGTTTGGGGCCATCACATCAAAACCCAAAGATAAAACAGACACGGAACTGGCTCCTGAGCTCAAAGGCAAAGGATTTGCCTATTACAGCCCGATTGTGACCATGAGGCAAAAGTACGACCTTGATATCTGCATGCGGCCTTGCAAAACCTTCAAAGGAAACCCGCTAAACTTCATCCGTCGCGGGTTTGGAGGCGTCATTGAAGAACCCATCATCGATACGATGATCTTCCGTCAGAATACGGAGTGCCTTTATGGCGGTGTGGAATGGTCAAATCCATCCGACCTGGTATACGATGCACTGATGACACATAAGAAGTTCAGGGATAACTTTGCCTGGTGCCCACGTCCTGAACTGGCTGTATCGACCCGTATATTTACCAGGAAATACACCGGGCGCATCCTGAAAGCAGCTTTTGAATATGCCAAAGCGCGCGGGTTCAATACTGTAACTGTATGCGAAAAGCCCAACGTGATCCGCGAAACCTCAGGCATGATGCTTAAAATGGCCCAGGAGATGGCTAAGAACGAATACCCGGGGATCAAGGTGCAGGACACCAATATTGACGCCCAGATGATGTGGCTCACCAAGAATCCCGAAACCTACCACGTAATGGTTGCCGGCAATATGTTCGGCGATATCGTCTCCGATGGTTTTGCCGGACTTATCGGCGGACTTGGCTTTGCTTGCAGTGCCAACATCGGTCCTGAAATCGCAGTTTTCGAACCCACCCATGGTTCAGCACCAAAATATGCCGAATTTAATCCCTCCATCGTCAACCCTACCGCCATGATCCTTTCCGCGGTAATGATGCTGGAACATCTCGGCGAGATGGAAATGGCCGCCAAAATTTCAAAAGCCGTTGCAGATGTTGTTGAAGAAGGCAAGGTAATGACATACGACATGATGAAACTACCCGGAACACCTGAGGCATTCAGCAGGGGTGCCGCAACGACACAGCAGATGGCAGACGCGATAATCGCAAAATTGTAGAATGAAAACAATGCAGACAATGCAGACAATGAAAACAATTTATTAATTACATTTTTTCATTGCATACATTGCATACATTGCTTTCATTGCTTTCATTGCCTAATTAATCCAAAGTGAGTATGACCGATAAAATTTTAGCCCTGTGGCCGGAGTTGATGTGGATCCAGGATCCGGACCTCCGTGAAAAGACAGCGAGGACATGGGAAGTTGCTGTCGAAAAGAGCGTTCTGACACCCGATGACCTGAAAATAATCCCATTCACCCTGCTGGCAGGGCCGGAGATGAAGGTCTCCTTCATGGCCCATAAACGCTGCGTGGTTCATGTGGCCCGCGATGCCGGGAACAAGATGAATGAATTTTTCAAGGAGGATCTCCCGGTAAATATGGACATATTGATCTCCGGGGCTATCCTTGCAGATGTAGGCAAATTGCTGGAATATGAACTGGATTCAAATGGCAAGTCGTTCCAGGGAAAGTACGGGAAGTACCTCCGCCACCCGTTTTCAGGCGTATCTTTGGCTGAACAATGCGGGGTTCCTGCTGCCGTGTGTCATATCATTGCCACCCATGCAGGCGAAGGCGATATGGTTAAACGCACCACCGAAGCCTATGTCGTGCATCATGCAGATTTCATGACTTTTGAACCGTTCAGGGAGCGGCTAAAGTAGATTCGACAACGCCAATTCAAACACAAAGCCAATGACCATTATAGAAAAAATTATTTCAGCCCACAGTAACCAGCAACCGGTAAAACCAGGTGACATCGTGGATGTTGCCATCGACACCCGTGCCGCCCGCGATTTTGGCGGGGCCAATGTGGTAAAAAACTTACTGGATAACGGGTTGACAATTGCCGATCCGAGAAAGACCATCTTCACCTTCGACTGCAATCCCGGCGGATCAGATCAGAAATATGCTGCAAACCAGCATTATTGCAGGCAATACGCCCGTGACAATGGGATCAGGGTCTATGACGTGGATGCAGGGATCGGAACCCACCTGGCCATCGACAATGGTTTAACCTGGCCCGGGAGTACTTTTGTTTCAACAGATTCACATGCCAACATCATGGGTGCCATCTCCGCTTTCGGACAAGGCATGGGTGACCAGGATATAGCCGCAGCCTGGGCCAAAGGTGCTGTTTGGTTCAAAGTACCTGCCTCGGTAAAGATCAACCTCATGGGGAAAAGGCCTGCCACCCTGACTGCCAAAGATGTTGTACTGAACCTCCTCTCGATTTTCGGCGCCAACAAACTTCTAGGATATTCGGTTGAAATCTATGGAGAAGAGACGGAAAAATTCACCCTTGCCGATCGTATTACCATCTCTTCGATGGGCACCGAGATGGGGGCGATTATCATCCTATTTCCAACTTCGCCGTCACTGCTTCAGGAATTGAAGCGCATCACAGGCAAAGAGTACCAGTCTGTCACTGCTTCTGCTAACGCGGTTTATGAAAAAACCTTCGACATCGACATGAGCAAATTTGTCACAATGGTGGCAAAGCCGGGACATCCGCATGACGATGCTTCCATCGAAACTGTTCGCAACCAGAAAATCGATTCGGGGTTTATAGGCAGTTGCACCAACGGCCGGATCGAAGATCTTCGCGCTGCCGCTGCAGTGCTGAGTGGACGTAAGGTTGCTCCAGGAGTAGTCCTGAAAATAGTTCCGGCAACGGATGCCATCTGGACCCAGGCCATGGATGAAGGGATTATCCAGATTTTCAAGGAGGCTGGCGTTATGGTTTCAAACGCAGGGTGTGCCGGTTGTGCAGCCGGACAAGTGGGCCAAAATGGACCGGGTGAAGTGACCATCAGCACGGGGAACCGAAATTTCGAAGGAAAACAAGGCAAGGGGTATGTCTACCTGGCTTCGCCTGCTGTCGTTGCTGCTTCTGCTGTGGCCGGATTCATCACCACTCCCGATCAGATTCCCGATAAGCCGGCCCTTTTTTCGCCCTCAGGCAACACATCACCTGTCGCGCGTCAGGAGAAAATAAAAGTTGCCAAACCCACAGAAGTAGAGGGTAACGTGTGGATTATCCCGAAAGATGATATCGATACTGATATGATTTTTCACAACCGTTATCTCACCATCACAGAGATCAGGGAGATGGGGCAGTACACTTTTGACAATCTGAAGGGATTCGAGGATTTTGCCAGGAAGGCTAATCCCGGGGATATTGTGATCACACAGAAAAATTTCGGTGCAGGCAGCTCACGCCAGCAGGCTGTAGATTGCTTCCTGTCACTTGGAATCAGCTGCATCCTTGCCGAATCTTATGGTGCCATTTACGAACGCAATGCCATCAATGCGGCCATGCCAATCCTGACCTATAACCCTGAAATTCTCGCCCAGGCAGAAATAGAGTCCGGCGACAGGGTTAAGGTGGATTTTATTTCAGGAATACTTACAAACCTGAAAACCGGGAAGACCGTGCAACTGGATAAATTCTACGATGCACAGATGGCGATATACCAGAATGGCGGTTTGTTGTAGGTGGTCATCTTTTCAGTTTCCATCTGCGGTGTGACCAAAGATAATATTCAGGATTTTCGTTGATGATCTCTTCAAGCTTTTTCATAAACCGGCCGGTAATCTCGCCGGTTTTTGTTTGGACCGGGTTTGCTTCCAACAGTTTGAAATCAACGGTATAAAATCCCCGCTTTATCTTTTTCACACTGGCGAAAACCACAGGATAGTCATGTACCCTCGCATATTTTTCCGGTCCATGCAACACGGCGGTATCCTGGTTCATAAAATTCACCCAATAAGCCAGCCTTACACTGGAGGGACTCTGGTCGGCAACCATGTAAAAAGCTGCAGGTTCACCCCAGTCAGTTTTGAATGTTTCGGCTGTTTTAACTATGGATGCCAGTTTAGCCCGTCCCTGAACCCTGGTCTTTTGTATATACTGATCTATATACTTATTCGACAGCGGTTTGTAGAAACCAACCGGTTTGTGGAGCATCTGTTTACCGGCAGCAATACCGGCCCACTCCCAGTTTCCATAATGTCCGGCCACACAGATTATCTGTTTTCCCTGTTTGTAAAAGTCATCAGGGAAAGTGGTGTTGATGAATTTATATCTCCTGATCACTGCATCTTCTGTCATGGTAAAAGCTTTAAGACTTTCAACCAGCATGTCTGCAAAATGATGATAAAAGCCTTTTGCGATCCTGTTGATCTCCTTCTCTGATTTCCCCGGGAAAGAATGTTTAAGATTTTCAAATACTACCTTCTTCCGGTATCCTGCCAAATAATACACTATGCAAAAAATGATGTCAGCAAAACCGTAGACAAGTCGGAACGGAATGAACCGAAACAGGAAAATGAAACCACGAAATACAAGGTAAGTTAAATAATTCATAAGGGAAGATTGAGAATCGGTGAACCACAAACTGCCTGCAAAGATAATTACCTATTTGCAGGAAAGCTTTACTTTTGCCTCAAAATTATCTGCAGATGCTCATCATCAAAAGACACAACACAGATCCTTACTTCAACCTCGCAACGGAAGAGTACATCTTAAAAAATTTCGAAGAAGACTCCTTCATGCTTTGGCGGAATGCGCCGTGCATCATCGTCGGGAAACACCAGAATACCCTTGCAGAGATAAATGCTGATTATGTGAAGCAGAACAACATCCCGGTGGTTCGCAGGCTCAGCGGCGGCGGTGCGGTTTTCCATGACCTGGGAAACCTGAACTTCACCTTTATTAAAACCGGCGCCAAGGAAAGCCTGATCGACTTCAGGAGATATACTGAGCCAATTTTAGAGGTATTGCAGATGATGGGTATCGATGCAAGGTTTGAAGGCAGGAATGACCTGACCATCGAAGGCAGGAAATTTTCCGGGAATGCCGAACATATATGGAAAAACAAGGTGCTTCATCATGGCACACTCCTGTTTTCCTCGCACATGCCTGACCTGGCAGACGCTCTGAATGCTGATCCTTTAAAGTTCCAGGATAAAGCCGTGAAATCGGTGCGCAGCAGGGTTACCAACATCAGCGAACACCTGAAAAGCCCCATGGATGTCATGCAATTTGCAACGCTGATCCAGGATCACATTATCACAAAGTACCCGGATGCCCAAACATTAGAATTATCGGATTCGGATCATGATCAAATCAATCAACTGGTTAGAAATAAATACAACTCATGGGAATGGAATTTCGGATACTCACCCAACTACAATTTTAGAAAAGTGTTCCGCACCGAGAGAAGCGGAACACTCGAATTCGATCTTGATGTGGACAACGGCATCATCCGGTCCATAAAAATTTTCGGCGATTACTTCAACAGATATGATACGGAAGAGATTGAATCAGTTCTAAACGGAGTTCCTCACAATGAAGTTGAAATCCTTAAAATACTGGAGCCGTTCAACATTGAAGATTACTTTTCCGGCCTGACCTTAAAAGAGCTGGTTGCAGGAATGTTCTAACAAAAAAATCCCGTTTTCGCGGGATTTTTTTGTTATTAAACTTGTGTTGAATGAGCTAATTTATTTTTACCAATTTGATTGTCTCAGCTTCATTACCTGCTACAACCTTTACAAAGTAGAGCCCGGCCGGGAAATCAGAGATTGAAAATTCATGCTTCTTTTCCCTGGTCAATTCCCCTGACATCACTCTTCCACCCTGGATTCCATAAATCTCAACCTTAACAGATTCATGCAGGGATCCGCTTGTTTGCTCAAGGGTAAAGTTACCGGTTGTCGGGTTGGGGTAGAGTTTGAAGGAAGAATTTTGCAAAATCACAGGCTGTTCCACTGTGCCTTCAGCTGAATTTACAAGGGATGGGGATTTATATCCGCAGTAAGCACCATCAAAGATTTTACCATGCATATATCCTCCCGGTTCAACCGTTGTTCCAGGCAGATAGATGATGTTCTGCCCGGCGATAAAGGTTGCACTCCCCCCGGTTTTAACTACGAATTTAGTTCCTCCACCGGCAACGGTGATGGTCTGCAGGGCATTGTAACATTTGGTTTCACCACTGGCAACATTCCCGGTTACAGTTATACTACCGACAGAAACACCTGTAACGGTCATGATTATCGTATTGGATGTAGCTGGACCGGAATTACAGATTTCACTGGAAGTCAGCAGGCAGGTCACTGCATCGCCATTCACAGGTTTATAGGTATAGGTTGGTCCGTTGGCACCGGTAATGTCAAAGCCGTTTACTTTCCACTGGTAGAATGGTGAGACACCTCCATTGACCGCCGTGGAAGTAAAAGTGACATTCTGATCAGCAGGAACAGTAATGGTTGGGGTGGCAATTGACACGCTAACCTGCACCGGAGGATAGGTAGTGATGATCATACATTCATACATCCTGTTGAAACAATGAGTCGTCATATTTTCGGCGAGTACCCAGTAGTTTCCCGGCAAAGTCAATGGAGGAGCGAAGAAGATCGGACCTCCGGTTCCCGCAACAACAGGACTAACCTGGGTAATGCCGATCCATACAGAATAACTAACCCCTATCTGCGAACCTGTGATACCGACAGTTATACCGGGTCCATTGGCGCAGATGGTAGCAGTTGCAGGTACTCCAAAATAGACAATAGGCAACTGGTTGATCGTGACAACTACCGGTTTGATGTCGAACCATCCTCCGGGAGTAATGGTTGCCTTAATATAGTAGGTTCCGTTACCCACCGCTGTTGGTGTTGCAACCGGACTTGTAGTAGCAGTTGCATCGTTCCAATAAGTAAGAATTGTAACAGGAGGCAGGAAACTTCCTGCAGTTACTGACGGATCGGTAAGGTCAACCCTGTTGGGAGAGCAAGCAACCTGATTCGTTATGACCAGGATAGGTTTGGGATTCACCGTGATGGTGAAAGTTTTAGGAGGCCCTGGACAACCAACGGATCCAAATGTAAAAGTCGGTGTCACGGTAATCGTCGCAACCACAGGAACTGCCCCGCTGTTGATTGCAGTAAAGGCCGCAATATTTCCCGTGCCGCTTGCTGCAAGCCCTATACTGGTAAGGTTATTTGTCCATGTATAGGTCGTAACTCCTACAGTGTTAATGGTTGTGAATGCAACAACGGCGGTATTTTCTCCATTGCCGACAATCTGATCGGCCGGCTGGTTCATCTGTCCTGTCGGATTAACTGTAATAGTGAAAGACTGCGGAGTTCCTACACACCCGCCGGGCACATATCTAGGTGTTACGACGATTGTGGCTACTACCGGAGCTGCACCCGTGTTAATTGCGGTAAAGGGATCAATATTTCCATTGCCGCTGACAGCAAGGCCAATTCCCGGTGTGTCATTCACCCAGGAATATAGAGTGGTTCCGCCTGTATTGGTTGTTGTAAAGTTCACCGCTATGGTTGTTGACCCATTGCATAATACCTGGTCAGCAGGATCAATCACCTGTCCGGTTGGATTAACCGTTATGTAGAAAGATTCTGTCGGCCCGCTGCAACCTACCGATCCATTCGTAAACACGGGGGTCACAACGATCATGGCAGTCACAGGTCCATTTCCGGTATTGATGGCTGTAAAGGCTGCAATATTTCCCGTTCCGCTTGCACCAAGACCTATGCTGGGAAGGTTATTTGTCCAATTATAGGTAGTAACTCCACCTGTGTTATTTGTTGTAAAGTCTACCTCAGTGGTAAGCGCACCATTGCACAATTCCTGGTTTCCAAGGCCACCATTCATCTGCCCGGTCGGGTTAACGGTAATCGTAAAGGTCTGACTCAACCCAACACAACTTACACCTTCATATGTAAAAGTAGCTGTCACATCAAAGCTGGCAACAACTGGCGCGTTGCCGGTATTAATAGCTGTGAAGACTGGAAGGTTTCCCGTACCGCTGGCACCAATGCCAATGGACGTGTTTGTATTTGTCCACGTATACGTCGTGCTTCCAACCGTATTGTTAGTGGAGAATGTAACAGCTGATGTAGATGCTCCATTGCAAACAACCTGGTCGCCCGGATCATTAACCTGCCCGCTTGGATTGACTGTGAAGGTGAAAGTCTGGGCAAGTCCATCACAGGTAACCAAACCGTTTTCAAAATGAGGTGTAACGGTGATGGTTGCAACTACCGGTGCTGAGCCCGTATTGGCGGCAGTAAACGAACTGATATTCCCTGAACCACTGGCTGCGAGGCCAATGCTTGTTGTGTTATTTGTCCAGGTATAGGAAGTGGTTCCACCAAGGTTATTAGAGGTAAAGTCAACTAAAGTTGTAGATCCTCCATTGCAAACAACCTGGTCTCCCGGCTTGTTCACCTGTCCGGATGGATTAACCGTAATGGTAAATGTCTTGAAAAGTCCCGGGCAACTTACCGATTTCTTCTCAAAGGTCGGAGTTACCGTGATGGTGGCTACAACAGGCGAAGTACCGGTGTTGATAGCGGTAAAGGCAGAAATATTGCCCGTTCCGCTTCCAGCAAGGCCGATACCTGGAGTGTTGTTGGTCCAGGAATAGGTCGTAGTGCCATCAATATTTACCGTGCTAAATGTGGCCGAAGTGCTGGAGCCATTGCAGACTATCTGGTTGTCTGGCTGATTCACCTGACCTGTCGGGTTCACTGTGATGGAAAATGTTTTTGTGGGCCCCGAACAACTCACGGAATTATTGGTGAATGTGGGAGTTACAACAATGATTGCAAAAACAGGCTGATTACCTGTATTGGTTGCAACAAAGGAAATATTTCCCACGCCGATGGGATCAAGACCGATGGCGGGATTGTTGTTGGTCCACAGATAGGTAGTGGTTCCACCTGTATTGTCGGTTCCGAATGAAACTGAAGTGTTATTTCCATTGCAAACAACCTGACTGACAGGTTGGTTCACATGGCCCGACGGATTGACCGTGATGGTAAAGTTCTCTGTTGGCCCGCTGCAGGAAACCGACCCGTTTTCAAAATATGGTCTCACTGTAATGGTCGCAGTTACTGGTGCATTGGAACTGTTGACGGCAACAAAGGCTGCTATATTGCCTGTCCCGGCAGCAGCAAGGCCAATACTTGAATTGGTATTCGTCCATGTATAGGTGGCATTTCCGCCGGAGTTGCTGGTGGCGAAATTCACAGCGCTCGTATTTGCTCCATTGCAAACGGTCTGGTCCGAAGGATCGATCACCTGTCCGGTTGGATTGACTGTGATGGTGAAATCCGTCGATGGTCCGTCACAAGTAACAGAACTGTTTTTAAAATGAGGGGTTACGGTAACCGTGGCAATAACCGGTGCATTCGTACTATTGGTGGCGGTAAAAGAAGGTATGTTGCCTGAACCGCTCGAACCAAGTCCGATGCTGATGTTGGTATTTGTCCAGGTATAGTTAGTGGTTCCAACGGTGTTGTTTGTGGTAAAAGTAACCGAAGAGGTACTTCCTCCGTTGCAAACAACCTGGTCGGCCGGATCATTCACCTGTCCCGTCGGGTTGACCGTGATGCTGAACTGGGCAGTTCCGTCGCAGGTAACCGACCCGTATTCAAAATGAGCTGTTACAGTGATCGTGGCAACAACCGGGGCAGTTGTAGTGTTGGTGGCGGTAAATGAAGAAATATCGCCGGTACCGCTGGCACCGAGCCCGATGCTGGTAGTGTTGTTGACCCATGTATAGGTAGTAGTACCAACTGTATTTACAGTTCCGAAAGTTACCAGGGTAGTAGATGCATTATTACATACTACCTGGTCTCCGGGAACATTCACCTGTCCCGAAGGATTGACCGTAATAGTAAAGGTTTGCAGGGTTCCATCGCAGGTAACTGATCCGTTGGTAAAATGAGGTGTCACGGTTATCGTGGCAACTATAGGTGCCGTTGTTGTATTGGCAGCTGTAAAAGCGGAGATATTGCCGGTACCGGTGGCACCAAGTCCGATACTGGTCGTATTGTTCGACCATGTATAAGTAGTGGTTCCATCCATGTTGCTGGTGGTAAAGGTCACCGCAGTTGTTAGAGCGCCGTTGCAAACTACCTGGTCGGCAGGATCATTTACCTGTCCGGCAGGATTGACGGTAATGGTGAACGTTTGTGCTGTTCCGTCACAGGTAACTGATTCGTAGGTAAAATGAGGCGTTACGGTTATCGTGGCAACTACCGGTGCATTTGTTGTATTGGCAGCTCTAAAAGAAGCAATGTCGCCTTTACCGGCAGCACCAAGACCGATGCTGGTTGTGGTATTGGCCCATGTATAATTTGTTATTCCTACAGTGTTAATCGTACCAAACGTCACCAGCGTTGTGGATGCGTTTTTGCAGACCACCTGATCAGCAGGATCGTTCACCTGTCCGGAGGGGTTCACAGTAATAGTAAAAGTCTGGGGGAGTCCAACACAACTTGTTCCACCGTCTGTCAGGGTAGGTGTTACCGTGATGGTAGCCACTACAGGTGCAGTGCCTGTATTGCTTGCTGTGAAAGCGCCGATATTCCCCGTTCCTGATGCACCAAGTCCGATGCTGGTTGTGTTATTGGTCCATGCATAGGTAGTGGTCCCGACTACATTGGTCGTTGTAAAGTTAACGGCAGTGGTGAGTGCACCATTGCAAACCACCTGGTCGGCAGGATCATTTACCTGGCCGGCAGGATTTACTTTTACAACACCCGGAATGTAGAATGATGCAGTTGGACTGTCGCAGAAAGGATTGTAATCAAATGCAATACCGGTAAACTCGCATGCCGTCCCCTGGGCATCTTCCTTAAATGTAAGGTTTGATAAAGTTGTTCCACTGACGATATTGAATCTAAGTGTAAAAATGGTTTCCCCAACTCCCAGGGTTACGCCATCGGTGGGATCGTAACCCAAACCCGACACCTTATATTTACCGCTGGCAAGTATGATCAAATTGGTAGTTGAATCAAACACCGGCCATGCGTGGCCAGGCAAATCAAAGGCAGCATTTCTGCTTACAATTCTCGGTGCCCTCAGTTCCGTTGGAGTAAATCCAAAAGTTAAAGAGAAACTTCCCACGTTATTAAAGGAAGAAACCGTTATGGGGATGTCCACATAAGTGGCTCCTGTGCAAACATTCACATTAGAAATAGTAGTGACCGGGCCGTTGGGAACAGTCACAACGGTGGCGATTCCTGTAAGCTGGGCTGAACAACCGGTCGCAACAATTGTGGCAAGTACATTAAATGTAGTGGTGCCTGTAAGGGGGCCTGTGGGAAGGCTGATGGTTCCGCCATCACCCGGAACAGGCGAACCAATCAGGCTGTTGTCAGCATTGTTTCTTAACTGGTATGTTGTTCCAACTTCAGATGATGCAATTGTAAGATAGGTGCCGGTTCCTGAACAGACCTGGCCTCCTGCAACATCAACAATCAAATCGATGGCTGGCAAAGGATTCACCGTTATGGTTGCCTTGCCGGTCAGTGTGGCTGAACATCCGGTTGTAATCATTGTTGCCAGTACATTGAATGTTGTTGTAACTGTTACGGGACCTGTTGGCAGGTTGATTGTTCCGCCATCGCCCGCAACCGGCAATCCGACCAGACTGTTGTCGGCATCATTTCTTAACTGGTAGTTTGTGCCGATTACCGATGGTGAAACAGTAACATTGATGCTAGCACCTGAACAAGCCGTAGTTGAACCAGCAACGGTCGAATTTATGGAGGGCACTGGGTTTACAATAACGGTGACACTTCCGCTCATGATGGTGGAACATCCGTCGGTTACGTTGGTACCGACAATCGTATATGTTCCGGGGGTAATCACCCCGGGGAATGCCAGTCCGCAACAGGTTGTACCGGGAATGATCGTTCCCGTAGCAAAACCATCTTTCCAGAGTTCATAGTTCACACCTAACTCCGAACCGGAAAGAAAAATATAAACTCCCGTTCCACCTTCGCAATAAGAGCCACCACCTGCAACCGTGAAGAGAGTTGGAGCGGTTTTCACAACAACCGTAGCGCTGCTCGTTGCAGTAAAACCATTGCCATCGGTTACAGTTACGGTATAACCTGCTGAACCTGATAAAAGTGTAGAAGGATTGATCGATTGGGTTATTTCGCCACCCGGGCTCCATAAATAGGTAAAGGTGGGATCACCCACTGGATTTGCTGTAAGGGTTAGTGCCGCATTGGGGCATACAGACAAGGATGGATTCGGGGTGATGTTAACAGTAGGTCCAAGTAAGGATATGCCAGTGAAATCGGAAAAACCTGTAACGCCCATTGCAGTGAGCGTATTTGCACCGAGTGGTGCAAATTTCACCCATGGCAATGAACCACTGTATTTTCCCGTAACCTGGCTGCCTTCTGTTCCTGCAATATCAGCAGGGACATAAGTTCCTGTTACATTACATGAAAAAGCGGTTATGCCTGAGGAGGAGACTGTCCAGTAGCGGTCTAAATAATTTGTCGTACTTGCATTGCTCGGATGCTTCGCATTTTTCACTTTCACGCCGGCATAACCACCAGAATAGCTGCCTGAAGTGAAATTCAAGGTCATGGGGGTATAATCGGGGGCACCTGTGTTATCCCCTACCGGAAATAGAAAGGAACCATTGGCCGTGAAATTTTTTCTAACTTCACCACTGCCATTGGTAACAATCATATTGGTAACACCCGGGGTTCCGGCGATGCCAGGGGAAGATGGACCGAGGATCAGATTACCTGAACCAAGGCTGAGCAACCCGGCAGACAAGGTTAAAGTGCCATTCACGGTCATATCGCTGGAAAGGTTGACACCATTAGTCCTGCCAACAGTAAAATTATTCAAACCACCTGTTATGGCAGGCAAGGTTAAGTTTGCCGTTCCTCCGATGATCAGGTTGCTCGTACTGCTGACGTTGATTGTACCGGTACCTGTTCCTCCATCGTTCAGGATAAGCGTATTGTTTGCACCAATATTATAAGTACTTAATGGTATTACGTCAAAAACACCATTCACAGTAGCTGTTGAGGCTACAGGTGTGATGACAACACCATCAACAACCAGGTTGTCAAAATTCCAGGAATCAAGTGCGTAGGGATCACCCACGAAGGCAAACTGAAAGTACATGTTTCCGCCAACATCGTTGGTGTAGTTTGGAATTGAAATACTTGAAGCTGCATGCGCTGCATATGCCATTGACCATACATCATGCCAGGGGCCGCTTGTGCTCGTGGCAGATTGCAGTTTCAAATAGGTGGGATAATTTTGAATATAGTTTCCCGTGGCATAAGATTTGAAGGCAACATTCACCGCATTGTACCCAGTGGTGTTTACAGGTCCGCGGTAGATGTAATTTGTGACGTTCGAGTGGGTCCCTTCAGTGCTGTAATAGCGGCCTTCAGGCGAAGTGCCGCCGGCAAGTGCAGATGCATTTGCAGCAAATTGCATGGATCCAGTTCCGATATTCCCTGTCCAGCTTGTTAAATTCGGGAAGGCATCGGTAAGTAAATTAGTTGTACTGGATGTATATGCGTATTGGGTCAAACCACCTAAATTCGTTGTTAAATTATTAAGGGCAGATGAGGTTGTAGGCAATTCCATTCCCATGGTTATGGGTGAAGCTCCTGAGTAAGTAAGATTTACGGTTCCCGCGAAGGTTGGAGCATTTGTCAAACTACCGGCCGCCCGGAAAATAGTACTTCCGGTTGCCATTGTCAGGTAAGCTCCGTTGTTCACAAGTCCATTCACGAGAGATAAGGTGCCATTTACAGTAACAGCACCGTTCAGTGTTAATCCTCCGTTGTTGATTGTCAAATTATTCAGTCCGCCTGATACAGCCGGTAAGAGAGTGGCCGGTGCACCCGATCCTCCCGAGAAAGAAATGTTGGAAGATGTGCCGCCTGTCGCCGTTCCGCTAACGATCCCTATTGTTCCGTTAACAGTGAGTGTATGGGCACCAATATTGAGGTTCCCACTGGAAAAATTCAATCCGGTTGTATAAACATAAGGAATGGTCACATCTCTGGTGATTGATAATGTCCTCGGAGTGCAAACCAGCAGCAGGTAGGCAATGTTGCCATCGGCGGGAACTTCGTAAGAGGTCGAATAATCATTCAGTGCAGGTGCATATAACAATTGGTATCCACCGGTTCCTGCATTGAAGACAGGGGGTTGATCAAAACTGCCGGCAGCATAGGTTGTACTCGCCCCTATCTGGACTACGCCATAGGTGGTTCCACCATTTCCCAGGAGGATCCTATTGGAATTGGTCATTAAACCATAATATAAGTTAACTCTCTGACATACTATCTGATTGGCACCTAAAAGCGACAACCCTGCGGTATTTCCAAGAGCAAGCGTGTACATTGGCGCTGTAACAGTGCCATCATTGGTAAAGGTTTGTGCCAGGCTGCCAAGGAAATAGACAACCGTATAGGCCGCTGTTCCATTGATGGTTGCTCCGGGGCTATTGGTCAGATTGGCGCCTAAAACCAGGTAAGTGCTTGTTGCGCTTGTCCCTGCAGTTAATACAAGAGTTGAACCATTTGTGCAATTTCCATTTACCTGTACTGTTTTGGAAGCAGCAATTGTTTTTGTTCCTGCACCTGTAAGTGAGAGGATTCCATAAGTTCCCGGTATCAACGTTTGTGCAGTGGCACCGGTGTAGTTTACAACAGAACCGGCAACAGAGGTAAAAGCTGGAGTACCAGTTATGGTACCTCCCAGATTCAATGTCCCTGCTCCGGTAAAGGTGATCTGGCAACCAGTCGTACCGGTTGTAAGTGTTCCTGTTACAGTAACGTTTCCAGTGGAAATGCTAAGAATATCATTCCTCGTCGTTGTGGTTGCAGCCATTGTCAATGAGCCGCACGACAATGTTCCTGCACCCACGGCAATCGTGAAGTTGGTTGCGTTTGTTCCCGGTCTGGCCATGGTAATGAGCCCTGTTACGGTCAGCGAATTCGATCCGCTTATTGTTATCCCTCCAGTATTTACGGTGGTCAGCGAGGCACAGGTTGCTGCAACATCAACGGTCACCGATATTCCATTATTAATCGTCACTGCATCTGCAGAAGTTGGAACAGCAGTGCCACCCCAGGTAGCAATATCGCTCCAGTTTCCCGACACAGAGGCCGTCCTGGCAACAAGCGGTGCATCCGTGGCGGGTGGGATAATGATATTTTCAACCGTGTTGTCATTTGAAACCGCCTGTTCGGGAATTTGAATATTTTCAGGTACTTTGTCAGATTGAACAGTGGCCATTTGAACCCCTGCATCTTTTTTACCCGGGCCAAAGTTATCCTTGCCAGCCTTGTTCTGCCCAGCCCCAAAGTTACTAAACCCAAGCAACAGAGCTAACAGCAGCGCTGTATAAAAGCCATGCACGCGTTTAATTGTAAACAGAGATGAGGCATTGGTCGGCTGAATCTTGGTAGGCTGTTCAGCATGGAAGAAGTAATTTTTTTTCATAATACAGGGGGTTAGGTTGTAAATAAAAGATTAATAAGGACACGGTAAGCGGGTTATTTTCAGTTTGCAATGATCTATTCAGTTTAATCGGCTAATATAATCAAAATTCAAAATGAATACACTTATCAGTATGGCAAAAATAGGAAAACTATTTTACAAAATAAAAAAAAAAATCTGCGAACGCTTTTAGGATAAACAGGGACGGTGTTTTGAGGTGAAATGTCATTCGGGTGATTGTTTTTCCGGCAGTGTTTTCAACAACCATAAAAAACCTATGGTTCCCGCAATGGTTGAGGAGATCAGCACTGCAATTTTCGAACTGTTAATGAACGAAACCCTGTCAAATGCCAGCAGTGTGATAAATATGGACATGGTAAACCCAATACCCCCCAGGAAGCCTGTGCCGGCAATGTGTTTCCATTTCAGACCCCTGGGCAGGGAGCAGATTCCAAGTGCAATACCCACCATCGAAAACAAGCAGATACCAAGGGGTTTTCCCAGGATAAGCCCGATGAAGATTCCAATACTCTCTGGCTCATATAAACTGTGATGCCAGTTACTGGTAAGAATGATCGCAGTATTGGCGAGTGCAAAAAGAGGAAGTATGATGAATGCTACCGGCCTGTGCAGGAAATGCTGTAGTTTGTAAGAAGGTGATTTTTCACCCCCGTCGCCAAATGGGATTGCAAAAGCGATCAATACCCCGGTAATTGTGGCATGTATTCCCGAGTGCAACATAAAATACCACATCAGTACTCCCCCGGCTAAATAGGGCAAAATCAGGTTTATTTTTAACCTGTTAAATATCAGCAATAAACCAAATATTCCCATCGCAATTAACAAATTTGACCAAACCAGTGCCGAAGTATAAAAAAATGCGATGATCAAGATGGCGCCCAGGTCGTCAATAACAGCCAAAGCTGTAAGGAATACTTTTAACGAGGCCGGTACCCTGCTGCCAAGCAAAGAGAGAATCCCAATGGCAAATGCGATGTCGGTAGCCATGGGAATTCCGGCTCCGGACCGGGTGGCCGTGTTGATATTGACCACCAGGTAAAGGCCTGCCGGGATGACCATCCCTCCCAGTGCTGCCATCAGCGGTAACGTGGCATTTCGAACATCGGACAATTCACCTGCATATATTTCCCGCTCAAGTTCCAGTCCGATCATCAGAAAAAAAACTGTCATCAACCCATCGTTGACCCAATGTTGCAAAGGATGACCTCCAATACTGAAGCTCCATAATTGCAGATAATCTTCACCCAGGAATGAGTTTGCAGCCAGAATTGAAAAAACGGTACAAATAATCAGAATGATGCCCCCGGATTTTTCACTGTTAAAAAAATCGGTAAATTGTCGGGTCAAGTTCATGTTCGTTCCCTAATTACCTCTGTTTTGAATCGCTTCCATGAAGGTAAACCAACTAAAGAAATAGATTCCGTCATTTATCCTGTACACCATTAAAAAGTTATCACCTTGTCGCTGCCTGATAAATATTCGGTAAACGGTCCTCCCATATACCTCACCGTTATTCCGAGAGTGATAAGCTTTTCAGTCACCTGATAGGCATCTGTACAGGCCTGGCAGGCTTCAACCGTGATTCCACTGTCAAACATATCTTTAAGCTGGCGATGGATATCCAGGTCCCCTCCCGTCAGCTTTGCAGAAGGTCCCCAAATGATCAGGTTGATCTCATCCCACCATCCGTTCGCCTTGGCGTTGACAAGATATGGAAATATGACCTTCATAGCCACATCCTTTTCACCTGTCGTCCAAAGTAAATGCAATTTCCGCATGGTTTCCTTCGGTTTATTTCAATCCGCGTCGTTTCAGTAAAGGATCAACGGAAGGATCCTGTCCCCTGAATTTACGGTACTGAACCATTCCTTCGTCATCCCCTGATTCGGCCAGGCAATATTTCCTGAACTTTGCAGCGAGTTCCTTATTGAAAATATCGCCGGTTGATTTGAATGCATTGAAAGCATCAGCATCCAGCACGGCGGCCCATATGTATACGTAATACCCTGCAGCGTAGCCTCCTCCGAAGATATGGGCAAAATAGGTGGTCCGGTAACGGGGAAGTATCTCGGGAATCAGCCCGATTTTATTCATGGCATCATTTTCGAACTTTAACACATCCACATCAGCCGGAGTTGTCAATCCGTGATAGTCCATATCCAGAATGGAAGCAGCAAGGTATTCAACCGTCTCAAATCCCTGGTTGAAAAGGGCGCTGTTTTGAATTTTACCGATCAGTTTATCGGGAATGGGCTCCCCTGTCTTATAATTCTTTGCATAGGCTTTCAGAACTTCAGGTTCCCCTGCCCAGTTTTCATTGAACTGCGACGGCATCTCAACATAGTCCTGGGGAACATTTCCTGCAGTCCTTGTATATTTTCCTTCGGTGAACAATCCGTGCAAGGCATGACCGAATTCATGAAAAAGAGTAGTTGTCTCATCCCAGCTGAGCAGTGAAGGAGTGTCGGCGGTTGGTTTGGTAGCATTGCAGGTGACTGACATCACCGGGTAAACTTTTTTTCCGTTTTCCCAGCCGGCAGCCTGGAAATCGGTACACCATGCACCACCTCTCTTTCCATCACGGGGGTAATAATCCAGGTACAATATACCCAGGTGGCTTCCGTTGGCTTCTTTCACTTCAAAGGTCTCCACATCTTTCTGAAATACTGGCAGATCGGTTCGTTTTGTAAATGTTATTCCATAGAGTCTGTTCGCAACCAGGAACATTCCTTCCCTAACATTGGAGAGGCTGAAATAGGGTTTCAGTTCACTCTCGTCGAGGCTGTACTTCTCTTTGTGGATGATTTCTGAATAGTACCACCAATCCCATGACTGTAATTTAAATTTGCCTCCCTCCCGGTCGATGATCTTCTGCATTTCAGCCAATTCCTTTTCAGCAACCGGGAGTGCCGCCGTCCATAACTTTGCAAGAAAATCATTCACCTTTGCCGGGGTCTTTGCCATGTTGTCATCAACCACGTATGCGGCATAACTTTCAAAACCAAGCAACCTGGCTTTCTCCAAGCGGAGTTTCACGATTTTAGCGACGGTTTCCTTGTTATCATTTTTATTTCCATTATTTCCACGCATAAAATAACCGCGGTAGATCTGTTCACGCAGATCACGGTTTTTGGCATATTGAAGGAACGGGATCATGCTGGGTTTGGACAATGTAAACACCCATTTTCCGGCCATTCCTTTCTCCTTCGCTGTTTCTGCAGCCCCGTCAACCACTCCCTGCGGCAAACCATCGAGGTTATTTTTATCCGAAATGACCAGTTTGAAATTTTCGTTGGTCTCCGCAAGAAGATTTTCACCAAAAGTGAGCGCAAGCATTGACAATTCCTCGTTCAATTTTCGCAACTGGTCCTTTTTTTCAGGAGATAAATTTGCACCCTGGCGCTCAAAATCACGGAAATATTTCTCAACCACCCGCAATTGCTGGTCATCCATGTTCATGACTTTGCGCCGGTCGTAAACCGCCTTAATCCGCATAAACAGTTTTTCATTCAACGCAATATCATCATTGTGTTTTGAGACGACCGGGCTTAACTGCCGTGCGATCAACTGCAACTGCTTGTTAGTCTCTGCCTCGTTCAGGTTGTAAAAAACCTTACTGACCCGCGTAAGCAGTTTTCCCGATTTATCAAAGGCAAGGATCGTATTGGTAAAATCGGGTGTGGCAGAGTTGTTCACAATCGCCTCAATCTCGGCATTTTGCTGCTTTATTCCCTCCATGAATGCAGGCATGTAATCTGTTGTATCGATTTTATCGAACGGGGGTACCTGGAATGGGGTCTTGAATTCCGTAAAAAAGGGATTATCCCTCTTTTTTTCAGGTTTAAACCCGGAGAAAAGCAACATGGACATGGCCAACAACGTTATTGACAGGATTTTCATACTATTATTTTTTTGGGATATCAGGCTGCAAAGTTATCGGAAAGATTTAAAATCCGACAAATTCTTGTAACCTTTTTAAATTTACAGCATCTATATGGCATCATGATAAAGATCAACCAGATTCACAAATCATATGTAACAGGCAAGAACAGCCTGCATGTGCTCAAAGGGATTGACCTGGAAATAGCAGCCGGGGATATGATATCCATCATGGGTGCTTCAGGATCCGGAAAATCGACCCTGCTGAACATACTCGGAATCCTGGACAGTTATGACTCCGGTGAATACCTGCTGAACGGTCTCAGGATAAATAGGTTAAGTGAACGAAAGGCTGCCCAGTTGAGAAACAGGATGCTCGGGTTCGTGTTCCAGTCGTTCAACCTCGTCTCCTTTAAAAATGCCATGGAAAATGTGGCACTTCCGCTATATTACCAGGATGTACCCCGAAAAAAACGGAACCTGATCGCGATGGAATACCTTGACCGGATGGGACTGAAAGAGTGGGCCCTTCACCTGCCCAACGAACTGTCGGGAGGGCAGAAACAGCGGGTTGCCATTGCCAGGGCACTCATCGGGAAACCAAAGGTAATCCTGGCTGACGAACCTACAGGCGCACTTGATTCGGCCACATCACTGGAAGTCATGGACATTCTCCAGGAAATCAATGCCACCGGCATCACCGTGATCATCGTCACGCATGAGCATGACATAGCACTGCGCACCAGGAAGACCATAAGGATTACTGATGGGAATATTACAGAGATTGTTGTTAATTGATTCAAAATGCAAAATCAAAATGCAAAATGCAAAACAGCGAAATGGTGATGTGGGATGTTTGAGATAGATAAATGGCAGGAGATTTACAGTACGATCCGTAAAAACAAGTTGCGGACGTTTCTCACAGGCTTCAGTGTTGCCTGGGGAATTTTTATGCTGATTCTTCTGCTTGGTTCAGGATCGGGGCTTGAAAATGGCGTGAAAGAACAATTCAAGGGCGGTGCGACCAACGGAGTATGGATCAGCAGCGGCAAGACGAGCATCCAATACAAAGGGCTGAAAATCGGGCGGCAGATCAAATTCACCAATGAGGATTACAAATCCATCAAATCAACAGTATCCGGTCCCGATCATATTTCAGCCAGGCTATTCCTTGGAAACAACCTGATCTCATATAAAAATGAATATGGTTCATTCTTTTTATCGCCTTGTCACCCCGATTATGGGTTTATCAAGGAGGTGGACATCCTGCAGGGACGATTCCTGAACAACATCGACATAAATGAATTCAGGAAAGTCGCCGTGATTGGGGAAAAGGTAAAATCATCGCTGTTCAAGGGTGCCGATTCAGTTGCGATGGGAAAGTATATCAAAATAAACGGGGTGCTGTTTAAAGTTGTGGGCATTTTCAGGGATTACAGCAGGAATGACGATGAACAGAAAAGGGTTTACATACCGATATCCACCGCGCAGCGCGTCTTCCAGGGGGAGAATGTCATCAACCAGATCTCCTTCACCACCGGCAATGCTTCCGCCGGTGAGTCGGACCTGATGATAAAAAAATCAAAGGCTGTCCTGGCCAAAATGCACACTTTCGATATCGAAGATAACCGTGCCATCAACGTCTGGAACAAAAACGAGGAGGTTCGCAAATTCAGGGCTTTGTTTGCAGGTATCCGGCTTTTTATCTGGATCATCGGCATCGGGACCATCATAGCCGGCATTGTGGGCGTAAGCAACATCATGATGATCGTGGTTAAGGAAAGAACCAAGGAGATCGGGATCAGAAAATCGCTGGGTGCGACACCCTGGTCGATCGTTGCCCTGATCATGCAGGAAGCCATTGTAATTACCTCGTTCGCCGGGTATATCGGACTGGTTCTGGGGGTTGGTTTGCTGGAATTGATTTCAACAAAGATGCCTCCCACAGATTTTTTCAGGAATCCCCAGGCTGATTTTTCAGTTGCGGTGATGGCCACTTTTCTGCTAATCATTGCCGGCGCAGTAGCAGGCTTTTTTCCCGCGATGAAAGCAGCCAGGGTAAACCCCGTGGAGGCGCTGAGGGATGAATAAGGAAAAAAGAATATCGAATATCGAACAACGAATTATGAATAATGAACTACAATTATCTTACAGCCTGTAACTTAACACATAAACCTTAAAACTTTTTTCATGTTTGATCTTGATCGCTGGCAGGAAATTTATCATGTGCTGAGTAAGAACAAACTCAGGACCTTCCTCACGGCATTCGGGGTCTTCTGGGGCATCTTCATGCTTGTAATCATGCTGGGGTCGGGCAATGGACTGCAGCGCGGGGTAACCCAGAATTTCGGCGATATGGCCACCAACAGTGTCTTTATCTGGACACAGCAAACCTCCATCCCTTACAGGGGATTTCCAAGAGGAAGAGGATATAATTTTGACAACGAGGATGTTGTAGCCATCAGGCATTCCATCCCCGAAATCAAATATCTTGCCCCGCGACTGCAGGCCGGGGGGTACCAGCAGAGCAACAACGTCATCAGGGGGTTAAAATCCGGGGTGTTCAACATCATGGGAGATTACCCGGCCTTCAACAAAATTGATCCGTTGAATTTCATCAAGGGACGGTTTATCAACGAATTGGATATCAAGGATAAACGTAAGATCGCTGTCATCGGAAGCCGGGTCGTTGAGATCCTGTTTACAAAAAATGAAAATCCCATCAGTCAATATATTCAGATACAGGGAGTCTATTTCCAGGTGGTCGGCATTTTCAAATCAAAAAGAAACGGCGAACAGGCTGACCAGGAAAACCAGAACATATACCTCCCTTTCACTACCCTGCAGCAGACTTATAATTATGGTAATGCGGTCGGTTTCTTTTCCATCACCGCACAGGATGACATCCCTGTTTCAGTAGTTGAGGAAAAAACAATCAGGTTGCTGAAGAAGCGCCATTCGGTTGCACCGGCTGATGATGCTGCCGTGGGACATTTTAACCTGAAAAAGGAGTTTGACAAGATGCAGGGCTTATTCTTTGGAATCCGCCTGCTGGTTTGGATTGTCGGAACGGGGACACTGCTGGCCGGGGTGATCGGGGTAAGCAACATCATGCTGGTAGTGGTCAGGGAACGTACAAAAGAGATCGGCATTCAGCGGGCACTTGGTGCAACACCCTGGAAGGTGATCAGCCAGATCATCATGGAATCGGTGGTGCTTACAACCTTTGCCGGTTACTTTGGACTCGTGGTTGGTGTCGGGTTGCTTGAGCTGATCAATTTTCTGCTTGGATCCCCGGGTGCAAATACCGAAATGTTTGTCCATCCCGGGATCGATTTTTCGGTTGCCGTCACCGCACTGTCAATCCTTGTATTCTGCGGTGCACTGGCAGGGCTTATTCCTGCGCGCAGGGCAGTCTCGGTGAAGCCCATCGATGCATTGCGTTATGAATGATACATTAATATTAAATGATTTACACCTATATCTCTCATGAAAAAAATCATCCAGATCTCGGTTCTCATCCTCATTCTTGCGGTTTTTGCAGTAACAATCATTTATCTCTACCGCAAATCACAGGAAAAACCGGTCGTTTATCAAACTGAAAAACCATTTATAACGACCATCATCAAGAAAACCGTCGCAACAGGTTCTGTCATTCCCAGGAAAGAAATTGAAATAAAGCCTCAGGTTTCGGGTATCGTAGAGGAGATTTTCGTTCAGGCCGGCAAACAGGTCAGGCAGGGGGATGTTATTGCCCGGGTGCGAATCATTCCCGACCTCATCAACCTGAACAATGCGGAGGCACGCCTCGAAAGGGCAAAGATTGCTTTTGACGATGCCAAACTGAATGCCGACCGGCAGGAAAAACTTTACAGCCAGGGGGTGATCTCTGCAGCGGAGAACCAGCAAACCCAAGTCAGTTATAAAAATGCCCGACAGGAGACTGACGCCGCAGAATCCAACCTTGAACTGATCCGCGAAGGGGTGAATAAAAAATCGGGTAAAACGACCAATACCCTGATCCGGTCGACCATCGACGGAATGCTGCTCGATATCCCGATAAAAGTGGGGAACAGTGTGATAGAAACAAACAACTTCAACGCAGGGACCACCATCGCCACCGTGGCAGATGTGGGAGATATGATCTTCCAGGGAAAAGTCGATGAAACAGAGGTCGGCAAGATCAAGCCAGGCATGGATCTGATGCTCATCATCGGTGCCATTGACAACGATACATTCCATGCAACCCTCAAATATATTTCTCCCAAAGGGATCCTTGAAAACGGTGCGGTTCAGTTTGAAATAAAGGCGGATGTGAAGCTGAAGGAGAACCAGTTTATCCGGGCGGGTTACAGTGCCAATGCCGACATTATGCTCGATCACAGGGACCATGTACTTGCAGTAAAAGAGGCTGCACTCCTTTTCCAGGGAGATTCAACCTATGTGGAGGTGGAAAATACTTCCCAGAAGTTTGAAAAACGGTTCATTAAAACGGGCCTTTCCGATGGAATCAACATCCAGATTCTGTCAGGCCTTACTGAAAAAGACAAGATCAAGGTCCAGCAACCCAACGGCAACGGATCCACGAAATAATGACCGGCGGTTGACCGGATAATGCTCCCGTTTTACCGATTATTTTACCCTATTCATTGCCTTACCAGGCGTTTGTCCTTCCATGGGATTTCCTTATCTGAAATTTAATTCGGTTTACCGATTACATTTGTTTTCAATGTGTTATTGAACATACATTTGTACATGAACATTCTGTTAAACATATGTTAAAAATTTATATAAATTGTAACGTTACGATAAAAAAAACGTCATAAATACAATTATCCGACATTTTTAAACCCTTAAAAAAACACAGCCATGAAAACAGTAAAATCACTCCGCACGATCATCATTATCCTGATGGTGATTTGCATGTCAGGAATTTCGTCTTACGCCATAGAACCTGCAATTGCTCCTGCATTGCACATTCAGAAAGTGATCAGGCAAAATATTGCCTATCCTGAAAATGCAGTCAAAAACTCTACTACAGGCACTGTAAACGTGATTTTCGCCATCGATGAAAGCGGGAAGATCATGATTAAGAAATTGTTAAGCGACAACAAGGAGATTGCAGAAGAGGTTAAAACACAATTATCCAAAATCAATTACAAGGAGGCCAACGCTCCGTCGTACCAGTTATATAAAATAACGATCTCATTCAGACTGATCGGATAAAGTCTTCCGTTTACTGCTGAAAGCCAGGAAAAAAAACAGAGGCTGTCTCACCATTAATTCGTGAGAGAGCCTCTTTGCTTTTTCAACGGCCAATGATGGATCAGCTTTCTCTGATCAAATCCTGAAGGGTGGCATGTTCCAGCTTTTCAAAAGTATTGTCCCTGATCTCCTTAAATACTTTGCGAATATTGCACGCAATCTCGTCTTTGCAAAATTCACAGGGTTGGTAGGCTTTCTCCGACACGCATGGCAACAAGGCAATTGGCCCGTCGAACTGACGGACAACCTCTGCAAGGTTAACATCCTTGGGGTGCCTCAGGAGAAAATAACCACCTGATTTGCCCAGTTTACTCCCGAGGATTCCCATTTTCTTTAACTCCAGTAAGATATTTTCGAGAAAACGTTGGGGGAGTTTTTCACTTTTCGCAAGTTCACTGATCAAAATGGCTCCTGTCCCATATTCACGGGCAAGCCTTGTCAGCGCAACCATCGCGTATCTTGTTTTTTTTGAGAGCATTTTGAAACGATTATCCGTTTTTACTGATTGCCTTTAGTTTATCAATATCCCTGATGATTATTTTTCGACCTTCAAAACTGATCAGCCCCTCCTTATTATATGCAGACAAAACAGAAATGACATTTTCATGGGAACATGCTGCAAATTCTGAAATCTCTTTCCTGGTCAGAGTGAAATCATATGCAGAATTCCTGTAAACATTTTCCCAGAGAAAAATCAGGATGTCTGCGATCCTTCCATTTACATGGTTGTGGGCAAGGCTTATGAAATTGAATATGGAGGACTGGAACATGTCGGTGGAGCGTTCAACCATGGATATTAAAAACTTGCCGTGATTTTCAAGTACACCAAGGACTGTCCGGCTATCCAGGAAACATATCTCGCAATCCTCCACCGCGACGATTGAAAAAATATTTTTCTCCCTGAAAAACAAGTTCGCCTGTCCGATCAGTTTTGGTCCCGAAACCACCGTCATGATATAACTTTTTTTCGCATCCTTCTGGTAGGTAAACTTAACGATCCCCTTATGCAGAAAACCAATGCTGGTTGCATTTGCACCCTGTTTCAGGATCACTTCTCCTTTTTTGAAATTCAGTTGATTCGCGTTGCCGCAAATAATTGCACGCTCCTCTTTAGTTAAGTAAAGACCTGTAAAATTACTTAAAAAGCAGTTGTTGCAATCAAAAAGTTTGTTGTCGTTTCCGAATGATTCCATATTTTTTAATACTTGGGGCTATAAAATTTCATTTTGCAGTATTGAATATTCCGGACAAATGTACACTATTTTGATGAACATAGTGTATATATTTGTAAAAAAAAATTAACAACCTATGGAAGTAACTAAAATCACCCTCTTCGGAGGGTATGGAAAAGACGGCTCAGCAGAGAAAGTGAAAGAATTCAGCATGGAAGTCGGGGACATTGTAAGCATTGTCGGCCCCACCGGTTGCGGAAAAACAACATTGATCAATGACATTGAACTTTTTGCCAACCAGAACACCCCTTCCGGAAGGAGGGTTTCAATTAACGGGGAACCCGTGCCGGAAGATTTCATCTTTGACCCCGCGAACCACCCAATTGCCCTGATCTCGCAGCACACGAATTTTCTGAGCGACCTGCCGGTGGAGGAATTCCTTGCGATTCATGCAACCGTGCGCGGGGCACAGGATGTCGAATCAATCGTTGGCGAAACACTCGATTTCGCCAATGAACTCACAGGGGAGGCCATCATGAAGGACATTGCAATGACAGAGTTATCCGGGGGGCAAACACGGTCGTTACTCATCGCCGATGCGGTGGTAATTGGAAACGCTCCTATTATTTTGCTTGACGAGATTGAAAACGCCGGCATTCATCGCACCAAGGCGCTCGAATTGCTGAAGCGATACAAGAAAATATTTGTTTTTGTCACCCACGATCCGTGCATCGCACTGATGTCCGATTTCAGAATCGTCATGCAAAACGGTGCCATGCAGCAATTGATCACGACCCAACCCGAAGAGAAGAAGGTTGCCGGGAAAATGAAACAGATCGACGACATGATGCTCGATTTCAGGCAGATCATCCGCTCGGGTGATGAACTATCCGAATCAATTTTCAATGAAAGTTTTAAAGTATTAACCTTTTAATTGTATAATATGAAATTAGTAATTTTTGCCGGTCCGCCAACCTGCGGAAAAACCACCGTCATCAGGCAGGTGTTGAAACGCATGGCAGCCAGGGAGATTAAAACCGCCTATCTTAAAATAGATGTCCTTTATGCCGACGATGACATCCTTGTTAAAAAGGAGTTCGGGATTCCTGTAAAAAAAATCTATTCCGGAGAGTTGTGCCCCGATCATTGCAACGTTGTTGTGCTTGACGAAGCGGTTGAATGGGCTGAAAGATCGGGGGCAAGTTACCTTTTTGTTGAGACGGCCGGACTTTGCCTGCGCTGTTCACCCTACGTGGAAAACTCCCTGGGGATTGTGGTACTTGAAGCAACCAGCGGCATGAACCTTCCCAGGAAAATAGGTCCCATGCTCACGCTGGCCGACATCTGCGTAATTACCAAGATCGATCTCATTTCACAGGCCGAGCGGGAAGTTTTTCGCTACCGTGTGCTTGAATCGGCAAAAAAGATCACAGTTGTTGAAAGCAATGCCCTTTACGGAATTGGTATCGACCCTATTGTAAAACAAATTCTTAAAACCCCTGAAGTTGAATTCCCGATGTATCTCAGGGGAAATCCCCCGGTGGGAACCTGCACCATCTGCGTGGGCAAAAAAGAGATCGGTGCCAAAAATCATTTTGGTGTTCTCCGCACTCTTGAACAGGAAATTTTTTATGTCGGTGAATAATAATCATATGGAAACAGAAGGAATTTACCTCGACAATGCAGCAACAACCCGTGTGGACGATCGGGTGATCAGGTCGATGATTCCAGTTTTTTCCCAGGAGTACGGCAACGCTTCGAGTCTTCATCATTTTGGCACACAGGCAAGGGAAGTTCTCGAAAATTCGAGGACGACCCTTGCAGAGTGCATCGGAGCAGATTCCGGCGAAGTGTACTTCACCTCCGGCGGGACAGAATCCAACAACTGGGCACTGAAAGGTATTGCAGAATCCAACAGGCATAAAGGGCGGCACATCATCGTATCCTCCATTGAACACGACTGCGTGCTGAATACCTGCAACTGGCTTGCCGGACAAGGATTTTTCGTCACTTATCTTCCGGTTGATTCCTCCGGGCTGGTCGACCTCGAAACTTTGAAAAAAGCGATCAACCCTAAAACGATCCTTGTCTCGGTGATGCATGCCAATAATGAGATCGGCACCATCGAGCCCGTTGAAGAGATCGGCCGGATTTGCAAAAAGCACGATGTTTACTTTCATTCAGATGCCTGCCAGTCGTTCGGAAAAATTCCAGTCGATGTAAACGCAATGGGAATCGATCTGCTGACGGTCAATTCCCATAAAATTTATGGTCCGAAAGGCATTGGTGCGCTCTATGTCAGGAAAGGCGTCGACATTGCCCCGATGTTGCATGGCGGAGGACAGGAAGCAGGATTGCGGTCAACCACCGAAAACATGCCTGCCATCGTAGGCTTTGCCGAAGCTGCCGCAATCTGCCTGAGGGAGATGAAGAGCGAAGCAATACGTTTGTCGCTACTCAGGGAAAAACTGGTCAGGTTCATCTTCGCTGAATGTGAAAATGCTTACATAAATGGCCATCAGGTGCAAAGGTTGCCAGGGCACCTGAGTTTCAGTTTTCATGGCCTGGAAGGTGAAACGATCAGGCTGCTCCTGATGCTCGACGAGATGGGAATAGCAGTTTCAGCCGGGTCTGCCTGCTCATCAAATGACAAATCACACAATGCATCGCATGTTCTTCAGGCGATCGGGCTCAATCCTTTTGAGGCCCGCGGGGCCATCAGGGTGAGCATGGGGAGGTTCACCACCGAAGCCCAACTGAACATATTTACGGATTCACTCGGACAAGCCTTAAAAAGCCTGACTTCAATATTTTCAGGAAATTCAATCATGAATCTTTAATATGGAAAAAACAACTTTATTTACTAAACACCCCCGTGAAGTAAGGATGTCATATCTGCAACACACCAGGTTTGCGCTAATGCTTTCGGGTACCACATTTAAATGCGCCATTGCTTCCCTCGTTCATGCTTTTTTGCCGTTTCTGTTTGTGACACACACAAGTACGACGATTTACAAATTGCATGACATTTTTGAAGAGCGGCAGAAGGAATTAACAGACTTGAAATAGAAACCAATATCAAATAAAAACAAACATGGAAACAAAAGTCATAGAAAGTTCAACATTTGCAAGTTTACCAATGCTGAACTGCGGTATATGCGGGTATAAAACCTGTGATGAATTTGCCGTTGCAGTAGACAATTCCGAAACCTCGCTGAAGATGTGTATCCACCTCAAGCTGAATGGTTCGGATACCAGGACAATTCCCAACTGCATCGAGTGCAAGGATGCAGGTCGGGTTGGTGAAAAAATGGGGTGGAAGGATCACCTGAAGCGGGATTTTGATTTCATCCTCGATTGCTTTGACAACGAACCTGGTCCCAGGGAGACGATACTCCCCTACAACCCGGCATTGACAGCGAGCCTTGGAGTGAAAAAAGGGGATGTGATGATTGGCCGGCCAATGGGAATGTCGTGTGGCTGCCCGATCACACACTGCGGCGTCGTAACGGATGCCGACCAACGCAACGGTGTGATCAACTGGTGCGTTACAGGTCCGCTAAGACCCCGGTCGGAAGGATTTATCGATATCGGTTACTACATCGCCCAGGGCTATGAAGGAATTATCAAGGAATCGAAGGAGAAAATAGACCTGGGCCGCAGGTACTGGTTCATGCCAAGGAGATGCATGTTGCAGTGGAGACACAGCGGACTGGTAAATGCCGTCACCAAATTACCCGACGGAAGCTACAAAGTACGCATCGAAGGCTTGTTTATCGGGTAAGTCACCCGGATATAAATTTCATCCCTGGGCGAAGGCGGACTGGTTTCCCGGAAAAACAATTAAAAATGAAAACGATTGCAATCATTGGCTGCGGATTCTCGGGAACCATGACCGCCATTCAACTCATCAAAAATGCTGCCGAACCTTTTAGCCTGGTGTTGATAGACCATCCCGGCCATTTCAACAGGGGTATCGCGTACAATCCATCTTCAAAAAAACAGTTGCTGAATGTCACCGCCGCAAGGATGAGCGCGTTTCAGGATAAACCCGACGACTTTTTAAACTGGGTAGTGGGGAGGGAGGAGTTTACTGGGATTCACAGGGATGTACTCGCCAATACTTATCTCCCCCGCTATTTTTATGGAGAATACCTGGAAAGCCTGTGGAGTGAGGCCCTGCAATCATCCATTGCTCAAAACGTAACGGTCTCTATAAAACACGCATTGGCAACCGGGATGGAGGTGTCTGACCAGGAGATCACTTTATTGCTTGATAATGACGAAAAAGTGACGGCACAATTCGGTGTAATTGCAACTGGCAACTGCCTGCCGGGAAATCCGGATATTAAAAACACCGGCATTTTCAACCATCCCCGCTATTACAGGAATCCATGGGATGCCTATGCTGTAAAGACACCTGACCTCAAGTTCCCTGTTTTAATTCTTGGGAATGGCCTAACCATGGCAGATACGGTATTGGGCCTGGTTGAAAATGGATTTGACAATGAAATCCACACCCTTTCGCCGCATGGATTTACAACTTTGCAGCACGGACAACCGGCAATCGGTTATACCGCAATAGCCGGAGAGTTTCATAATAACAGGCAGAGTCTTACCGACCTCCTCAGGATTGTCATTAAGCACATCAGGCTGGCCAGGAATCAAGGATTAACTGCAGCAACTGTGATCGATGCCATCCGGCCTTTTACACAACAAATCTGGCAGAACCTGACGATCCGCGAAAAACGTTTATTCCTCTCAAGATTGCGCCACCTGTGGGACACTGCCAGGCACAGGATTCCTTCACAGATTCATGACAAACTGATGAAGCTGGAAGCTAGCGGCAAGTTATACCTGCATTCCGGAAAACTGATTGAAATCACAGAAGATGGCGATTGCCTCATCGTCCGTTTTTTTGATCACCAAAAACAGCTCACGCAGGAGATGCGCTTTTCGGCGGTGATAAACTGCACCGGACCTGTCACTGATTTGATGAAGGCGGAAAGCGGGTTATTAAAAAAATGCCTGGTGAATGGCATCCTTGTTCAGGATGAGCTGAACTTAGGCATTGCAACCGATCCTAAGACATTTGAGGTGTATGACGGGTTGCATGAATCCAGGCGAAACCTTTTTGCAATAGGACCACTCTTAAAAGGCGTACTCTGGGAAAGTACTGCAGTTAAAGAATTGCGGGAACAGGCCGAAGCGATTTCAAAGCTCCTGATCAATAAAATCGGGCAATCGTCAGGGGGCTAATCTTTCAGTCACCCAGGTTTTTTTTGCAAGTCGGTATTGAAGCCTGTCGTGAAGGCGATGAGCCCTCCCCTGCCAGAATTCCATCCTTGTTGGCTTGAGGAGGTATCCGCCCCAGTTGTCAGGGCATCGCGGGGAACGGCCATTTAAGTCTCTGATCAGCCCCTCACGCATGGATTCCAGGAATGCACGATCTGGGATGATACCACTCTGCGGTGAAATGCAGGCACTTAATTTGCTGTCGGCAGGACGACTGTTGAAATAAGCTTCAGATTCCTTCCGGTTTATTTTCAGCACGTTCCCTTCCACCCTGATTTGCCTTTCAATGGCATACCACAGGAATGTGAGGGCGGCCCTTGGGTTTGCTGCAATTTGTATCCCTTTGCTGCTATCATAATTGGTAAAAAAAAGAAATCCTCCTTTTTCAACCCCTTTCAGCAGGACGACCCTGGCGGAAACATTCGCGGCCAGGTCTGCAGTAGACAAAACCATTGCGTTTGGTTCTTCAACTTCAGCAAGAACTGCCTCTCCAAACCACTTCGAAAATTGTTTCAGGGGATCTGCTTCAGCGGTTTTTTCATCGAGCGATGCAAAAAGGTATTCCTTCCGCAGGTCAGTCAGCAGCATTTTTGTCATAAGGCGAAGTATTTTCCATGGGAAACTGTGGATAAAAGTAAATTAATTTTTACCTTTACGAAAATTTAAATACTGATTTATATGTCAAGCAAAGTTACAAAAGCAGAACTTTCTGAGTTCAAAACAAATAAAGAATCAGCTAAAGAATTCTCCAACGGAGAAGTTACAGTTTACTGGAAGGCTGAATTGTGCATTCACTCTGCAAATTGCCTGATCGGTCTGCCAGGCGTTTTCAATTCAAAGAAAAAACCATGGATCAATGTTCATGCCGCAGACAGCAAAGAGATCATGAAAGTTATTGACACGTGCCCATCCCGTGCTCTTACCTACCTGAAGAGCACCAAGTTTGTCACTTCAAAACCCCGCGCCACCGCCAAAATGAAATCAAAATTTGCCCGGGTCCATATCCTGAAAAATGGTCCCGCTTTGATCACAGGCAATTTTATTTTACGGGACTCAAAGAAAAAGAAGATCCAGATCGAAAACGAGGTGGCAGCCATTTGCCGTTGCGGCGCCAGCAAGAAAAAACCTTTCTGCGACGGAAGCCACCAGACAGTCGGGTTTACAGACTAGAAACACTTTGATTTACGATTGAAGATTTACGATTTTCGATTGACCTGCTGATTTCGGGTATACCCAATATAATTTCTAAGGATTAATTGTTCTCTGAAATCGTAAATCGTAAATCGTAAATCGTAAATCGCAAACACTTTCCCTAATCACTGATGTATGATTATTGGTATTTTAAAAGAAGAGAGCCCTGAAAATCGTGTTGCCCTCCTGCCAGAATCTGTGGCAACCCTCACGAAAATGATGGTCACTGTTTATGTTGAAAAAGAAGCGGGGCTAAGGGCTTTTGCATCTGACGCAGAATATGAAACTGCCGGGGCAAAAATTGCTGTGAAAGAAGATGTAATTGCCCAATCTGAACTGCTGGTCAAGATCAATCCCCCGACAGATGCCGAATTTGGTCAGATGAAAGAGAAGTCAATTCTCCTTGCGGTTCTCAATCCCTATTTCAACGGCGAACTCATCAAAAAACTCGCCCTGAAGAATATCACGAGCTTTAGCCTTGACGTTGTTCCCCGCACGAGCCGTGCACAATCGATGGATATCCTGTCATCCATGGCTACCGTATCAGGTTACAAAGCTGTGCTGACAGCAGCCAACTCGCTGCCGAAATTCTTCCCGATGTTCATGACTGCAGCCGGGACAATCACACCGGCCAAGGTTTTGATCCTGGGTGCCGGTGTTGCCGGGTTGCAGGCTCTCGCCACTTCGCGTAAACTTGGAGCTGTGGTCGAGGTTTTCGATGTGCGGGCTGCAGTAAAAGAGGAGGTTGTAGGGTTGGGAGGAAAATTTGTCGAGGTGGAGGGTGCCGTTGATGACAAATCAGCTGGTGGCTATGCCGTGGAACAAAGCGATGATTTTAAGAAAAAACAGGCTGCCGCCGTGCATGACCATGCCGTCAAATCTGATGTTGTCATCTGTACAGCCCAAATCCCGGGAAAAAGGGCTCCTGTACTGTTAAAAAAGGAGAGTGTTGAAGCCATGAAACCCGGTTCGGTCATCATCGACCTGGCAGCATCTACCGGCGGGAACTGCGAACTGACCAAAAATGATGAAACCATCCTGTTTCATGGTGTGAAAATAATCGGCAATTCATCATTTCCTGTTGACCTGCCTTCCGATGCAAGCAAAATGTTCGGCAAGAACGTGATCAACTTTCTGAAACTTATGATCAGCGCCAAAGGCGAATTCAACCTCAACTGGCAGGATGACATTGTAAAAGGCACCTGTGTTACCCACGATCATGAGATCGTTCATGAACGTGTGAAGGCAATGATAACTGCATAAATAACAGAACTATGAATGATATTTTAAAATTTTTCTTTGAGTACAGGGAGGCGATTTTCATCATTATTTTATCCATTTTCCTTGGAATTGAGGTGATTTCGCATGTTCCATCGGTTTTGCACACCCCGCTGATGTCAGGTGCGAATGCCATTCACGGGGTTGTAATCATCGGCGCCATCATTGTAATGGGTCATGCAGGAAATCTGATCTCCATGATCCTGGGATTTATCGCTGTCGTTCTCGGAACGCTGAATGTGGTTGGCGGTTTTGTTGTGACCGACCGCATGCTCGAGATGTTTAAGAAAAAGAAAAAACAGCTATAAGAAGGAACCATGGAAACGATACAAACCCTCACCAGAAACTATAATTTTTCCGAATACCTTTCGATCCTGGAGGTGTCATATATCCTCGCTTCAGTACTTTTCATCCTTGGACTGAAAAAGCTTGGACATCCCGAAACCGCCCGCAGTGGGAATCTTTGGGCAGCGGCAGGGATGGGGCTTGCCATCCTCTTCACGATCCTGTTTCATAAGACAAAAATGGATGATGGTTCATACCAGGGCATTCACAACATCGGCTGGATTGCCGGCGCACTGGTTATCGGGTCGGTGGTTGGCTGGATGGCTGCCAAAAAGGTAAAAATGACCGCAATGCCGCAAATGGTCTCTCTTTTCAACGGAATGGGCGGTGCATGTGCGGCCCTCATTTCCATGATGGAATTTCCGAGAATGCAAACCCAGCTGGCTGATCAGCATTTTACCACCATGTTGAACGGAGAAGCGCTTGCCATCTTGCTGGGACTGATGATCGGTGGTGTCTCTTTTGCCGGCAGCATGATAGCGTTTGGTAAACTTGACGAACGGATCGGTGATGTGAAGAGTCCGGTTCTGCGCTACATAAACCTCTCATTTTTATTTATATTATTTGCCTTCGTGGTGTTCATCATGTTTAAAACACCGGTTGCCGGTGAAAACTGGATGATTTACACCCTGGCCGCACTTGCACTGGTTTACGGTGTCACCTTCGTAATGCCCATCGGCGGCGCTGACATGCCTGTGGTCATCTCGCTGTTAAATTCTTTTACGGGGGTAGCTGCTGCCATGGGCGGTTTTCTTTACAGCAACCAGGCGATGCTCACTGGTGGCATTTTGGTCGGATCATCGGGAACCATCCTCACCATACTCATGTGTAAAGCCATGAACCGGTCGTTGCTGAATGTTATCATTGGCGCTTTTGGCGGAAGCTCGGCAGCCGCTGCTGATACAGGTGATAAAACCGTGAAGGAGATTTCACTGAGCGATGCCGCGGTCCTGCTCAGCTATTCACAAAAAGTCCTGGTTGTTCCCGGCTATGGTCTGGCAGTTGCCCAGGCACAGCATCTTTGCCATGAACTGGAAAACCTGCTTGCCTCCAAGGGGGTCGAGCTGAAATACGGCATTCATCCTGTTGCAGGCCGCATGCCGGGGCACATGAATGTCCTGCTGGCCGAAGCAGATGTGGCCTATGAAAAATTGCAGGAGATGGAGGATGCAAACAATGAAATGAACAATACCGATGTGGTGATTGTGGTTGGTGCCAACGATGTCGTAAACCCCGCTGCAGAGGAAGATCCTTCAAGCCCAATCTACGGAATGCCTGTAATCAAAGTGTGGGAAGCCAGGAACACAATCATCATGAAACGGAGCATGGCGAAGGGATATGCTGCAATCGAGAACAACCTTTTCTTTATGCCCAAATCGCGGATGCTCTTTGGTGATGCCAAGGCGACCCTGCAAAAGCTTGTTGGTGAAATTAAAAACTTATAGACATTTCTGCGTGGATCCATGCAATAAAAAAGCCCCGTATGCCGGGGCTTTTTTATTTTGTTCTGGTTGGAGATTATTTGCCTTTTTTTGCAGGCTTTGCAGGTTTTGCAGGTTTTGCAGATTTGAATAATTTCGGGAATTTCTTCACGGAATCAGCATGAGCAACAGAATCGGCAATCATTTTCTCCTGTTGAACTTTTGCAATTGAATCGGCGATTCTCTGCTGTTCAGCCTGAACCATTGCCAATGAGTCAGCAACGCGGATAGAGTCAGCAATTCTGGTTTCTTCGATCTGTTTTGCGCTTGGGCCACAGGAGTACATGAAAGCTACTACTCCGATCAGTAATAAAGTTGCAAGTTTTTTCATTGTCTATTGATTTTTTATAATTAGTTTGCAAAGATAAGCCAATGTGCTGCCTCGTTCCAAATATTTTAACCATTATTATTTAACATTTTTTAACATTTGCTCTATCACGTTGAATATCAACCAGAATAATTTTATCTTTTTGGGGCCGACTGGATTTACGTTATCTTTGCTCCATGTTAATTCCATTGGCTGAGCAGTTACGTCCGGATTCGCTGGAAAATTACCTGGGACAGGAACATTTGATTGGCAGGGGGGCTATCCTGCAGCGGGCCATTGAGTCGGGCAATGTTCCTTCCATGATCCTCTGGGGTTCACCCGGGATTGGGAAAACCACGCTGGCCCATATCATTTCGAAACAACTGAAAAGGACTTTTTACACCCTTAGCGCTGTAAGTTCAGGAGTAAAGGAAGTTCGTGAAGTCATTTCAAAAGCCCTGGAAGCAAGCGACAGCCCGTTCCTGTTCATTGATGAAATTCACCGGTTCAGCAAGTCGCAGCAGGATGCCCTGCTTGGCGCTGTTGAAAAAGGGGTGGTGACCTTCATAGGCGCCACTACAGAAAATCCTTCGTTTGAAGTTATCTCCCCTCTCCTTTCAAGATGCCAGATTTATATTTTGAAACCCCTGGAAGAAACTCACTTGCTCAAACTCCTTGAACAGGGACGAGTGCATCTTGAAAACAACCTGAAGACGGATATTGAAATTCCCGAACCAGAGGCCATGCTCCGTATTTCAGGCGGGGATGCAAGGAAACTGCTGAATGCACTTGAACTCATTGTCACTACGGAACTCAAACAAGGCTCGCCGGTAAGAATTACCAATGAAAAAACCATCAGGATCATCCAGCAGAACCTGGCGATGTATGACAAAACAGGTGAGATGCATTACGATATCATCTCGGCCTTCATCAAATCGATGCGTGGAAGCGATCCGAATGCAGCCGTTTACTGGCTTGCACGCATGATCGCGGCGGGCGAAGATCCGAAATTCATCGCCCGCCGCATGCTGATCCTTGCCTCAGAAGATATCGGCAATGCCAACCCAAATGCGCTGTTGCTTGCCTCAACCTGTTTTCAGGCCGTGGAGGTGATCGGGTACCCTGAATGCGACCTGATCCTCTCGCAAACGGCTATCTACCTTGCCTGTTCTGTCAAAAGCAATGCATCCTACCTTGCCATCCGGAATGCCCAGAAAACCTTCAGGGAGGCCGGTGACCTTCCTGTTCCTTTGCATATACGGAATGCCCCAACCAACCTGATGAAGAAAATCGGGTATGGAAAGGATTACAAATATGCTCACGATTTTGACAACAATTTTATTGATCAGGAGTTCCTGCCTGAGAAGATCAAAGGGGTAAAGTTTTATGACCCGCAGAATAACCCACGGGAGAATGAAATCAGGATGAAGCTGAAAACGATGTGGAAGGATAAGTACAAATATTAAATGCAGAAATGCAAGAATGCAGGAATGCAGGAATGCAAAAATATTTAGTTTGTTGAAAAATATAAAATGAAAGAAAAATTCTTTTCTGAATTGAAGAGTGACAAGCTTCAGAATTTTTTCCTGATTGCCGGCCCGTGTGTGGTTGAAAATGAGGAGATGCCGATGGAGATCGCCAGGCACATCAAGAAGATAACCGACCGGCTGCGCATCCCCTTTATTTTTAAAGCCTCGTACCTGAAAGCTAACCGGTCGCGGGGAGATTCGTTTACCGGGATCGGCCACGAAAATGCTCTGTGTCTGATCGGGCAGGTTGGCAAAGAACTCGGGATCCCGGTATTAACCGACATCCATAATGAAGCACATGCAGCCATGGCCGCGGCCTATGTCGACATCCTTCAAATCCCCGCCTTCCTTTGCCGCCAGACCGAACTGCTTGTTGCTGCCGGGAAAACCGGTAAGGTTGTAAATATAAAAAAAGGTCAGTTTGCATCTGCCGAATCGATGAAATTCGCCGTTCAGAAGGTTATGCAAACAGGCAATTCAAAAGTAATGCTGACCGAAAGGGGCACCACTTTCGGCTACAACGACCTCGTTGTCGATTTCAGGAACATCCCTGAAATGCAGACAAACGGGGTTCCTGTTGTCGTTGATGTTACCCATTCGCTGCAGCAGCCCAACCAGGCCTCCGGCATTACGGGCGGGAGACCAGGCCTGATCGAAACCATTGCCAGGGCAGCAATTGCGGTAGGTGCCGATGGCATTTTCATCGAAACCCACCCTGATCCTGAAAATGCAAAATCCGATGGTGCCAATATGTTGCGCATTGACTACCTGGAAGACCTGCTTGAGAAACTGGTCAGAATAAGAAAAGCGAGTTACTGAACTTCCAACCCTTTGATACCACCGGTTTCCTTATGAAACATCACCTTCCATTTGCTGGCAGGCAGGTTGGTCACAACCCCCAATTGGGACACCAGGCACTGGGTCTCCTCCTGGGTATTTTCATCAAGTTTTACTGAAACACGCGCCAGTTCAGGGATACGGTACGAAAATCCCTGGACTTTTGATTTTTTTTCTGCTTTTTTTAGGTAATTCGCAACGGTATTGGTATTTCCAACACGCTGGATTTTAATGGTGACCACTTTCCCTCCCTGTTCATCCAGATCAATCACCCCTTTGGATTTCAGAAATTTAAAGATCGGAATTTCCGTATTGATCTGGTTGGGAACAGGGATATATTTATAGCTGAATGTCAGGTTCTTGTGAATGCTGATTCCGGTAAAAAGCTTCAGGTACTCTTTTTCCATCCGGTTCAACTGGTCGTCCATGTATTCCAGCGTCTCCTTGTTATAGTTAACCTCCTGGGTCCCGCTGATAAGGTTGAACCGGTTGTCCTTGATTTTAGAAATGTAGTCGGCCGCCTCCTTGGCTTTTTGCTCCGGCGACTTTTCTACCATGGTGCGTTTGTAATATTGGCGCTCGACCGTCATGGTATCGATGTTGATTTTCCTGATGATGGTGTCTACTTTCTCGAAAACACTCACATCGGCCGAATATTTAAACAGCTCGCCAAATGCATCTTTATCAGCATCGGCTCTCGATTCATCCGTTTTTGCCAAACGGACCATATTTCTTGTTGTATCAATGTCTGCAGGAATTGTTCCAATAATTACCCCGGCATCGCTCAGTGAGAGCATGCCTGCCTTCTCCCCTTTCGAAATTTTATCGCCCAACTCTACAAAATAGTATTGATCAGGGTCGGGTTCGGGGTAGGTAGTAATAATGATGTCGCTGATCCTGTAATCAATGGAATTTGAAGGGACCACATTTTTCAATCCAAGGAATCTCAGTGCAAAATCAGCATAAGGTCCTTTATAATTCTCAATGCGGTCAATTTTCACATCTATTTTCACCACGGTGCGAGGCAATGAATAAAAAACTCCATCCGTGGTTTGAGGTGCGGCATTGTTATCGATGCGCAACACATTGATCTGTCCAAAGATGGCACAGGCCAATATGAACTGCAACAATATTGCTGTTGCGATGCTCTTTTTCATAATCAGTGTTTTAACGGGTAAATAATAGTTCTCGGTATTTCGGTAAAGGCCACAGTTCATCATCAACGAGCAACTCCAGCTTATCGGCATGCGACCTTATTTTTTCAAAATATGGAAGAACCTTGTAGCAGTATGCGAAAGCCTTTTCTTCTGGTTCATGAATCTGATTGGCCGCTTTCCTGGCATCGACCATCTCATTCACGAAGGTTTTGATTTTATCTACATGTTCGGAAATTTCGGTGATGGTCTCCATCTGGTTTTGTGAAAGCTTTCCATAGGTCTTCAGGTCAAGAACTTCCTTCAGCCCTTTCACATTTTCGATGAGTGTATTCTGGTAACGGATGGCCACCGGGATGATGTGATTCCCTGCAAGATCGCCCAGTACCCGGGATTCGATCTGGATTTTTTTAGTATAATTTTCCAGCATGATCTCATGACGGGCAATCAGTTCACGCGTTGAAAGAACATTGTTCCTTTCAAACAGGTCGGCCGATTTTTTCTCAATAAATCCTTTGAGCGCTTCAGGTGTGTTTTTGCGATTGGATAACCCGCGACTGGCTGCCTCCTTCACCCATTCATCAGAATAATTATTTCCTTCGAACCTGATCTTTTTTGACTCCCGGCTGTATTTCTTAATTACCTGGAAAAGCGCATCCTCCTTCCCTGTTTTTTTCGCAATCAGGGCATCTACTTCAACTTTGAACTTGCGAAGCTGATCAGCCACGATCAGATTCAGTATGATCATGGGCGGGGCGCATGTTTGTGCTGATCCAACAGCCCGGAATTCAAATTTGTTGCCCGTGAAGGCAAAAGGCGATGTTCGGTTGCGATCAGTATTATCCAGTAAAATTTCAGGAATCTTTGGCAGGCTTTTCAACATGTCACTGCCAGCCTCAGGTTTAGCCAGGGTATGTTTATCCGCCTTTTCGATAACTTCAAGCATTTGGGTGAGCTGGGTGCCGATAAAAACAGAAATAATTGCAGGCGGAGCTTCGTTGGCCCCCAGCCGGTGGTCGTTGCCCGGCGAGGCAATGATCGCCCTGATCAGGTCGGCATGTTCATGAACTGCTTTGAGTATATTGACCAGAAAAGTGAGAAACCGAAGATTTTCCTGTCGAGATTTCCCCGGGGAGAGCAGATTTTCATGCGTGTTTGTTGCAAGCGACCAGTTGTTGTGTTTTCCAGAACCATTCACCCCGCTGAAGGGTTTTTCATGAAGGAGAACGGTAAAATCATGATGCCCGGCAATTTTATCCAGCAGATGCATCATAAGCTGGTTATGATCTATCGAGAGATTGACCTCCTCAAATACAGGTGCACATTCAAACTGGTTTGGAGCAACTTCATTGTGCCGCGTTTTAACCGGGATACCCAACCTGTGCGCTTCATATTCAAATTCCTGCATAAAGGCCAGTACCCGCTGTGGGATCGTTCCAAAATAGTGATCCTCCAACTGCTGGTCCTTTGCAGATGAGTGGCCAAACAAGGTTCTCCCGGTCAGAACAAGGTCGGGACGGGCCAGGTACAATGCATTGTCAACAAGGAAATACTCCTGCTCCCAACCCAGTGTCGCAAACACCTTGGTGATGTTTTTATCAAAATACTGGCAAACATCCACGGCAGCTTTATCAATGGAATAAATCGCCTTCAGCAGGGGAGTTTTGAAATCAAGGGACTCGCCGGTGTAGGAGACGAAAACCGTCGGAATACACAAGGTTCGATCCATGATAAAGGCCGGGGAGGTGGGATCCCAGGCAGTGTAACCCCTCGCCTCGAAAGTACTCCTGATTCCTCCGCTCGGGAAACTTGATGCATCGGGTTCCTGCTGGGTAAGCTCGCTACCCCTGAACTTTTCAATTCCCTCTCCTCCCTCAACAGGGTCGACAAATGCATCATGCTTTTCGGCAGTGGCGCCAGTCAACGGTAAAAACCAATGGGTGTAGTGCGTGGCTCCCTTGCTGATGGCCCAGGCCTTGATGCCGGCAGCTACCTGGTCTGCTATTTTCCGGTCGATCTTCTCCCCTTTTTCGATGGAGTTCATCACCTGTTTGAATGCCTCCTCGGTGAGGTATTCACGCATTGCAGCATGGTTAAACGTAAGTTCGCCAAAATATTCGGAAGCCTTCCTGTCAGGATAGCCGACAACATGGCTTGAGCGGGTCATGGAAATTTCGAGGGCTCTGGAACGTAAATTGTTCATGAATCAAGTATATAAAATAATGGTTACTAATTAAATTGACTTTTCAAAGTTCCTTCATTTTGAAGCTCCCTACTCCCCTCCCCTGAAAATGCAAGAGGCAGAATCCTTCCCGTTTGGTGATGGGTTCAGGCAGGAATCAATTTGTGGCAGCTTTCTTCCTGAAAAAGAACAATCCGGCAAATGTAATAAATCCATTTAAGATCAGAAGTTCAAATCCGAAACGGTATCCATGGAAGATATCAACAGAATGCTCACTCAGAAAAAAACAGATAACCGGTGAAAGAAGCGCAATTAATGGTACCCAGCGATCACGGACCTGGAATTTTGTGAATAACCCGAATGCAAAGAGGCCGAGCAATGGCCCATAGGTATACCCTGCAACGGTAAATAATTTGTCAATCACGGCCCGGTCGTTGATGGCCCTGAACAACACGATCACCATCAGCAGGATGAAAGCAAAGGCGACATGAACCATCTGCCTTATCCTCTTTTTCTCATTTTCGGTGAGCGATTCGCGTTTATTTATTCCCAGGAAATCAATGCTGAAAGAGGTTGTCAGCGAAGTTAGAGCCCCGTCTGCACTGGGATAGGCGGCGGAAATGAGCCCGATGAGGAATACCAGCCCTGCAGCCGGCCCCAGATGGCCGATGGCAATAACCGGGAAAAGATCATCGGTTTTGACCGGGACTCCGATGCCCCTTGATGAGGTGAAAATGTAGAGGCATGCTCCAAGAAAGAGAATTAAAAAATTGACGAACACCATGATGCCGGTAAAGGTGAACATGTTTTTCTGAGCATCTTTCAGAGACCGGCAACTTAAATTTTTTTGCATCATCTCCTGGTCAAGCCCGGTCATGACAATTGCGATGAAGGCCCCGCTGAATAGCTCTTTGAGAAAGAACCGCTTATCGCTCCAGTCGGTGAATATCATTTTTGAATAATTGCTCGAATAAACCTTGCCCGCCATTTCGCCCAGGTTCAACCCCATTCGGTCTGTGATGAGCCAGATGGACATCACCAGCGATAACAGCATGAAGGTGGTTTGAATCATATCGGTCCAGATAATGGTTTTGATACCTCCCTTAAAGGTGTATAAAAGAATGAGGACGATGAAAATCGATACCGTTACAAAGAATGGGATATTCCATGCATCGAAAATGAAAATCTGCAGAACATTCACCACCAGGAACATTCTGAATGATGCCCCGATGGTACGCGAAAGGATAAAGTAAAAAGCACCGGTCTTGTAGGACCAGAAACCGAACCGTGTTTCAAGGTATGAATAGATGGAAGTGAGGTTCAACCTGTAATAGAGCGGCAGCAATACATTCGCGATCACAAGGTACCCGAACACATACCCGATAACGACCATCATGTATGAAAAATTGGCGGTGCCGACCCACCCGGGGACCGACATAAATGTCACCCCCGACATGGAGGCTCCGATCATGCCGTACGCCACCACGAACCAGGGCGAAGCTTTATTTCCAAGGAAAAAGCTGCGGTTGGTCGATTTGCGCGCGGTGAGCCACGTAATCACAAACAGGAGTGCCGTGTAGGCCAGAAAACAGGTGAGGATGATGGTTGGGCTCATTTGAAAATGATTACAGTGAATGAGCCAGGGTGATGAGGTCTGGGTAAAGGAAGTCTATCTGCCGCGGGTGTTTTTTTGCAAGCGTGGCATCTGCTGAAATCAACACCGTGATCATGCCGGCACGTTTGCCGAAAAACATGTCAGACAGTGAATCGCCAGCCATGACCGAATGTTTAAGACGAATATCCGGAAATTGCTTCCGGGCCTTCAGCGCCATGCCTATATTTGGTTTCCTCATGACCGACCGGTCCGACTTAAGATGCGGTGAAAAGAATACCGCATCCACCCCGCCTCCTGCATCACTTATCTCTTCCGTCATCCTTCGATGGATCGAATCTACCCCGGTTTCATCCATCAACCCCTTGCCTACCCCCTGCTGATTGCTGACCACGATAATCCGGTCAAATGCCATCCTGAAGAGTTTCATTGCATCAAGTACGCCCGGTAAAAATTCAAACTGGTCCCAGGTTTTGACATAATCGTCCACGATCCGGCGGTTGATGACTCCATCGCGGTCGAGAAACAAGGTACAGGAACGGTCAATGGTTAAATGCGGCAAATTCATGTTGTGCTTTCAAATAATCATCGGGGATGCCAATGTCGAGAAAATAACCTTCCGCCGGAAATCCGAACAATTTTGAGTTGGTGAAATATTTTTCAAAGCAATCTTTTTCCATGGAGAAACGGCCTCGGAACTCAGGTTCCATCAGGAAATATTTCTCAATGATGTAGACCCCTCCATTGATATAGCCGGGTCCGGCCGAAAGCCCTTTTTCTTCAAACCCGGTGACACGCCTGATCCGGTTCACAGATACCCTGCCATAACGGCCGGTATCCTTCAATTTTCGTAACGCAATGGTCGCATCTGCTTTTTTTCTGAGATGAAACTCCATCATGGCTCGATAATCGAGCCTGAAGAGGCTGTCGCCATTCATCACAAGGGCCCGAAGTCCGCTGATCTTCCACAGGGCAAGCCGGATACCGCCGCCGGTTCCAAGGGGTTCTGTTTCCACTGTGTACTGGATGGGAAGCGACTTATACCGCTCCCCGAAGTGTCCGGAAATGATCTCATGCTTGTAACCCACGGCGAGTACAACTTTCTCTACCCCCTGGGTGATAAGGTCATCGAAAAGATATTCCAGGAACGGACGCTGGTTGATCAGCGCCATCGATTTAGGAACATCACTCACTAACTCCTGTAAACGTGTGCCGAACCCGCCGGCAAGTATGATTGCCTCCACATTAGCCCTCTTTGGGAAACAAGGTTGACTCAACCTGTTCGCAAATGATGTGGCCGACCATGATATGCGACTCCTGGATACGGGGTGTGTCCTGTGATGGAATGTTGATCAGGAAATCGCATAATCCGGCCAGGTTACCTCCGGTCTCCCCGGTGAGTCCGACCGTTGTAATATGCATTTCACGGGCCACCTCAAACGCCCGGATGATATTTTTCGAATTTCCCGAGGTTGACAAACCGATCAGCACATCTCCCTCCCTGCCAATTCCTTTAAGCAATCTTGCATAAACCTCATCGAATGAGTAGTCGTTGGCAACGGCAGTGAGAAAAGAGCTGTTCACGTGGAGCGCCTCGGCGGGCAATGGTGGACGATCGTAATAGAATCGGCCGGAAAATTCTGCGGCAAGGTGTTGTGCATCGGCTGCACTTCCGCCATTGCCGCAAAACAGCACCTTGTTGCCCCTTGAAAAAGCATTGGCACAGACCACGGAAATTTTACGAATATCCCTGATAAGCAATGAGTTCGTGAGTATTTTTTGTTTTACTTCGATGGATTCTTTTATCGATTCGATGATGCGCATAGGACAAATGTAAAATGGTAAAATCAGAAAAATTAAAATTCCGCTATATAGGTGATTTGGTACAACGGAACAAGGGCAAAGTTAAAAAGTTTCGTAATGAATGATCTCGTTCATGGATTTTCTGTTGGGATGCCTTGCATGATCATCACCGGAAATCCCGGGGTAACCAATGGGTAAATAGGCGACAGGCTCTAAATTTTCCGGAAGTCTCAATTCTTTCCTGCATAAAGCAGCATCAAAATTACAGATCCAGCAGGTTCCAAGGCCTTGTTCTGCAGCAGCAAGGGTCATGTGGTCGATGATGATGGCTGCATCGATATCCGTATGGTCTTTACCATCGGCACGCTTCCAACCGGCTGTGTGATCACCGCAAATGACAAGTACCACGGGAGCCATGAGGAACCAGGCGCGGTTGTAGGTGGCACCCAGTTTCCGGCGCATACCGGGTTCCCTGATCAAGATGATGTGCCAGGGTTGGTAATTGGCGGCAGATGGTGCCACCCTTCCACATTCCAGGATATACTGCAGTTTTTCCTCCTCCACCGGTTTATCCAGGTAATTTCTGACGGAAGACCGTGCTTTTGCCAATTCTAAAAAACTCTTCATCTAAAAAAATAATAAGTCAACAAAATTCCGCTTATTTTTCAATTTAACAATTTGCAATTTATATTGATACATTGTTGCATTTCATATGGTCCACGTCGACAAACCTTTCGACGCAAATTCATACCGTTTTGTCTGGCCCCCGAATTTCTTCAAAGATTCTATCACCTTTGAACGGTTGTTGCCGGGACAATAGAAAAAGATAAAGCCTCCCCCTCCTGCGCCGGATATTTTCCCGCCGGTCGCACCGTTTTTCATCGCGGTTTCGTAAATTTCATCGATAAATTCATTGCTGACTCCTTCTGCAAGGTTCTTTTTAAACTGCCAGCCGAAATCGAGAATTTCACCAATTTCATCCAGGTTGCCCTTCAGAATGGCTTCCTTCATCATCACCGCCTGTTCCTTGAGTTTGTGCATGGCCTCCAGCGATTTTACATTTTTAGCCAGTACGTTTATTGTTTGCTGTTCGATGATTTTTGAGGAGAGCCGGCTTGTTTCAGTATGGTACAGGATGAGGTTGTGGGCAAGTTCGTCGAGGTATTTTTCCCTGATTCTTAACGGATTAACGATCACCTTATCGTCCCGGAAAAACTCCATGAAGTTTACTCCTCCAAAGGTAGCCGCGTACTGATCCTGTTTTCCGCCGGCCATTCCAAGGTCATTCCGTTCAATTTCATAAGCAAGGTGGGCGAGATCATAATCCCCCATGGGAAGTTTGAGCCATTCGGCAAAAGCGCCGACAATGGCCACTACCAGGGTTGAAGAGGTTCCCAGGCCCGAACCCGGCGGGGCATCCACGTAGGTTGACAGTTCAAAAGAGAGCGGCTTGTGGGTGAAATCACGAACGATCCTGTTATAAATCCCCTTATGCAGGTCAAGGTTTCCGTCAATGGGCAGGATATCAGAAGAATCCAGGTTGTAAAACTCCTTTTTATCCATGGAGTTGAGCACGATCCGGCCGTCATTACGCGGTTGTATCGAGGCATGGGCATACATGCTGATGGTGGCATTAAGGATAGCACCACCGTAGAGTTCCGAGAACGGTGCCACATCGGTTCCTCCCCCGGCAAGACCAAGACGTAAGGGTGCTTTGCTGCGAATGATCATGCGATGAAAATAAGGTGTGACAACAAGCGTAATTTTGCTGCAAATTTACTGGATTATCAGTTTGTTCAACCGGATATTCCCATCAATTTTTGTCCGCAGGAAATAGATTCCTCCCGGTAACCCGGCAAGGTTCAGCGAAATTGGGGGATCTCCCGGGTTAACCTTCCTTACCCAACTTTTAATCCCGCGGTTTTGAGGCGTGAACAGTTCAAATATGACGTCTGATCTAGTCTGAACATTCAGTTGCAGTATGGCGACATCGTGCAAAGGATTCGGATAAATGGTCACCCCAAAGTTGCCAGCCTGATCTTTAATGGCGTTCGCAATGATGATGACAGAGTCACAAAAAGTTTGCTCGTTGCAGCCATTCGTCACTTTTTCGCATACAAGATAGGACCCGGAGTAATTGAAATAATGTTGCGGATTATTCAGATCAGAATAAAATCCATCCCCGAAATCCCAGAACCATGATTGCGGCGTAGTGGATGAATCGCGAAAAGCAACCATATTGCCATCAGCCGAATAATTAAAATGTGGTTCTGGTGATTTACATACATGCAGCTCCTTGCAGACGGTATCTGATCCGCAGGAATCACTGGCGGCGAGGCAAACCGTGTAAATGCCCTGCATGGCATAAGTGTGCTGAGGGTTTTGCAGGTTAGAGAAGTAACCGTCGCCAAAACTCCAGAACCAGGTAGTAGCGGCACTTGAAGTATCTGAAAAAGCCACCGAGGGAATTTGAGTGGTAAAAGTAAATCCCGCGACAGGACGGTCACATTTCCTATAGGTAATCACCAGTTTCGGATGTTTGACAGTATTAACATGATCGCTTGAAGAATAGGTTATGCAGCAATATGTGATTTCGGTTACCATGCTGTGCATAAAACCAAAATTGGTTTCGGGATGAAGCACCCATCCTGCAACAAACCCGGTAATATCAATATCAACCAAATCTTCAGAAGTGCTGTTGGTTTTAGGTAAGTAGACTGCCCCTGCCGGTGTTGCTGATGGCTGGGTATTCCAGGTAACGGTCATTTCGTTCCAATCCTCCGTGATCCGCTGCAGCGAGGATGCATTTTCACCATACTGTTCGCCAAAGCCGGCCTCCGGATCATAAAAAAGCGTCAGCCGTGCATCCAGGACCTGTGTGCCCGGAGGAATTTGTGAAAGATCGAACCTGATCAGCGCCCTGCCAGCGCCAAACACACCGTCATAGGTCCATGCTGATGGAATCATGTTGGGATTTGTTCCCCAGTTGCGATCGGGATAGGCACTGTTTACGTAGGTGTCTTTCCCGTCAACCGGCCCGGGCTGCAAAACAAGGAGCTGCTGTGTAAAACCGGCTGCGAAAACAAGCAATAAAAAGACGGACGTAATAAAAACATACCTCATGAAAGCCTCCTTTTTAAAACACCCTGTAAATATAGGGCCTTCAAAGGAGTTTGTCAATAGTCTCCACCATATTTCCCCAGGAATATTTTTGCTTTTCAAGGGCTGCATTGGCGGAAAATTCCGACTCCCTGTTTTCATCGTAAAAGCGAACGATGGCAGAGGCAATTTCGGCAGGGTCCGGATTAACGATATAACCGACTTTTCCATCCGGAACAAATTCAGCGAGACCACCAACATCCGTAATGATCATGGGCTTGTTGAAATGGTAGGCAATTTGTGTCACACCGCTCTGGGTGGCGCTTTTATACGGCTGGACCACCAGGTCGGCCGCACAGAAATAATTGAGTACCCGGCTGTCGGGGATGAAGTCATTGCTCATGATCACTAGGTCATCCAGGTGATGACGGGCAATGATCGCCTGGAAGGGTTTTGGATCACAATAAAACTCGCCTGCGACCAGCAATCTGATCTTCATTCGGCGCAGCCGTTCATCCGCAAATGCTTCCAGGAGCAGGTCCAGACCTTTGTAATCACGGATAAACCCAAAAAAAAGAACATAATGGGAAGCGGGATCCAATTTCAACCTTTGAAGGGCTTCATGTTTTGGAATAGGATCGCCGAAATTGTCGTACAGCGGATGCGGGCAGAAAAGTTTCGGCTTCGTCGTATCAAACTTCCCAAGGTCGTCCAGCACCGATTTCGACATGGCAACGCACCCGTCAACACTGCCGATCCAGTATGATGAAAGCAACCTGTCGCCTGGCCGGTGCTCATGTGGGATGATGTTGTCGATGATGGTGATGATCCGGGAGTGGTTGTTTCCCCTGATGATCCTGCAGATCGTGCCGAAACAGGGCGCCATGAAAGGCATCCAGAATTTGACGATCACCAGGTCGGGTCTCAGTTTTCGGAGCTCCAGCCCTGTTTTAATCCAGTTGAACGGATTGATGCTGTTCACCTTGATGTAGATCGGAAGGTCTCGGGGGGCCGGTTCCGAGGATATCTGTGTTTTCCCCGGAAATAACAATGAGGGATACTGAAGGCTGAAGGTGTAAATGCAGGCATCAGAACCATTCGCACGGTATTCGCGGATCAGCCTTTCATTGAAGGTTGCCAGTCCGCCCCGCAATGGATGGGCCGGGCCTATCAAAACTACGTTCCGGGGGGTCTTCATTCCACCCCGAGTTTCTCTTCGATCAGGTAGTTGTTCCGGTCGGAAGAGCTTCGTGAAACAAGTTCGCCGAGGAATCCTGCCACAAACAACTGGGTCCCGATGATCATGGCGAGCAACCCAAAGAAAAACAGGGGCCGTTCGGTCATTTTGAACGCCAGTTTGAAGAATTTCTCATAGGCCAGGTATCCAGCGATGCCAAGTCCTCCAAGGAAAATAAGGCTTCCCCATAGCCCGAAAAAATGCATGGGTCTTTTGCCAAACCTTGAAGTGAAGGTGATGGTAACCAGGTCAAGGTAGCCTTTGTAAAAACGGTCAAGCCCGTATTTTGTCTTCCCGAATTTGCGTTTCTGATGATGCACAACCTTCTCCCCTATTTTTGAAAACCCGGCCCATTTAGCCAGGAAGGGTATATATCTGTGCATGTCGCCATATATCTCTATGCTTTTCACAACCGTATTCCGGTAGGCTTTCAACCCGCAATTGAAATCATGCAGCCTGATTCCCGACATCCGGCGGGCCGACCAATTATAAAATTTCGTAGGGATGGTCTTCGAAATCGGGTCATGTCGTTTTTTCTTCCATCCCGAAACGAGGTCGTACCCTTCTTCCATGATCATGCGGTACATCCCGGGGAATTCATCGGGGCTGTCCTGGAGATCGGCATCCATGGTGAATACCACTTCACCCGCTGCGGCAATAAAACCCACATTCAGTGCTGCTGCTTTCCCGTAATTCCGGCGAAATTTGATCCCCTTTATACAGGCGTTGTTTTTCTGTAAAAGCCGGATAACCTGCCAGGATTTATCTTTACTGCCATCATCGACGAAAATAATTTCATAGGAATAGTGATTCGCGAGCATGATACGTTCGATCCAGGCAGCAAGTTCGGGCAGGGATTCTTCTTCGTTGAGCAAAGGGATAACAACAGATACATTCATCCTGACAGGATTATACGGCAGTATTTAACGAAGGATCTTCCTTTTTCAGGAAAATGGCCAGGATCAGTCCGATAATGGCAGACATAGCAGCGTAGGCAGCAAAGCCCCAAACGCTCATCATTGCGGGTGACATGAATTTCGCAGACATTGAAACTGCCTGTTCAATCTGTTCTTCCGACATGTCGGGTTTCGATGCGACTATATTAGCCCGTATCTGATCCAGCATTTCGTTGATAAAACCGGGATGGATAACCTGGATAAAAACAAAAAAATAGACCGAAGCCAGGATTCCGGCAAACAACCCGATCCAGAAACAGGAACTGAATGCTTTGCCATAGGTGATGAATCCGTTCGAATATTTATTCCGGTACTCAAGGGTTCCCCAGATCATGCCGGCAATGAGGAAAACATATCCGATCCAGTTGACTGCCTTGTTCAAATAAAGGTCAAGAAGGAACATGATCAGTGAGAATACGATGATGGCTGCTCCGGCGATCAATCCATAATAGATTCCATTGGATATGACGGAACGTGGTTTTTCTTCCATGGGACTAGGTTTTAAGGTTTGTAGCATGGCAAACTTACAAAAAAAAAGAGCGTCGTGTTAAAAGAGGCTGATAAATTTGTATTTTTGCAGCGGGTAAGTCTTATACGACCAGCTCCCAACTAACTCCCCCAGGTTTGGAAGAAAGCAAGGGTACGATGGTTGAGCGGTGCGATATAAGGGGCTTACCCATTTTTTATTGAATATCGAATATCGAATTATGAAGTTCGAAGTTCAGCATTAGTTGTTCATTATTCATTATTCGATATTCATTATTCGATATTCATTATTTTTGCAGGTGTCAATACCCATCCATGCTTTTAAAGATCCACCCCGACAACCCCAGCCCACGACAACTGAAAACCGTCGTTGATTGCCTGCGCCAGGGTGGAGTGATTATTTATCCATCAGACACTGTTTACGGGATGGGGTGCGACATTACCCAGATCAAGGCGGTTGACCGGGTGGCACAGATCAAGGGGATCAAACGGGAAAAAGCGAATTTCTCATTCGTTTGCAGCGACCTCAGCCAGCTTTCGGGCTATTCAAAACCGATTCCCAATCATACTTTCAAGGTGATGCGGCGTGCATTGCCAGGCCCATTCACCTTCATACTGAACGCCACCAACACGGTTCCCCACTTCTTCCAGAGCAAGAAAAAGACCGTTGGCATCCGTATTCCCGACCACAACATCCCCATCCGGATTGTCGAATTGCTGGGCAATCCCATCATGACCACTTCCATCCATGCAGACGATGAATTTATTGATTATCAAACTGATCCGGAATTGATTTATGAGCGCTTTTACAAACTGGTGGATATCGTGATTGATTCGGGACCATGCGGGAATGTACCCTCGACCGTAATTGACTGTACGGGAGATGAGATGATTGTTGTAAGAGCAGGAAAAGGCAATATTTCCCTTTATTAGAGATTGACATTCAAATATTTGTATTTTTTTAATTTTTAATTTTTAATTTTTAATTTTTAGTACTACTTTTGCACCCTCAAATTCAAAGGCAGATTAGCTAGCTCAGCCGGTAGAGCATCGCCCTTTTAAGGCGGGGGTCCTGGGTTCGAATCCCAGGCTGATCACCAAACACA